>JAZABS010000001.1:0-9283 GCA_036136835.1 Bacteroidota bacterium
CATATTAATAACCTGTATTATAAAACTGTATATAGTGATAAACAAAATGAAATTAAAATTAAAAGAATATCTAGCTCATTATATGTCGCAGATACAATAAGAACTGCAGGAAAAATAGGTTTTGGAATAGTTGCTTATGACAGACATGATTTGGCAAGGAATAACAATGGTGTATCCAAAATAGAAACTTTCATTGATAATAAGAATATATTAACTATATCTTTTGATTCTATATCTTTTGATCAGACTAAACATATAAATGCTTTTATTGATTACTCTTATTTTAAAAACAACAAAAAACGTATCCAAAAATTATTTGTTGAAAATTACAACCCTTTAAAACTCTATTCAAATAATAAAAATAATGGGTATTTATTAATAGAAGAAAACAAATCATATACTTATGAAGTTAATATTTCAGATGTAAATGGTAACAAAAGCAAATTAATTGCTCCTATAATTGGCTCAGCTATAAAGAATAAACCAAATAATATATCTAAAAACACAGAATTTAAATTTATAGATTTAAAAAAAGACTATGATTTTAATTTTAATAGAGCCAAAGTATCTATTAAAAATGGGACGTTTTACAAGAATTTAAGTATTCAAATAAGTTACAGAAATGACACCCTAAGTATTTCAAAAGATACAATCGCCCTTCTAAAGCCTATAACAATTTATTTTAACACAGATCGTTATAATGATTCAACAAAGAATCGTCTGTTTATTGCGAAATTGTCAGATAATAATAAAATGCCAAATTATATATATACGACAGATGGATTAAATAGCAAAAAAGCTACAACAAAATCGTTAGGTAAATTTATACTAAAGCAAGATACAATTAACCCATCAATATCAATAGTTGGATTTAAAAACAATGATTGGATTTCTAACTTTTCTAATCTGAAAATTAAAATAAAGGATTTAGAATCAGGGATAAGAAGTTATAACGGGTGGATAAATGATAAGTGGGTACTATTTGAATTAAACACTAAAAAAGGCGTTTTAACATATGACTTTAACGATAAGATAATAAGTGAAGCCAAAAATAACCTTAGAGTTGAGGTTGTAGACAATGTAGGTAATAAATCAGTATATAAAACTACTTTTTACAGAAAACCTGATTAAGATTGATTAAAAAATTAATAATTATAGTATTTTTTTTAGGAGCTTTAAATAAGTCCTTTTCTCAGAATGCTCAAATAAAAGGGATTATACTAGATACAAATGAATTTCCAATTGAAAATGTAAACATAATCTCTAATTTATCAGGCACTGTCTCAAATTCTAACGGCTACTACTCTATTGATATCGAAAACAATAAAGAGATTATTATTGAATTTACTCATATTAATTACAAGAAAATTAGTTTGAAATTTAATTTGAAAGATGGTGAAATCTTTGAGTTTAATCCTGTTATGAATAAAAATATTGAACAAATAGCAACAGTAGTTTTAAATTCAAATACTAGAGAAAATTTTATTGGAGTTTCTAATATTAATCCTGAAATTATCAGAAATATTAGAGGAGCTCAACCTGGTATTGAAAATTTATTAAAAACACTTCCGGGAGTAAATATATCAAATGAACTTAGTACTCAATATTCTGTCCGAGGGGGAAATTTTGATGAAAACCTTGTTTATGTTAATGATGTTGAAGTGTACAGGCCTTTTCTTATCAGATCAGGACAACAGGAAGGTCTAAGCTTTATTAATACGGATTTAATTAAATCAACAAAATTTTCTTCTGGTGGGTTTCAATCTAAATATGGTGATAAAATGTCATCCGTATTGGATATAAAATACAGAAAACCATTAAAAAACAAGTTTACCAGTAATTTAAATCTGTTAGGAAGTAGAATATCATCTGATTTAGTTTCAAATGATTCGAAAATCTCAAATATTCTAGGCTTTAGATATAGGGACAATAGTTTATTAGTTGAATCCAGGGAAACTAAAACAAATTACAAACCTAGTTTTATAGATTTTCAAAATTTATTTAATTATAAATTTTCAGAAAAAATTGAATTAAGTCTATTATCAAACATCTCTATTAATAGTTATAACTATAAGCCAAAAACCAGACAAACAAATTTTGGAACATTAGAGGATCCTACAGCTTTAATTGTTTATTATAATGGGCAAGAAAAAGATAAATACAAAACATTTTTTTCCTCATTAACAACTAAAATAAACATAAATAAAAACCTGGTAATGAAATTTATCGCTTCTACATTTAACACTATAGAACAAGAGTATTTTGATATTCTAGCTCAATATAATTTAGGTGAGGTAAATAGCAGTATTGGAGATGAGGATTTAGGAGAGGTTGAGTTTAGTGAAGGGATTGGAGCTCAATTAAATCATGCAAGAAATAGCCTTGACGCATTGATTTTTAATATTGAAAACAAATTATATTATAATATAGATAGTCATAATATTGAGTTTTCAATCAAATATACCTCTGAAGATATTGATGACAGAATTATTGAATGGGAAGTTATTGATTCAGCTGGATTTTCAGTAGATCCGCCATTTATTAATTCGTTAAGCCAGCAGCCATATGAGTCAAACGAAGGACCAATTATTCCTTTTAGTGACATAAGAACAACTAATAGCTCTAAAATAAAAAGAATCCAGTCTTATTTACAGTGGAGCAATATTTCTGATAATGAAAAAAACAAATTATATTATAATGCTGGAATTAGAATTCATGGTTGGAAAATAAATAATAATAAATTCAACAGTGTTATTAGTCCAAGATTACAATTTGCAATAAAACCATACTGGGAAAAAGATATGCTATTTAGATTTAGTACGGGAATTTATTATCAACCTCCTTTCTATAGAGAATTAAGAGATTATAATGGAAATATTAATTATGATCTAAAAGCTCAGAAATCTATTCATTATGTTCTATCAAACGAATATTCTATGAAAATATGGAATAGGCCTTTTAAGTTATTATCAGAAATTTATTATAAAAATATGACTGATGTAAACTCATACACTATAGACAATGTAAGAATAAGATATTCTGCAAATAATGATGCTAAAGCATATGCTTACGGTTTAGATCTAAGACTAAATGGAGAGTTTGTTCCTGGAACTGAATCTTGGTTCAGTTTAGGATATTTAAAAACAGAGGAAAATATTGACAATCAAGGATTTATAGCTAGACCAACAGATCAAAGATTAAAGTTTGGTATTTTATTTCAAGACTATGTTCCAAATATCCCTGACTTAAAAATGTATTTAAATCTTATATATAATACCGGAGTACCTGGTGGAGCTCCTAGCTATTCAAATCCATACAATTATTTAAATAGATTACCAGACTATAAAAGAGCAGATTTAGGCATATCTTATATAGTTGCTGGAAAAAATAAAAAATTTAATACTGGATTTAGAAGCTTATTTGAGGAGCTAACAGTTGGATTAGAAATATTTAACATGTTTGATGTGCAGAATTCAATTACTAATACATGGGTTAGAGATGTTTATTCTAAAAGACAATTTTCAATACCAAATTATCTTACCCCTAGAATATTTAATCTTAATTTAGAATTTAAGTTTTAGCTAAGCAAGTCGACTATTTCATTAACAGCTATATCTATATCTTCTTTTTTATTATATATACTTAATGAAAATCTTATAGAAACTTTATTTAGTTCTTCGCTAGATAAAACTTCGTTTAAAACATGTGAACCTACATCGCTCCCACTCTGACATGCACTACCTTTAGAACATGCTATTCCTTTTAAATCTAGTTTAAATAAAAACATTTCCGCTTTAGACTGTTCAATTGGAAACTGTACGTTTAAAAGTGTATAGGTAGATTTATTCATATCACCTGACAAACCATTAAACTCAACATCATTAATTGAAGATTTAAGTTTTTTAATAAAATAACTTTTTAGCTCTGATATGTATTTTTTCTCTTCTTCTAATTTTTCCATTGATATATTAAGAGCTTCTGACATACCAACAATATTATGAACACTTTCTGTTCCTGCTCTATATCCCCTTTCCTGCATACCACCAAAAATTAAAGGTCTTAATTGAGAAGATTTATTTATGTAGGCAAAGCCAATACCTTTAGGTCCATGAAATTTATGTGCGCTTGCAACAATAAAATCTACTTTAGTCTTTGAAAGATCTATATTATAATGTCCTACTGACTGAACTGTATCACTGTGAAACAACGCTTTATGTTCTAAACATATATTTGAAACCTTTTCCAAATCAAGCATATTGCCAATTTCATTATTTATATGCATTAAACTAACCATACATCTATCCTTAGAATTAGCTAATAATTCATTGAGATTTTTATAGTCTACCTCTCCATTTTTATTAAGATTAACAAATGAAACCTTAACATTATAGTCTTTTTCTAATTCATCTAATGTATGAGTTACAGCATGGTGTTCAATTTTAGATGATATAAAGTGTCTAATCTTTAGGTCTCTAGCTGCACTCCTAAGTATTAAATTATCAGCCTCAGTTCCTCCAGAAGTAAATATAATTTCGGATGCACTTACATTTAAATGTGCTGCAATTTCTTTTCTAGATAATTCAATTAATGATTTAGAAGGTCTTCCGTAACTATGTGTAGACGAAGGGTTTCCATAATTATTTTTTAAAACATCTACTATTTTTTCAGCAACTTCATCTCTTACTCTTGTAGTAGCAGCATTATCAAAATAACACTGATAAGAATTATTAGAAAATGTATTCATAAAAAGTTAGTTAGTCTAATTTATAAATAAAAGTTATTTTATACCAAAAAATTATCTGTCAAACTCTTTAAGAGTTGTGGTAATAATTGTTAAGCATTCATTTAGCTGTTCATCATTAATAACTAGAGGTGGTGCAAATCTAATTATATTTCCATGAGTTGGTTTAGCTAGTAAACCTTTCTCTGCCATAGACATGCAAATATTCCATGCAGTATCACCATCATCATCATCGTTTATAACAATTGCATTTAATAAACCTTTACCTCTAACAAGTCTAGCTATGGAGGAATTTGTAATAAACCTATTAATTTCTTCTCTAAAAATCTTACCCAACCTATCAGCATTTTCAATCATACCTTCTTTTATTATAACCTCTAATGCAGCCATGGCTACTTCACAAGCCAAAGGATTTCCACCAAAAGTAGATCCATGCTCTCCAGGTTTAATTGTAAGCATTATCTCATTTGAAGCAAGTATTGCAGAAACAGGAAATACACCTCCAGAAAGTGCTTTACCTAAAATAAGTATGTCAGGTTTAAAGCTGTGATGATCACAGCAAAGCATTTTCCCTGTTCTTCCAATCCCTGTTTGAACTTCATCTGCAATAAATAATACGTTTGATTTTTTACAAAGATTATATGCTTTAAGTAAATAATCATCATCCGGAACTACGACACCAGCTTCACCTTGAATTGGCTCTACCATAAATGCAGCTACATTTTTGTCTTTTAAAGCATTCTCTAAAGCTTGGATATCGTTATATGGAATAATCTCATAACCAGGCATAAAAGGCCCAAACCCAGTCGTGCTTGATGGATCAGTAGATGAAGATATAGCACCTAGTGTTCTTCCCCAAAAATTACCTTCAACAAAAATTACTTTGGCTTTATTTACTGGGACTTTTTTTACTTCATAAGCCCACTTTCTTGCTAATTTAACTGCAGTCTCCCCTCCTTCCACTCCAGTATTCATCGGTAAGACCTTGTCGTAACCAAACAATTTTGTAATGTATTTTTCATATTTTCCTAAAATATTGTTGTGAAAAGCTCTAGAAGTAAGGGTAAGCTTTTTTGATTGATCTATTAAAGCTTTAATAATTTCAGGATGACAATGGCCTTGATTTACTGCCGAATATGCAGATAAAAAATCATAATATTTCCTACCCTCTACATCCCATACAAAAACTCCTTTACCCTCATTCAACACAACTGGAAGTGGATGATAGTTGTGAGCACCGAATTTATATTCTAAATCTATTATGTTTTCAGAACTTAATTTAGTCATTATATAATATAAGTTTTAAATTAGCGCAAATTACTAAATTTCAATCATAAGTTATTTAAGAGTTCAATAATAAATGTCTCAAAAACAAAAAATAATCCACAAAGTAGAAGTCTTAGATACTGCGGCAAAAGGAAAGTCTATTGCTAAAGCTCCAGATGGAAAAGTAGTATTTATTACAGGGGCTGTTCCTGGCGATATAGTTGATATACAATTAAGAAAAAAAAGAAAATCTTATTATGAAGGAAAAGTGATTAAAACAATCTCTAAGTCAAATTTCAGAATTGATCCAAAATGTAATCATTTTCAAATATGCGG
The DNA here is from genome assembly GCA_036136835.1 of Bacteroidota bacterium. Taxonomy (GTDB): domain Bacteria; phylum Bacteroidota; class Bacteroidia; order Flavobacteriales; family Flavobacteriaceae. The sequence goes on from JAZABS010000001.1 coordinate 6,344, forward strand.
AGGATGTAGTTGGCAGAATATGAATTATGAGAGTCAAATTAAATATAAGCAAAAAGAAGTTGAGAATAATTTAGAAAGAATTGGAGGCGTAAAACCAATAACAACAAAACCAATTAAAAAAGCCAAAAAGGAATATTTTTATAGAAACAAGCTAGAGTTTTCATTTAGCAATTCAAGATGGCTTACAAATGATGAAATTGAATCTTCTAAAACTTTTTCTGATAAAAATGCTTTAGGTTTTCATGTCCCAGGAATGTGGAATAAGGTAATAGATATAGAAAAATGCTGGCTCCAAAAAAACCCATCGAATAGAATTAGAAATTTTATAAAAACAAATTCAAAAAAAATAGGCCTTACTTATTTTGATTATAAAAATAACTCAGGAGACTTAAGATCAATGATGATAAGGACATCAACTACTGGAGAAATTATGGTTTTAATTCAATTTTATAAGAAAACTAAATTGATTAAAAACCTTTTAGATAGCCTTATTAATGAGTTTCCAAATATCACTTCATTATTATATGTTATAAATAAGAAAGCAAATGACACATTATATGATCAAAAAATTTACTGCCATTATGGAAATGATCATATATTTGAACAGATTGATAACTTCAGGTTTAAGATATATGCAAAATCTTTCTACCAAACAAATTCTCAACAAACCAAAACATTATACAATATTGTAAAGAAGATGGCTAATATAAAATCACATGAAATTATATATGATCTGTATTCTGGAATTGGAACAATATCAATATTTTTAGCAGAAAATGCAAAACAAATAATAGGAGTAGAATCTGTGAAAGATGCTGTAAAGGCAGCTAAAGAAAATGCTAAATTAAACTCTATAAATAATGTTAGCTTTTACACTGGAGAAGTCAGAAAAGTTCTAAACGATGATTTCTTAGTTAATAATGGTATGCCAGATACAATAATCATCGATCCACCTAGATCTGGGATGCATAAAAATGTGATTGACAAACTTTTAAAGATTTTACCAAATAAAATTATTTATGTAAGCTGTAATAGTGCAACACAGGCTAGAGATTTAAACATAATGAAGGCATTTTATACAATTAGCACATCTCAATCAGTTGATATGTTTCCTCAAACTTATCATGTAGAAAATGTTGTACTTTTGAAAAAAACAACAAGGAATGTATAGATTAATTTTAATCGTCTCTATAATTTTTCTTACTAGCTGCGAAAAGGATGATATTTGTCCTGAATCAACTCAAACAACTCCCAGACTAGTAATTACTTTCTATGATATTAATAATACTCAGGAAAGAAAAAATGTAGAGTCATTAGCTGTTTATGCTGTAAGAGACAATGAATTAGTTCTAATAGAAGAAATAAGTGGAATAACTACTGACTCAATTGCGATTCCATTAAGAAATGATATAGGAGTATCAAATTTTAAGTTTGTAAAAGATTATATGGGTGAGCTAGACAACTGGACTCCTTCTGGAATATTAAATCATATATACATAGACTATGAAATGACAGATAAATTTGTATCAAGAGCTTGTGGATTTATTACAAATTACTCTATAACATCGTTTTTTAATTTTGATGTATTACAGGATCCGCCAGTATATACTTGGATTCAAGGATATGAAATTCTTAACCCAATAGTTATTAATGAAAATCAAGCACATGTTAAAATACTACATTAGCACAATACTTTTATTCAATGTCTTTATAACTTCATTTTCACAAACTGAAAAGGATTCTACAGCTGTTAAAAATAAATTTGGATTAAGAATTGGAACTGATTTAAGTAAGATTATAAATTCAGCTTTTAATGAAGATTATGAAGGTGTTGAATTAAATGCTGACTTAAGAATATTAAAAAATATTTATATTTCTTCAGAATTAGGGACAGAGAAAAAGATTGTTTCAAATGAATATATAACAACTCAGTCAAAAGGAAGTTATTTAAAAGTTGGTGGAGACTACAATATGTACAACAATTGGCTTGGAATGGATAATTTGATCTATTCTGGTTTCAGAGTTGGTTTTGGTGATTTTACACAAACAGTTAATAGTTATACAATTTATAATACGAATAGTCAAATATGGGGACAAACATCATCTCAAGAACCTATTATAAGTGATGGACTAAATGCTTTATGGATTGAATTTGTTATAGGTGTAAAAACACAAATTATAAACAACCTTTTTCTTGGATTTAATGTTCAGTTAAAAAATCTTATTTCTGACAAGACAAAGAATAATATTGACAATATCTATATTCCTGGCTTCAATAGAACATATGATAGCTCTAGCTTAGGATCAGGATTTAGCTATTCAATATCTTATTTAATTCCTATTATAAAAAAATAACTAGACCTTTGTTTTTTTAGAACCTTTATATATCTCATAATTAACAAGCCTAGATTCTAGATTAGCGTTAAATAGTTTGATTTTTTTGGACGGATGTAGTTCTATGTTTTTTATAGCTTCAATATTGCTTGTGATTAGCCAAACATTAGAATCTGAATAATTATTTTTTAATGTATTTCCAATATTTGTGTACATATCCTTTATATCATAAGATATTCTTTTGTTATATGGTGGATTAAATAAAACATGGAGATTATTTTCATTTTTCTTCTTCGTAGTAAAAAAGTCTCTTTTTTCAACAATGATATTAATTTCTAATTCAGCATTTTTAATATTTTCTTTTGCTTTTTTTATAGCTAAACCTGATATATCATAACCATAGATTTTATGATGAAACTTCACTGCCTTTTTAATAACTGATTTTTCAATTAATTCAAATAATTCTTCATCCCAATCCTTCCATTTTTCAAAAGCAAATTCCTTTCTATTAAGATTTGGCGCTATATTACAAGCTATCATTGCTGCTTCAATTAGAATTGTTCCTCCTCCGCACATTGGATCTAGAAAATCTGAATCGGCCTTCCA
>JAZABS010000002.1:0-10989 GCA_036136835.1 Bacteroidota bacterium
TAGCTAAAGAAAAGTGGAAATCTCCAGACAAATTAAAAGAGGCAAGAATTGACACTTTAATTGCGGTAATTGTTGGTGGATTTATTTCTATTTGTATAATAATTTCTTCAACATCTATAGGTTTAGATAATCTTAATTCAGCTATAGATTTAGCTAAAGGTATAGAACCTGTTTTTGGAAGTTTCTCAAAGCATTTGATATCTTTTGGATTGTTTGCTGCTGGATTAACTAGCGCTATAACTGCTCCATTAGCAGCTGCTTATGTTACTTGTGGATGCTTGAATTGGGGTACAGATTTAAAGTCATTTAATTTTAGAATCATTTGGTTTGTGGTTTTATTCATAGGGGTAGTTTGTTCAAGTTTAAATATAAGTTCTATAGAAATAATAAAGTTTGCTCAAGTTGCTAATGGTATTCTTTTGCCTACAGTAACATTCTTTTTAATTTTAATTGCTAATAGTAAAAAGGTTTTAGGCAACTATGCTAACAGTTGGAAGAATAATTTAATCTCATTGTTTGTTTTTTTAATTACATTAATATTAGGAATTAAAAGTGTAATTAAAGTAATGGAATTAATCTGATGAATATAAATCAAGTTAAGATAAATTCGGATTTGGGTGAGGGTACAGGTATTGAAAAAGATATAATGCCTTACTTAACATCTTGCAGTATAGCTTGTGGTGGACATACTGGAGATAAGTCAACTATGAAAAATACAATTCTAATAGCAAAAAAACATAGTGTGAAAGTTGGTGCACATCCTTCATATCCCGATAAAGAAAATTTTGGTAGAAAAAAAATTTCTATTTCTAAATCTGATTTAATCAGTTCCTTAAAAAATCAGATTAATGAATTAAATGAAATATGTAATACTCATTCTATTACTATAGATCATATAAAACTTCATGGAGCTCTTTATAATTTTTCAGTGGTTGATGTAGATACAGCTTCTACTATAGTAGAATTAATGAAAAAGAACTATCCAGATAAAATTTTATATGTTCCTTATGGGTCATTAATATCGGAACTTGCATTGGAAAAAAACATAAAAATTAATTATGAAGTTTTTTTGGATAGGAATTATAACGATGATTTGTCACTTGTTTCTAGGAGTAAAAATAATTCAATGATTTTAGATCATAATAAAATGCTGAATAGATTAAAAAATGTTATTATAGACAATAAGATTCAAACAGTAAATGGAAATTATAAAAAAATCATTGGTGATACCTTTTGTGTTCATGGAGATAGCCCAAAGATGTCGATTATAATTAAGAGTCTTTTTGCAGATTTAAAAAAATAAAATTTTTAGAATTGAACAACTATAAATTAAAATACTTCCTATTTAATTCTAATTGCCTTTTAATAAACTGGCCAGAAGAAATAGATGAGAAAATTAACAATGATGTAAATGACTTTAAAAATGTGATAGAATCTAATTTCAATAATATTTCTGAGGTTAGATCTTCTTATTGTTCTCTTTTGTTAATTTTTGAAAAAAAAATAAAAAATATAGTTGAGTTGGAAAACAAACTAGATGAGCTTTATGATTCTAGAATGACATTAGATAAAAAAGATAGATTTTTATGGCATATACCTGTTTGTTATGATAAAACTTATGCATTGGATATTGATTTTGTCGCTACACAAAATAAAGTTCATACAAAAGAGATTATAGAAAAACATTGTCAACAAATATATACTGTATATCTAATAGGTTTTTTACCAGGTTTTCTATATTTAGGCTCTTTAGATAAGATGCTTCATATTCCAAGAAAAAAGGAGCCAAGATTAAGAGTCCCTAAAGGAGCAGTTGCTATTGCTAATGAACAAACAGGAATTTATCCTCAGGAAAGTCCAGGTGGGTGGAATGTTTTAGGGAATACACCTATATGCTTATTTGATAAATCAAAAAACAATCCATGTTTTGCTAAGCCTGGTGATAAAATTCAGTTTTTTCAAATAACTAAAGATGATTATAAAGAAATTGAAAAGCAGGTAGGGTTAGGTGATTATAGAATAAATAAAAAAACAATAAATGATTAAAGTTCTTGATCCAGGATTTTATACTTCTATTCAAGATGCTGGGCGTTTTGGATGTCAAAATTATGGAGTTCCAGTAAGTGGCTCTATGGATCAAGGCTCTGCTAATATGGCAAATAGAATCTTAGGTAACCCTAATTCAAAAGCACTTTTAGAATTAACTATGATAGGATGTGTATTAAAATTTGAATGTAATACTCATATATCAATAACTGGATCAGATATGGATCCCAAACTAAATAATTTATCTATAGAAATGTATTCTTCATTAGAGGTAAAAAAAGGGGATGTGCTTAGTTTTGGAAGAGTAATAGATGGGTTTAGAACGTATTTAGCTTTTAAAGGAGGAATTGATTCTGAGAAGGTTATGAATAGTAGAAGCATGTATAATGGCTTAACCAATCAATTTAAATTAAATAAAAATGATGAGGTTCATTTAAATGATTTTTCGAAAGAATTAACAGGAAAACATGAGGGTTCAATAAAAAAGATGGTGATGTCAAATATACTAGAATGTTACAAAGGGCCTGAATTTAACATGTTGAGCAAACAAAATAAAGAGTTGTTAATTGAGAAAGAGTATTCAATTTCTAATAATCACAACAGAATGGGTTATGTATTAAATCAAAAAATAGATAATAATTTAAAATCTATAATAACATCACATGTTCTTCCTGGAACTGTGCAATTAACTTTAGGAGGTAGACTGATTATTCTTATGAAAGATGCGCAAACTACAGGTGGATATCCAAGAGTATTGCAGTTAACAGCAAAAAGCATTGATATTCTTTCTCAAAAGAAGACAAGTTCAATTATAAAATTTCAATTGATCAATTAACTAAAAAATTTAAAGAATTTTTTTACTGTGTTTAGTTTCCCATCATATGGTGCATATCTTATTTTAATATCAAGCCAATTTCCTTTTTTTATTATTGATTTTTTATGAGATAAAAGGTCAAAACTTGCTTTACCGTGATATGCTCCAATGCCACTATGACCAACACCTCCAAAAGGAAGGTTAGGATTTCCACAATGTATGATTGTGTCATTAATAGCTCCGCCTCCAAAACTATACTTTCGGATAATTTTTTCTGAAAACGTATTATTAGTGCTGAAGACGTATAATGCTAATGGTTTTTCGTACTTCAATATGAGTTTTTCTATTTCATTCTCATTATCATATGATATAACGGGAAGGATTGGTCCAAAAATTTCTTCAGCCATTAATGGACTTTCAATTTTTGGTTCATCTATTATAGTAGGAGAGAAATAGCAAGTGTCTATGTTATACTTACCTCCATAAACAATATTTGTTCCTTCTATTAGATTAGATAGCCTAGATAAATTAGTTTTGTTTACAATTCTTGGATAGTCTTCAGAATTCTCAGGGTTTTCTCCATAAGCTCTTCTAATTTCAGATAATAGCTCACCAATTAATTTATCTTTTATATTGTTTTTAACAATAAGAAAGTCTGGTGCAATACAAGTTTGCCCTGCATTTACAAATTTACCCCAAACTATTCTTCTTGCAGCTAGTTTTAAATCAATTGTATCATCAATTATACAAGGGTTTTTGCCTCCAAGTTCTAGTGTTATTGGTGTTAGAGTTTTTGCTGCAGCTGCGGCGACTATTTTACCAATTCTTACACTTCCTGTAAAAAAAATGTAATCCCATCTATACTCAAGTAGTTTGGATGCAGTTTCTGCAGCTCCTTCTATTACTAAAACATGAGATTTTTCAAATACTTTTTCAATAATATCTTTAATTAGTTTAGAGGTGTGTGGAGCATGTTCACTTGGCTTTAAAACTACAGTGTTTCCTGCAGCAACAGCTGACATTGTTGGTAAAATAGCTAGTTGGAAAGGGTAATTCCATGGTGATATTATAAGTATTTTACCATAAGGTTCACTATATACATAGTCTGAAGAAGGAAAGCTTAATAAAGATGATTTTACTTTTTTGGGTTTTGACCAATTGTCAATATTTTTTAGAAATAAGTCAATTTCAGTAATTAATATCCCTATCTCAGTCAAATATGTCTCGTAATTGGACTTTCTAAGATCCTTTTTTAATACATCAAAAATTTCCTTCTCATTAGCTAGAATTTCTTTTTTAAGATTTTTCAATAGCTTTTTTCTTTTACTTATAGGAAGGGTGTTTCCATTTTTAAAGTAGTTTTCTTGTTCATCTATATAATTTGAAAAATCCATTTTATAATATTTGCTTAGCAAATTTATATAAAGTTAATTAAACACAGCTTTGCCATATTTTATTTTCTCTAACAGGTGCATTTAAGTTAACCTCTTTTTTAGTTACAGGATGGATAAATTTTAAATGTTTTGCATGTAGATCTATACTCCCGTCAGAATTACTTCTTTTTGCCCCATACTTTAAGTCACCCTTGATTGGACATCCTATTGCTTGTAGTTGACATCTTATTTGATGGTGCCTTCCTGATCCCATTATAATCTCCAATAAGAAGTAATTCTCAAGTTCTTTTATAATTGTGTAATCAAGAATGGCTTTTTTTGCATTTTTTGTTTCTCTTGAAAAATGAGTTGATTTATTTTTCTTTTCATTTTTTTTCAACCAATGAACTAGTTGGCTAGATTCCTTTTCTGGCTTATTTTTAGTTATTGCCCAATATGTTTTAACTATCATTTTCCCCTTCAGCATATTATTCATTCTTGATAAAGCTTTTGATGTTTTAGCAAACATAACTAATCCTGATGTTGGTCTATCAATTCTATGAATTAATCCCAAGTAAACGTTTCCAGGTTTATTATATTTCCTTTTTAGATATTCTTTTACAATCTCTAGTAAGGAGATGTCATTTGTTTTATCTTTTTGAACAATGTCTCCAGGTTTTTTATTTATTATTATCAGATGATTATCTTCAAAGAGAATATCTAAATTCCTAGAATTTGATAAAGTTTTCATTAGGAGAAATTAATACTGCTCCTTTGAGTTAGGAAAATTACCAGATTTAACGTCTTTTGAATACTTGGAAATAGCCTTAGTCATATCATTATAAAGGTTCATATATCTTCTTAGAAATCTAGGATTAAATTCTTTGGTCATGCCAAGCATGTCATGAATAACTAATACTTGCCCATCAACTTTGTTCCCGGCACCAATTCCTATAACCGGAATTTTAACTTTTTTTGCAACTTTTGCTGCTAAATCTGATGGAACTTTTTCTAAGACAATGGCAAAACATCCAGCTTTTTCTAACATCAACGCATCATCAAGAAGTTGTTGCGCTTCTTTTTCTTCCTTCGCTCTAACTGTATATGTGCCAAATTTATATATAGATTGTGGCGTTAAACCTAAGTGCCCCATAACAGGTATACCTGCTTTTATAATTCTCTTTATAGAGTCCTTTACTTCCTTTCCTCCTTCTAATTTAACTGCATGGGATCCGCTTTCTTTCATTATTCTTATAGCAGATTTCAGGGCTACTTTAGAGTCACTTTGGTAAGTTCCAAAAGGGAGGTCTACTACCACTAAAGATCTTTTGACTCCTCTAATAACTCCAGAAGCATGATATATCATCTGGTCAAGAGTAATGGGTAGGGTTGTTTCGTGTCCTGCCATAACATTACTGGCTGAATCACCAACTAAAATAATATCTATACCAGATCCATCTACAATAGCTGCAGTTGTAAAATCATAAGCAGTTAGCATAGAAATTTTTTCACCTTCTATCTTCATATCTAGAAGTGATTTTACAGTAATCCTTTTGTATTCTTTTTTCGCTTTAGACATTATTATAAATAAAATGAGCTTGTAAAAGTAGTAAAATATATTATAGTACTAACTCATTTTTATGTTTTTAAGTTTTCTTCTACACCTGAAAAGATGACAATATGACATATAATATATAAAAAAACTGACAATTTAATACCTAAAATGCATTGGCATAATCATTGACAAGTATAATTTGAATAATAAAAAATTAAAATTATGAGTAAAATAATTGGAATTGACTTAGGTACTACAAATTCATGTGTTTCAGTAATGGAGGGTAGTGAACCAGTCGTAATACCAAATGCAGAAGGAAAAAGAACTACACCATCGGTTATAGCATTTGTAGAAGGTGGTGAAATCAAGGTTGGTGATCCAGCAAAAAGACAAGCGGTTACTAATCCAACAAAAACCGTATACTCTGTAAAAAGATTTATGGGTAATAAATTTTCTGAATCCAAAAAAGAAACAGGTAGGGTGCCATATAAGGTTGTAAAAGGCGATAATGATACTCCTAGAGTTGATATTGAAGGCAGATTATATACTCCTCAAGAATTATCAGCTATGATTTTACAAAAAATGAAAAAAACTGCTGAAGATTATTTGGGAACTAGTGTTGATGAAGCAGTTATTACTGTTCCTGCATATTTTAATGACTCTCAAAGACAGGCTACTAAAGAAGCTGGAGAAATATCTGGCTTAAAGGTTAAAAGAATAATTAATGAGCCTACAGCCGCAGCTTTGGCCTATGGATTAGATAAGAAAGGTAAAGATCAAAAAATTGTTGTTTTTGATTTTGGTGGAGGTACTCATGATGTTTCAATTCTAGAACTAGGAGATGGTGTTTTTGAGGTTTTAGCTACTGATGGAGATACTCATTTAGGAGGTGACGATGTTGATGAAAAGATAATTGATTGGTTAGCTGATGAATTTAATAACGATGAAGGAATGGATTTGAGAAAAGATCCTATGTCTTTACAACGTTTAAAAGAAGCAGCTGAAAAAGCAAAAATTGAATTATCATCTTCTGCTCAGACTGAAATAAATCTTCCATATATAACAGCAACTGATAGTGGTCCTAAACACTTAGTTAGAACTTTAACAAAAGCTAAGTTTGATCAATTAATCGATGATCTTGTTAAGAAAACAATAGATCCTTGTAAGGCTGCTCTTAAAGCTGCCGGTTTAGCTAAAAAGGATATTGATGAAATTATTTTGGTAGGTGGTTCAACTAGAATACCTGCTGTTCAAGATGCAGTTGAAAAGTTTTTTGGAAAGAAACCTAGTAAAGGTGTAAATCCAGATGAGGTGGTAGCTGTTGGTGCTGCAATTCAAGGAGGAGTATTCACTGGAGATGTAAAAGATGTATTACTCTTGGACGTAACTCCTTTATCACTTGGTATAGAGACTATGGGTAATGTAATGACAAGATTAATTGACGCAAATACTACAATACCAACAAAGAAATCACAGGTTTTTTCTACAGCTGTAGATAATCAGCCTTCTGTTGAAATTCATGTTCTTCAAGGAGAAAGACCTATGGCTCCTGATAACAAGACAATAGGAAGATTTCATTTAGATGGTATTCCTCCATCTCCAAGAGGTGTTCCTCAAATTGAGGTTACTTTTGATATTGATGCAAATGGAATAATAAATGTTTCAGCAACTGATAAAGCTACTAACAAAACTCAAGATATAAGAATTGAAGCTTCGTCTGGTTTAACTGAAGAGGAAATAGAAAAAATGAAGAAGGATGCAGAGGCAAATGCAGACGCAGATGCTAAAGCAAAAGAAACCGCTGATAAACTTAATAGTGCTGATGCTATGATATTCCAAACAGAAAAACAACTTAAAGAGTTTGGAGACAAGCTTTCTGAAGATAAAAAGAAACCTATAGAAGATGCATTAGATGAGCTTAAAAAAGCATATGAGACAAAAGATATTGCTGTAATCGATCCTGCATTAGAAAAAATTAACGAAGCATGGAAATCAGCAAGTGAAGAAATGTATAAAGCTCAACAAGCACAACAAGGCGATTCTTCAAATTCAGAAAAATCAGAAGGTTCTGATGAACAATCAAATGATGATGTAGAGGATGTTGATTTTGAGGAAGTTAAGGAATAATACTATATATTATCTGATTAAATAGGGTATAACTTTTTAGTTGTACCCTATTTTTTTTACAACAATCCTTTTGTATTTTTAAAAAAAATATATTTAACAATGCAAAAAGATAAAAGTAAAATTATAGAACAGGCAAATCTTATTTCAATTGACACATTAATGGGTACTCTTGATATGGAATTTATTGATTTCGGTGATGATTATGTCATATGTAAAATGCCTGTGAATTCTAGAGTTCACCAGCCTGATGGTATACTACATGGAGGAGCTACAGTTGCCTTAGCTGAATCTGTTGGTAGCTTTGCATCTAGAGTTTTTATAAATGACCCTGAAATATCTGTAAGAGGTATTGAGATTAGTGCTAATCACGTTAGAAGTGTTAAAGATGGTTATGTATATGCACGAGCTTCAAAAATACATTTTGGAAGAACAATTCAATTGTGGGAAATTAAAATAACTGATGAAAAAGATAATCTAATATCGCATGCGAAACTAACAACTATTGCAATAAAGAAAAATAAAAAATAATTTACTTGTTAAATATATCTCATTGCATTTTCTTTGCAAAAATTATTTATAAAACATAAAATCTATAAACAATGAAAAGTGTAATTACTTGTGATATGGAAGGGGTAATTGAGACAATTAATGATGATGGAATTAATTTGTTTGGATACTCAAAAGATGAATTAATTGGCAGAAAAAGGGTGTCTCTTTTTTCTCCTGGAGAAATTGTTATTCAAAATGTAGGAATGTGGCTTTCAAATGCTATTAAACATGGAGAATATAATACAAAATCATATTTTTTAAGTAAAGATGGAAATAAAATAAATGCTAGAATTCGAATTACACCAACTTTTGCAAATGGAAAAAATAACCCTCAAACAGGTTATTGTGGAGTAACAGTTCCAATAGAGGAAGAAGTAATTATACCAATAAGTATTACTACCAAATTTATCAAATGGGTTTTTGCTATTACAAGAGGAGGATTTACTAGCGCTTCCTTATTCCCAGTATTTGCTGTAGCTGCTTTTTTAGCTGGTTCTGGAAATGGACTATTTAGTCCTTTATTACTTCTGTTATGTATTTTAGGTATAGTTTTTCTTCATTTATCATCTAATCTATATAATGACTACTTTGATGTAAAACATGGAACTGATGAAGCAAATACAGAATATTTTAATGCAGGATTAAATTCTAAACTTTTAGAAGGTGCTCAGCTTTCTGGAGGTAGTAGAGCGATAGAACTGGGTTTAATAACCTTGAAAGGAACTAAATCTCTTGCAAGAAATATGCTAATTGGAGCTATTTTAACTGCTTCAGGATTAATGTATTTAAGTTATTCAATCACAGAATCTATGTCTAATGCTCAGAATGCAGCAATTATTGGTGTTATAGGCTTATTTTTAGGATATTTTTATACAGCAAAACCAATTAGATTAGTATCTAGAAGAGGACTTGGGGAAATAGCAATATTTTTAGCTTTTGGACCACTGCTTACACTGGGTTCATTATTTGCTATTTCAACTTCTACAATTGAATTGTTCTCAGTTGATTTTTACAATGCTATTTACTTGGGAATTCCTTTAGGTCTACTTACAACTAATATTTTATATATTAATCAATTCCCAGATGCTAATAGTGATTCTAAAACAGGAAAGAATCATCTTGTTGTTACATTAGGTAAAAAGATAGCAAGATGGGGTTATCTTATTATTTTATTAGGTGCATTTTTATCATCATTTATGCTATTAGATATATTTAGTGTAACTATAGAGAATTTTAATTCTAATGCTTATCTAATAGGCCTGTCAATATTATTTTTATATGGCTTGTATATTTTTACAAGACTATTTAAACTTTATGAATCTAGAAAGCTAATAAATTCCAACTTAAACACTATTTATTTACAAATAATATTTGGACTTTTTTATGCTTTAATCCTTAATAATTTCTTTATTTAAAATTATGTATATAACTCAAGTAAAAGACAACGCAAAAGATTGGTGGAAATATTTAGTAGGAGCTATTATTGTTTTTGCTGGATTAGTTATTTTTTCAATTCCCCATGCAGTTGCAATAGGTATTAAGACTGCAGCTGGAGAATTAGATCCAACAAGATTAGAAGATGTAAATTATCTTTTACAAGCTTTTGAGCCAAATTTAAACTTAGTTCTAATGTTGCTTCCTTTTGTTGGAATGTTATTAGGTGTATTTTTTGCGGTAAAGGTTGTTCATGGACAGTCATTACTTAAGCTAACTACCTCTAGGGGAAAAGTTGATTGGGGGAGAGTTATTTTTGCATTCTCTCTTTGGGGGATATTTACATCAATTATGCTATTCGTTGATTATACGATTATTTCTCCAGAGAATTATCAATGGAATTTTAAATTAAAACCATTTTTAATTTTATCTCTTATAGCAATCATATTGTTGCCTTTGCAAACTAGTGCTGAAGAATATTTATTTAGGGGATATTTAATGCAGGGTATTGGTGTGGTATTTAAATATAAATGGATAGCATTGTTCCTTACATCAATAGGGTTTGGCTTGCTGCATTATTCTAACCCAGAAGTTCAAAGATTTGGTGATATAGTAATGATATATTATATAGGCACAGGTCTTTTCCTTGGAATTATAACACTTATGGATGAAGGACTGGAGCTTGCATTAGGATTTCATGCTGCAAATAATTTATTTACAGCACTTCTAGTAAGTGCAGACTGGACAGCATTGCAAACACACTCAATATTAAAGGATATTTCACCAGAACCCACTTCAATGCCATTAAATGAGATTGTTATTCCTGTTTTTGTGTTATTCCCTTTACTGATATTACTTTTTGCAAGAAAATATGGATGGACAGATTGGAAGGAAAGACTTTTTGGAAAGGTGTAGTATAAGATTCTATTTCTTAACAAATTTAATTGAAGTGTTATAAAAATCTGAGGCAGAATTGATTACATCTCTAAATTCATTATATCTATTTTTCTGATATCTTAATGTTTTGTAAAATTCTTGTATAGTAATAACAAGTTTATTATCAAGAATTTTATATTGAGATTCAAATTTAC
>JAZABS010000003.1:0-8212 GCA_036136835.1 Bacteroidota bacterium
TATAATTTTGATCAAATTAATAAAATTTCATTTGAAAGAAATTTATATATCATGAATTTAATTTTTTCAGTGCTTATTACATTAATTTCATTTTTTTATCAAAACTTAAGTGATTGGGAATTGAAAAAAAATCAAGATAATGTTAAAGTTTTTACAAGAAGTTTAGATAATGGTATAAAAGAATTTTTAGGTGAGACCATATTAAATGCAAACATGGATAGTGTTTTTTCATTTATTATGGATTTTAACAAAGCAAATCAATGGATGTACAAAATAAAATCAAGTAAAATCATATCACCAGTTAATGAAAAAACTTTCTATGTATATTTTACGATAAAAATGAATTGGCCCCTAGAAGATAGAGATTTAATAATGGAAGTTTCTAATATAAAAGAAAAAAAAATCATAAAAATTGAATTACAATCTCAACCAAATTTTATTCCTATTAACGATAAATATAAAAGAATTATAAATTCAAGTTCTATTTGGACTCTTGAGTATTTAGATAAATTTAAAACGAAAGTATCTCTCCAATCTAATTCTGATATTGAAGGAATTCCTGCTTGGATTACAGATCTATTTATTACACAGAGTCCTTTATATGCAATGAAAAATTTACAAAAAGAATTTAATTAAATTCTTTCAATATTTGCTCCTAGATTTTTTAATCTATTTTCAATATCACTATAACCTCTATCAATTTGATTTACATTGTCTATAATACTTTCACCTTCAGCAGATAATGCTGCAATTAATAAAGAAACTCCAGCTCTAATATCTGGAGAAGACATTCTTATACCTTTAAGTGGGTGCTTTCTATTTAGTCCTATAACTGTTGCTCTATGTGGATCACAAAGTATAATTTGTGCTCCCATTTCAATAAGCTTATCTACAAAGAAAAGCCTACTTTCAAACATTTTTTGATGGATTAAAACACTACCTCTAGCTTGGGTGGCAACAACAAGAATAATACTCAATAAATCAGGACTAAAACCAGGCCATGGAGCATCTGAAATTGTTAATATAGATCCGTCAATATAATTTTTAATCTCATACCCATCATTATGCTTTGGAATTAACATATCATCTCCTTTTTTTAGTAATTCTATACCTAAAGAATTAAATACATTAGGAATCTGACCTAAATTATCCCAACTAACATTTTTAATTAAAATTTCACTTTTTGTCATAGCAGCTAATCCTATCCAACTTCCAATTTCAATCATATCAGGCAAAACTGTATGTTCTGTTCCATTTAACTTATTAACTCCAGTAATAGTTAATAAGTTTGAGCCCAATCCATCTATTTTAGCTCCCATATTAATTAGCATTTTGCACAACTGTTGAATATATGGTTCGCATGCTGCATTATATATAGTAGTTTTTCCTTCTGCCAGTACTGCTGCCATTAAAACATTTGCCGTTCCAGTAACTGAAGCTTCATCTAGAAGAATATAAGTTCCTTTTAGTCTATCAGCCTTAATACTATAAAAATGATCTTTTCTTTTATAATGAAATTTACCACCAAGCTTAACTAGTCCTTTAAAATGAGTGTCAAGTCTTCTTCTTCCTATCTTATCTCCCCCTGGCTTTGGTATATATCCTTTACCAAATCTTGCTAAAAGAGGTCCAACAATCATTATTGATCCACGCAAACTTTGGCCATCCTTTTTAAATTCATCTGACTCCAAATAATCAAGATTTATAGAATTGGATTGAAATGAATATGAATTAGATGATAATTTTTCTATACTCACACCAAGGTTAGATAGAAGATCAATTAATCTTTTAACATCAATAATATCTGGAATATTGTTGATTATTATTTTCTCATCACTCAGAATAGTGGCGCAAATTACCTGTAGAGCTTCATTCTTAGCACCTTGAGGAGTAATTTCACCTTTTAATTCAAAACCTCCTTTGATTTTAAAAGTTTCCATCTATTTTATTTTTTAATATCTCTTTCTAGGTCTATTATTTTTCTTATTATTAGACCTTTTATTAAATTTCTTTTTTGGCCTCATTAATACTGAGGAATCTAATAATTCTTCGTCTGATTTTCTTATATCAATTTTACCATCTGAAAGTTCAAATAAGTGATCAAATATAACAGCATCTTCAACATTATCTTTATTCCAATTTAAAAAACACTTTTTCATATGATTTGCAATTGTATAGATTAGTGCCTCTTTCATCTCACCTTTATCCCATTTTACTGCTTCATCAATCATAATCTTGATATTATTACCATAAAATCTATATTTTGGGTATGACTGAGGATACGACAATGGATCAGGCTTTGCATCTAAAACCTCCTTTGATGGTTTTTCAAATGGAGAATCAGCATCAAGCTTAAAGTCTGACATAATAAATAACTGATCCCATAGTTTGTGCTGAAAATCAGGAACATCTCTTAAATGTGGCTGTAAATTACCCATAATAGAAATTATAGCTTTTGCTAATTTATTTCTATCATCCTTAGTTTTTCTTGAAGATGCATAATTAATCATCTTTTGAATATGTCTTCCATATTCAGGAATAATCATTTCCTCACGACTCGTATTGTATTCTAATTTATCTATCAAAACAAAAAATTTAAGTTAAATAATTAGTGAAGATTCATTTAATGTCGGCAAAATACAAAAAATATATAATAACAGATTACATGTTATAATAAAATTACATCATTAACCTTTTTTGAAACTTCTTTATATTTTTCTATAACAGCCTCTGGATTGTCCATTATTACATTAACTGATATACTAGTATAATTATTATTTGAAGAATTCTTCTTTTTTATTACTGCTCCAATATTATCAAAAACAGATTCAATAATTTTAATTTTACTTTTATCAGATTTTATTATAAACTTGAATAAATATTCACTTGGCCATTGTGAAGTTTCTTTTAGTAACCGATTTAAATTATTATAAAAATTTTTATTTACTTCAGCCATTTTCTTTCATAAATTAATCTGATTACAAATATAGTAGTTATTAATTTTTTTAATTTAAACATTAATGCCGATTTTTATAACTGATTTTATAATTGATGGCTAATAAAATAATAATAACTGGGGGGCCTGGAACAGGTAAAACATCATTAATTACAGCACTAAAGGCTAATGGGTTTAACTGTTTCGATGAAATATCAAGAGAAATTACATTGGAATACAGGAAAAAAGGAATAAATCAACTTTTTTTAACAGATCCTAAATTATTCAGTGAAGAGTTACTGAAAGGAAGAATAAAACAATATAATGATTCTAAAAAAATACAATCTAAGTATGTTTTTTTTGATCGCGGAATTCCAGATATAATAGCATACTTAAACTTTAAAAAAACTAGGTTTTCTGATAAATTTTTGAAATCTATTGAAGAGTATAGGTATGATCTTGTTTTTTTACTAGAACCATGGGAGGAAATTTACTCATCCGATAAGGTAAGATATGAGTCATTTGATGAGGTAGTATCCATAGATAGCTATATACAAAGAACCTACAAAGAAAGTGGTTATAATCCAATAATTATCCCCAAAGAAGAGATAGATAGTAGGTTGAATTTTGTGTTAGATAAATTAAATTCTTGCAAGGATGAATAACCAGAAAAAAATTATTTTTATGGGCACTGCACAATTTGCAATTCCCTGTCTAGATAATATAAAAAAAAATAAGTTTAATCTTATAGCAGTTGTAACATCACCTGATAAACCTGCTGGAAGAGGCTTAAAAATAAGTGAATCTCCGGTTAAGGAATATGCAAAAAAAAACCAACTTAATCTTCTTCAGCCAGTTAATTTAAAAGACAGCAATTTTATAAATCAAATTAGAAGACTTAAACCAGATTTAATTGTTGTGGTTGCTTTTAGAATGTTACCTGAAATTTTGTGGAGTATACCAACTTTTGGAAGTATAAATGTTCATGCTTCACTTTTGCCTAATTACAGAGGAGCTGCACCAATAAATTGGGCTATTATTAATGGAGAAAAACAAACTGGTGTAACAACTTTTTTTATAAATGACAGAATCGATACTGGAGATGTTATAGGTCAATCAAAAATTGACATAAATAAGAATGAAAATGCAGGAGAGTTGCATAATAGTCTAATGAGATTAGGTGCTGATCTATTAATTAAATCTATAGATAAAATATTTAGTAGCAAAGAAAATATATCTACAAAACAATTAGAAGTTAAAAATCTAAAAGCTGCTCCAAAACTAAATAAAACAAACTGTAAAATAAATTGGCAAGATTCCTGTATAAACATTCATAATAAAATCAGAGGCCTTAGCCCCTATCCAGGAGCAAGAAGTGTATTGGATAATTTGAATAAGAAAATTAAAGTAATTATATATAAATCTGATTATATAAAAGAAGCACATAATCTTAATTCTGGTTCTATTTACATTGAAAAAGATAAAATAAAAATAGCAGTAGTCGATGGTTATATTTACCCATTATTAATTAAGTTTGAAGGGAAAAAAACTATGGATACTAAATCTTTAATTAATGGATTTAACTTTAATAAAGAATGCAAGATGATTTAAAAAAATTGGATAAAATTTCTAAGGGTTGTTTATTATTGGCTGACCCTAGCATTATTAATGATCCTCACTTCAACAGAGCAATTGTAATAATAACTGAAAAAAATCAAGATGAAATTGTAGGATTTATTATAAACAAGCCTCTTGAATTTAATTTAGATGACTTATTTAAAGATTTAGGAAAAGATTTAGAGGTTTTCAATGGTGGTCCTGTCAATAAAGAAAATTTATATTACATTCATAATGTTCCTGAACTAATTAGCAATTCCCTTGAAATTTCAAAAAATCTTTTCTGGGGTGGTGATTTTACTGATGTAAAGAATTGTATAAAAGAAAAGAAATTAAGAATGAATAATATCAGATTTTTTTCCGGATATTCTGGTTGGACATTAGACCAATTAAATAATGAAATAAAGGAAAAAGCTTGGGTAATAACTAATAATAGATTTGGTGATAAGATATTAGAATCAAAATCTAATGAGTTTTGGAAGAATGAAATTAAAATGTTAGGAGATGAGTATATAATTTGGTCAAATGCTCCTGAGAATCCTAAATTGAACTAATATTTAAGAAGAGCCTAAAACTTTTTTAAGATCAAAAACTTGATTTGTCCATAACATCTTTGATTCTTCTACTTCGTCTTCTTCAGCAAAATCAGTTACGATTAAAGAAACATCTTTAGTTATTTCATCAAATTGAATTCTTAATTCAAAGAAATAATCCGTATCCTGATCATCTTGCCATTGAAATTTTATTTTTTCAGGAAGTTTTTTAGAAACTAAATTTGCAACCTCTTCAGAATCATCCCAAATAAAAATAAATTTCTCACCTCTAGAATTGACATTATCTGCAAACCATTCTGAAAGTCCAGATGGAGTCGATAGGTATTGAAATAATAACCTTTGAGAAACTTTTATTGGGAATTCCATTTCAAATTTAATTCTATCTGACATAACCATATAATTTAGTTGGTAATATATACATTTATTATTAAGTTCTATAATTATTTTTTAAAATAATTTATCAAACATAAGTTGAATCTGAAAAATTTAAATTTTATATTTGCTTCCCTTAAAATTATGGCGAGATAGCTCAGTTGGTTAGAGCACCGGATTCATAAACCGGAGGTCCCGAGTTCAAATCTCGGTCTCGCTACTAAAACAATGAAATGGTTATACTTTTTTGTAGTGTAGCCATTTTTACTTTTTATCTTAAATGTCTCCTTTTAAGCATCGTGTAAAAAAAGGAAAATCGTCAGTAACAACATAGTAATAAATACCATTAGGGAATTCAGGAGTTACTCCAAAACGACCATTACATTGGTCTAAATCTCCAAGACCATCAACATATTCATAGTCTTGTGTGAATGCTCCCATTGGAATAGGTATATTTGGATTAGTCGTTCCTTGATTAGGACCTCCGACAAGGGCAGTTAATGTGCTTGGTCGATTGGGATCTGGTTGAGCCTTTAATCTATAGCTTGGTTGCAATGCTATAAGTTGACTAGTAGAATCATCAGAGTTTGAATAACCATATCTTGCGTAAACAGGGAACCCATCCGATGCCCAGCCTACAATGGTCATGCCCTGATTATCTCCCAAAAATTCAACAAGTAATTCAGGTATGCCATGATAATGATATGCTCCATTTGGCTGAACATGTGCATGATTCATATCGTCTCCAAAATCAAAAGTATCGTGCCCTAATGCTTCGATATTCCAATTTCCTTGACCTTGTGCTAATCTACAAACACCCTGATCATTACATCTGCCTGCAGTTGCAGGATCAAATTTCACACTATTTAAAGCGTAAGCAATTACAGAAGCTGGACCACCTACTTCTAATCCGCTTTCAGAAACTATTATTGGACAAAGTGTAAAACTCTTATTTACAGTTTGTTCACTTATGCTGTTTGGATTATTGTTGTTTGGAAAAGTTCCAACCTCATGATTTGGAATTCCATTCCCATTTAAAATTCTATCATAACCATCGGATGACCAGGAATATCTGCTATAATTGTTAACTGATTCATCATCGTTGAAGATTTCTTCATTAATATCAACTAATATTCCAGCTGTTGAAAAATCTCCAGAACAATCAATATTATTTTGTTCATCAGAATTTTCGTTCTCACTACATGAAAACAAAATAATTAGAATCAGAAAAATTGTCTTTTTCATTAAGCTAATTTATTTATAAGCTCAGAGATTGTTAATAATTCTTGATCTCCTGTATTCATTTCTTTAACGGAGTATTTTTTAGACTTTAATTCATCATCTCCAACAAAAACAACAAATGGTATTTTATTTTTATTAGCATAGCCTAGTTGTTTTTTTATACTTAAGTTGTCGGGATATAATTCAGTAGATATATTGTTTTGTCTCAACTTACTCATTGCTTCCATTGAATACAATGAATTCTTATCTCCAAAATTTAAAAATAAAACTTTAACTGCACTACTTTTTATATTAGGAAATAAGCCTAATTCATCTAGTACCATATATATTCTGTCTAGTCCAAAACTAACACCAATTCCGCTCATATTATACAGGCCAAATATTTCAGTTAAATTATCATATCTGCCTCCACCAGCTATAGAACCAATTGAAACAGTTTTAGGTGCAGAAACCTCAAAAATAACTCCAGTATAATAATCAATCCCTCTAGCTAAACTTAAATCAAAAGATAAAATAGATGATTTAAGTTTAAGTTTTTTAATTACTGAATAAATAAATTCCATATCAACAACACCCTCCATTCCTATTTCCGATTTTTTGAAATTTGATTTTAAAAAAGAAATTGTTTTATCAAAATCTCCAGAAAAACTTATTATTTCAATTATTGTATCTATGGATTTTTGTTTAAAGCCTTTTGATTTTAATTCCTTACTCATAGAATCAATTCCTATTTTATCTATTTTATCAAGTGCAATTGTTAAATCTTTAAATTTATCTTTACAACCAAGAATTTCTGAAAGACCAATTAGAATTTTTCTACTATTTAATTTAATTATAGCCCCATTTATATTTAGAGATTCAAATATTTTATCAAAAAGCTGAATAAATTCAATTTCTTGATAAAGAGATTTTGATCCAATTACATCTGCATCACATTGAAGAAATTCTCTAAATCTTCCTCTTTGTGGTCTATCTGCTCTCCATACTGGTTGGATCTGAAATCTTTTAAAGGGGAGATTAATTTCATTTTGATTTTGAACTACATAGCGAGCAAAAGGAACTGTAAGGTCATATCTTAATGCTTTATCAGATATTTTTGAAGCAATTTCTGCACTATTTTTATCAGAAAAATCGTCATTATCTAGCTTTTTTAAGAAATCACCTGATCTTAAAATCTTAAATATTAGTCTATCACCTTCATCTCCATATTTACCCAATAAAGTACTAGACCTTTCAAAGCTGGGAGTTTCAATTGGGTTAAAACCAAACTTCAAAAAGTTATCTCTTATCTTTTCAATTATATAATTTCTCTTATATAATTGAATTGAGTTAAAATCTCTGGTCCCTTTCGGTAACGCTGGTCTACTTTTCATATCAAACAAAATTATAATTTAATTATTAGTTTTTTTTCTTTATTTAAATTATTATAAAAAAAAACACCCATTTGAAATAGGTGTTTTTAAAAATATATTTTGTTTTAAATTATTTTTTT
>JAZABS010000004.1:0-28508 GCA_036136835.1 Bacteroidota bacterium
AATTATGTTTACTAGTGGGTTAGAATAATTAAAATTTATTTTTTTTATTTCACTAAGCTTATTATCTAAAATGACTACGGAATTTTGATCAGTGTATAATAGTTTTGTTTGCAGAGGATTGAATTGATCAATCTTTTTTATTTCACCTAAATCAATGTTATTATAACTATATGTTGATTCTGAATTTCTTTTTATTATAGAATTGTTATAGAAATAAAAATTATAGTCATCATAGCCCTTAGCAATTTGAATGGAATCATTGTAATTGATTTTAGATTTTAAGACTAAAGAAAAATTTTCCTGTGCTTGAAAAACATAGACAATGAAAAAAAAATAAAATAATAATATAATCCTCATTGATTTGAAAGTACAAAAAAATTATGATTATTTTAACTCCACCTTAACAATTTATAAGGTTAGATTAACTAGTTTTGATAAAAATATTTTTATGAGAAATATAATTTTAATTTTTTTAGCAATATTTTCTTTTAACATTCTCCATTCTCAAGATTTTCAAGGAAAGGCATATTATAATTCTAAAACTTCTTTTGATTTAGGTCAATGGGGAGCTACAATGAGCACGGAACAAAAAAATCAAATGAAATCGAGAATGAAAAATATGTTAGAAAAAACATTCATTCTTACATTTAATAAAGTTGAGTCTACATTCAAAGAAGAAGAAAGACTAGATGCCCCAGGTCAAAGAAGTGGATGGGGAAATTGGGGCTCAGGATCAGGGCCTAGATACAAAAATGTAAAAGAAAGAGTTTCACTAGAAGAAATAGAGTTTTTTGGAAAGAAGTTTCTTGTTAAAGATGATATGAATGATATTAAATGGGAAATGACTACTGAACAAAAAACAATAGGTAATTACGTTTGCTTTAAAGCTATAACTAAAAAGGAAGTTCCAATGGACTGGACAGATGTATTTGCTCCCCCTAGAAGAGGTGGTGATAGAGCAAGAGGTGGTGATAGATCAAAAGGTGGTGATAGAGCAAAAGATTCTACAAGAAGTAAGAGGCTTGAGACTAAAACTATAGATGTGCCTAAGACCATTGACATTGTAGCGTGGTATACCCCACAAATTCCTGTTAGTCATGGCCCTGCAGAATTTGGAGGTTTGCCAGGACTAATATTAGAATTGACTACTGATGAAACAGTTCTATTGTGCTCAAAAATTGTTATGAATCCAGAAAAAAAGGATGAAATATTAATGCCATCTAAAGGTGAAAAGGTAACTAGAAAGGAATATGATGAAATTGTAAAATTTAAAATGGAAGAAATGAAATCGATGTACCAATCTAGATCAAGAAAAGGTGGTAGAAAATTTTAATTAAACTAATATGAAAAAATTTCTTGTTTTTGCAATGTTATTGAATTCTTCTCTAATTTTCTCTCAGTTGAAAATGGAAGGAAAGGTTACGGATAGTTTAAATAACCCTTTAGAACTTGCAAATATTATTTTAATAAATAGTGAGACAAATGCTCTTGAGTCATTTGCTATTTCTGGTCCTGATGGAGAATATAAGGTTCCGCTAAAAAAGAATTCAAATTATAATCTACAAGTTAGTTATATAGGAATGGCTAGCTATAGTCAACTTATTAAAACTCAAGAATCAGATATATCAAAAGATTTTATTTTATATCAAAACAATGAATTAGATGCTGTGGAGCTTACATATGAAATGCCTGTAGTTGTGAAGGGTGATACTCTAGTTTATGATGCAGATTCATTTAAGACGGGTACTGAAAGGAAACTTGAGGATGTTCTAAAGAATTTGCCTGGAGTTGAAGTAACAGACGATGGAGAAATTGAGGTTGAAGGTAAAGCTGTAACCAAAGTGATGGTAGAGGGAAAGGACTTTTTTGAAGGAGATTCAAAAATTGCTTCAAAAAATATTCCATCAAGTGCTGTTGATAAAGTAGAGATTTTAAAAAACTATGCAGAAGTAGGACAATTGAGTTCAGTGCAAAACAACCAAGATAACATAGCTATAAATATTAAGCTTAAAAAAGGAAAAGATAAGTTTTGGTTTGGAACGGTTACTGCTGGTGCCGGAGATTCACCTGTTGAAGATTTATATTTGTTTCAACCTAAATTATTTTATTATAGCCCTTCATACAGTCTTAATGTTATAGGAGATTTAAATAATATTGGAGAGCAAGCTTTTACTCAAAGAGATTACTGGAATTTTTCTGGAGGGTTTAAAAGGCCTAGTGGAAAAAGTGGTACAAATATAAGTTTAGGAAATAATAATTTAGGCTTCTTACAGCTACAAAATAATAGAGCGAAAGATATTAATACTGAATTTGCTGCTATTAATACCAGCTATTCTCCAAGTAAAAAAACTGACTATTCAGGTTTTTTAATTTTAACAAATAGTGAAATTGAAATTCAGCAAAATAACTCTACTCAATACATTGATCAAGGGCTAGGTATCCCTGATGAAGATACTCAAACCAATACATTGCAAACAAGTAATTTAGCAATTGGAAAGTTTACCATTAAGCACAAACCTAATCTAAATAATCAGTTAGATTATGAAATTCTTTCTAGACTTACTGAAGAGAATCAGGATCAAAACTATTTATCATCAGTAATTGGTCCAATTGATCAAAATGAGGATGTTGAAACTTACAACATAAGTCAGAATTTAAATTATTATTACACTCTTGATGACAAAAATATATTTGCTTTGGAAGCACAACATGTTATTAAGAATGAAGATCCTTTTTATAATGCAATGTTGGAGAACAATTCAAATTATCAGCCTACTGCTTTTGGTTTAGGGCTTGATAGTTCAGAATCTTCATTTAACCTGGCTCAAGAAAGAAAAATAAAGTCGAATCAATTAGATGCAAAATTAGATTATTGGAATATTTTAAATATTAAAAGTGATTTAAACTTTACTTTAGGAGCAATTTATAGTAATCAGAAATTTGATTCTGAAATTTTCCAATTTTTAGAAACGGGGGCTTTTTATCCAACTCCTTTAATTAATGGAGGATTAGATTATAATGATGTAGATTATACATTTACTGATATGTATTTAGGAGTACATTACAGATTAAAATCTGGAAAATTTACTATAAGCCCAGGATTTACAGCTCATGCATATAATTCAAAAAATACACAACATGATGTACTTGAATTGGATGTGCTTTCTGATATTGAATATGATAATTCATTTTTTAAACTACTTCCTGATTTTAATGTGATATTCCAAATAAAAAATAGTGAAAATTTAAGGCTTAATTATGCTATGAGAACTCAATTCACTGATGTCACAAAACTTGCTCGTGGATTGGTCTTAAATAATTATAACTCTATTTTTAGTGGAGATCAGGAGCTTCAGAATGCATTATCTCATAATATAAATTTAACTTATTACAGCTTTAATTTATTTAATTATACAAATGTATTTGCTAGATTATCTTATAATAAATCTATTGATCAAATTAGAAATTTAACTTCATTTGAAAGTGTAATTGCTACTAGTTCTCCATTCAATTCATCATTTGCAGACGAAACACTCTCTGCATCTGGAAGATATCAAAGGTCATTTGGAAAGATAAGAGGTACTTTAAATGCTGGCTATAATTATTCAAAATTTAACCAATTTATTCAGAGTGCAAATAATCCGTCTTTAAGTGAAAACTTTTCTCAGAACTATAAAGGCTCTATTAGAACATTGTTTAAATCCGCACCAAATATAGAGGTTGGATATTCATATATATTTAGTGATAATAATATAGGAGATATTAGTACTCAATATTATACTAAAAGTCCTTACTTTGATATTGATGCATTAATTCTAAAAAGCTTTACTTTTAGAACAAATTACTCTCAAACGAGATTTAGTAATCAAGATGAGTTAATTAATAGTTATAAGTTTTGGGATGCTTCTTTATCATATAGAAAGAGCGAGGACAGCAAATGGGAATTTGAAGTAAAAGCTACTAATCTTCTAGACACAAAATCACAAAGTAATTCTAGCACTTCTAATATATCTATTAGTTCAAGTGAGTATTTTATTCAACCTAGATTCATAACTTTTAGAGTTATCTATAGTTTATAACAATTTTTTTATCATAAAATTTATAGAAATTACTTTTTGTAATTAATTAAAAAAGTTTTTCTTTACATATAAATTATCTTATATCAATAAGGTAATTTATTTTTTTGGACCAATTTTAATGAGCAAGCTTAACAAATATAGCCAGACTGTTACTCAGGATGATACTCAGCCTGCTGCACAAGCAATGTTACATGCCATAGGTTTATCTGAGGATGACTTTAAAAAACCAATAGTGGGTATTGCTAGTACAGGCTATGAGGGAAATCCTTGTAATATGCATCTAAATAAACTTGCACAAGATGTAAAAAAAGGTGTTTGTTCAACAGATACTGTAGGATTAATATTTAATACAATTGGTGTAAGTGATGGTATCTCTATGGGAACTCCTGGAATGAGATATTCACTTCCTTCAAGAGATATAATAGCTGATTCAATGGAAACAGTTGTTCAGGCAATGAGTTATGATGGATTAATTACTGTTGTAGGATGTGATAAAAATATGCCTGGAGCTTTAATGGCTATGATTCGATTAGACAGACCTTGTGTAATGCTTTATGGAGGAACAATAGATTCAGGATGTCATAAGGGCAATAAATTGGATGTAGTATCAGCTTTTGAAGCTTGGGGTAGTAAAGTTTCAGGTAAAATAGATGATAAGGAATATAAGACTATAATTAAAAAAGCTTGCCCAGGATCGGGTGCTTGTGGAGGAATGTATACCGCTAATACTATGGCATGTGCTATTGAAGCTTTAGGAATGTCATTACCATATACATCTTCAATTCCAGCTAATGAAAATTCTAGAGAAGAATTATGTATGAATGTTGGAAAAAGTATCAGAATTTTACTTCAGAAAGATATTAAGCCTTCAGATATTATAACAAAAAAATCTCTAGAAAATGCAATTAGAGTTGTTATTGCCCTTGGAGGATCAACTAATGCTGTATTACATTTTTTAGCAATTGCAAAGGCATCAAAAATAAAATTTGATTTAAATGATTTCCAACGCATAAGTGATTCTACTCCATATATTGGCGATTTAAAACCAAGTGGAAAATATTTGATGGAGGATGTCCATGAAATTGGAGGCACACCAGTGATTCTAAAGTATCTTTTATCTAAAGGCCTATTAAATGGCAATTGTCTTACAGTTACTGGAAAGACCATTGCAGAAAATCTTGAGAATGTAAAAGATTTAGATTTTACACAACAAGTAATTAAAAAAGTTGAAAATCCCATAAAGGAATCAGGGCATATTAGGATTTTATATGGAAATATTGCATCTAAAGGCAGTGTGGCAAAAATAACTGGCAAAGAGGGATTAAAATTTTCAGGTCCAGCAAAAGTATTTAATTCTGAATTCGATGCAAATAATGGAATTAAAAATGGTCAAGTAAAAAAAGGTGATGTTATAGTTATTAGATATGAAGGTCCTAAGGGAGGCCCAGGTATGCCTGAAATGCTTAAGCCAACTTCTGCAATAATGGGGGCAGGATTAGGAAGTGATGTTGCACTTATTACAGACGGAAGATTTTCAGGAGGAACTCATGGATTTGTTGTCGGACATATTACCCCTGAAGCTCAAGAAGGAGGTAATATCGCATTAATAGAGGATGGAGATCAAATTACTATTGACTCTGTAAATAATTCAATAGATTTAGATATTTCAGAAGATGAGCTTATGCAAAGAAAATCTAGATGGATAGAGCCAAAATTAAAGGCTAATTTTGGTGTTTTATATAAATATGCTAAAACTGTATCGTCAGCATCAGATGGATGTGTTACAGATGAAATTTAATATTTAATATGGAAAAAATTAGTGGAAGTGAGGCGGTAATTAAATGCTTATTAGAGGAAGGTGTGGATATATTGTATGGATATCCAGGAGGTGCAATAATGCCTGTCTATGATGAATTATTTAAATATCAAGATAAAATTCATCATGTTTTGACTAGGCATGAACAAGGTGCTACACATGCAGCACAAGGATATGCAAGAATTTCTGGAAAAGTTGGAGTTGCAATAGCAACATCAGGTCCTGGTGCGACTAACTTAGTAACTGGACTAGCTGATGCACAAATTGATTCAACTCCAATAGTTTGTATAACTGGTCAAGTTGCTTCACATCTTTTAGGGAGTGATGCATTTCAGGAAACAGATATTATTGGTATATCAACTCCAATAACAAAATGGAATCATCAGATTACAAAAGCAGAGGAAATTCCAACAGTTTTGGCGAAAGCATTTTATATTGCTAAAAGCGGTAGGCCTGGCCCAGTTTTAATTGATATAACAAAGGATGCACAGTTTGAAACTTTTGATTTTAGATATGAGAAAGTTAGTGGAATTAGAAGTTACAAACCAGTTCCAGACCTGGATAATTCAATGGTTGAAAAGGCAGCTGATTTAATTAATAATGCAAAAAAGCCATTAATTGTTTGGGGACAAGGTGTAATACTTGGGTCTGCAGAAAATGAATTTATTAAATTAATTGAAAAAACAGGAATACCTGCAGCATGGACAATATTAGGAGCTTCAGCTATACCTACATCTCATCCATTAAATGTAGGGATGTTAGGCATGCATGGGAATTATGCACCAAATAAATTAACAAATGAATGTGATGTGCTTATTGCAATTGGAATGAGATTTGATGATAGGGTTACAGGAAATTTAAACACCTACGCTAAGCAAGCTAAAATTATTCATTTTGAAATTGACCCCGCAGAAATAAACAAAAATGTTAAAGTTGATATACCTGTTCTTGGAGATGCGAAGAAAAGTTTAGAATTAATTCTGCCATTATTAAAGAAAAATAGTCATAAAGATTGGTTGTCAAAATTTAAAAAGTTGTATGATATTGAATACGATAAGGTAATTAAAAATGAACTTTACCCAACTAAAAAAGGTCTTACAATGGCAGAGGTTATTAATGAAATAAACAACTATACAGATGGTAACGCTGCAATAGTTACTGATGTTGGACAACATCAAATGGTTGCATGTAGGTATGCAAATTTTAATTTAAGTAAAAGTAATATTACATCTGGAGGATTAGGAACTATGGGATTTGCTTTGCCAGCAGCTATAGGTGCAAAAATGGCATGTCCCAAAAGAGAAGTAGTCGCTGTAATAGGAGATGGTGGATATCAAATGACCATTCAAGAATTAGGAACAATTTTTCAAACAAAAGTTCCTGTAAAAATAGTAGTTTTAAACAATGAGTTTTTAGGGATGGTCAGGCAATGGCAACAATTATTTTTTGACAAAAGGTATGCTTCAACTGAGTTAATAAACCCTAATTTTATAAAAATTGCTGAGGGATATTATATTAATTCAAAAAGAGTAACTAAAAGAAGTGAATTGTCATCTGCAATTAAAGATATGATTAAATCTAAAGATTCTTATTTTTTAGAAATTGTTGTAGAAAAAGAAGATAACGTATTCCCAATGATTCCAACAGGTTCATCAGTTTCTGATATAAGATTAAGTTAGTAGTTATGAAGGAAAAAAATAAAAAATATACTGTATCAATATATACTGAAAATAATATTGGACTGTTAAACAGAATATCTGCTATATTTCAAAGGAGACATATTAATATTGAAAGTCTTAATAGCTCAATGACTGAAATTAAAGATGTATCAAGATGGACAATTTTGGTCTATACTTCGGAAGATTTAATTAAAAAGATTGTTGGACAGATAAATAAACAGGTTGAGGTAATAAAATCATATTATCATACTGATGAAGAAACCATTTATCAAGAGTCTTGTTTGTTTAAAATTAAGTCAAGTTTATTATTTGATGAAAGAAAGATTCAGAATATAATTAAAGAAAGTAATGCAATTATAGTGACAGTAAATTCAGAATATTTTGTTTTAGAAAAATCTGGAAGAACTCATGAATTAGATGAATTATATGATAAATTAAGTTCATATGGAATAATGCAATTTGTAAGATCAGGGAGAATAGCTGTAACAAAAAAACCAATGAAAATTTCAGAAATTTTATCAAAATTTAAAACTAATTAAATTAATATGTCAAATTATTTTAACACATTATCTGAAACTGACAAAATAGATCAATTATCTAAATGCAGATTCATGGAGCTTAATGAATTTGAATCTGGAGTTAGTGAACTTGTGGGAAAAAAAATAGTAATAGTTGGTTGCGGAGCACAGGGCCTGAATCAAGGACTTAATATGCGTGATTCTGGTCTAGATATTTCATATGCATTAAGAAAAAGTGCAATTCAAGAAAAACGTTTGTCATATCAAAATGCAAAAAATAATAATTTCAAAGTTGGTACTTATGAAGATTTAATACCATCAGCAGATTTGGTGTTAAATCTTACTCCAGATAAGCAGCATTCCAATGTAGTAAATTCTACAATGCATTTAATGAAAAAGGATTCAACTTTGTCTTATTCACATGGATTTAACATAGTAGAAGAAGGTGTTATAGTAAGAGAAGACATAACTGTAATAATGGTAGCACCAAAATGTCCTGGAACAGAATTAAGGGAAGAATATAAAAGAGGTTTTGGAGTACCAACTCTAATTGCAGTTCACCAAGAAAATGACCCTCACAAAAAGGGATTAGATCAGGCTAAGGCATATGCTTATGCATTAGGTTCTCATAAAGCTGGAGTATTAGAATCATCTTTTGTTGCTGAGGTAAAAAGTGATTTAATGGGTGAACAAACAATTCTTTGTGGTGTTCTTCAAACGGCATCATTATTATTGTTTAATAAGATGGTTGATGATGGGATTGATAAAAATTATGCTTCTAAGCTAATTCAAAATGGCTGGGAAATTATAACAGAAAAATTAAAGCATGGAGGCATCTCTAAAATGATGGATATGCTTTCTGATTCTGCGAAATTAGAAGTATCTGAAATTTCTGAAAACTTGAAAAAAATAATGACCCCATTATACCAAAAACATATGGATGAAATTATGTCTGGGGAATTTTCAAAAAAAATGATGTTAGACTGGGATAATGATGATAATGACTTATTGAGATGGAGAGAAGAAACTGGTAATACAATGTTTGAAAAAACAGAATCATCTAAGACTGATATAAGTATACAAGAATATTTTGATAGGGGAACTGCAATGGTCGCATTTATAAAGGCTGGAGTTGAATTATCTTTTGAGACAATGACAAATTCGGGAATAAAAGATGCTTCTGCATATTATGAATCATTACATGAGTTACCATTAATTGCTAATTTAGTTTCAAGAAAGAAATTATATGAAATGAATCGAATTATTTCTGATACAGCTGAGTATGGTTGCTATCTTTTCTCAAATGTATGTATACCGCTATTAAAGAATGTTGTTAATGATTTTGACAGACAATTGATTGGTGAAAAGTTCGATAATAAAACCAATATTGATAATTCTATAATTGATAAGATTAATCATCAAACAGCTAATCATCCCATAGAGATTATTGGAAGAACGTTAAGACTATCAATGACAGAAATGAAAAATTTATTCTAGTGTGTCAACTAAATTAATTAATATTGAAAACATAAGAAATGCAAGCAACAAACTTGCAGATGTGGTTATTAAGTCTCCATTAGAAAAGAATCTAAAGTTAAATAGTAATTTCAGTTCAAATATATATTTAAAAAGAGAAGATCTCCAGCAGGTTAGGTCATTCAAAATAAGAGGAGCATTGAATAAAATATTATCACTTTCAGATTCAGAAAGTAGTAAAGGAATAGTTTGTGCAAGTGCTGGAAACCATGCTCAAGGTTTTGCATTTGCATGTAAAATGTTAAATATAGATGGGAATGTTTTTATGCCTATTCATACAACTAAACAAAAAATTCAGCAAGTAGAGAAATTTGGTGGAGACAAAATTAAAATCAAACTAGTAGGGGATAACTTTGGACAAGCTTATGCTGAAGCATTAAGCTTTTGTAAAAAAAATGCTAAAATTTTTATTCATCCATTTGATGATTTAAAGGTAATTGAAGGTCAGGCTACTGTATTTCTTGAAATTATTGATCAGGCAAATTTTGATATCGATTATATTTTTATTCCAATTGGAGGTGGAGGTTTAATTTCAGGAGCTATAAATGTATTTAAGCAACTTTCTCCGAAAACTAAAATAATTGGAATTGAGCCTTTGGGAGCTCCAGCAATGAAAACTTCAATAAATAATAACAAAAACACAACATTAAAATCAATAGATGGATTTGTAGATGGTGCTGCTGTAAAAAGGGTTGGAGAAATTAGTTTTAATTTTTGCAAAAAATATTTGGATGATCTTATACTAATTGATGAGGGTGAGATTTGTCAATCAATATTAGATTTAGAAAAATACCATTCTATAGTGGCTGAACCAGCAGGAGCTATGTCAAATGCTGCATTAAATATATATTCATCTAAAATTATTAACAAGAATGTTGTATGTATAATTTGCGGAGGTAACAATGACAATTCTAGAATGCCAGAAATTCAAGAAAGAGCTTCTAATTGGAAGAATTCAAAAAGTTAATTTTAATATAATAGACCAAATCTCTTTGGCAACTGCAGAGTTTTAATAAAATATTTTTCTAAAACTAATAATGAGATTAATTTTTCTCTTTTCTCATCCTTAAATTGTTTAACGTATTCATTAGCATTATTAATAATTTCTAAACATTTATCTACATTGTTTATATAATAGTTTAGCTTTTCTTCTAGATCGGAATAATCATCTTTTATTTCTATGTAATGAAAATTTCCTATAAGCTTTTTTTCCATAAACCAGGATTCAACCTTTGGTTTTGCCATTATAGCTATTGAATTTGAAGACATAACCCATTTTAAATTGGTGGCTACATCAACTCCTTCAATGCACAAAATAAATTTATATTTAAGATGCTCCTCAATAGAGATTTTCTTTTTTATCCAATGATCATGATCTGTATTATTATTTATTTGACCTAAGTCGCATAATTTATGATCAAAATACATTTTATAAAAATCAGTTCTTTTTTTATGTTTTTTTGTTACTGCACCCCTTCCTATTAAAATATTTTTTTTATCAATAAATTGATTTGTATCATTTGTATATGTAAAATGTCTAACCTTATTTAATTTAAATAAAACTGAATTTTCTTGATTCTTAATTATAGGTCTACTTTTTACAATAGATGGAATTTCTGGAATATGAGTAATGTCTCCGAATAAAAAATTCATTTTTAATGAAGGTTTAAAATATCTAGTATACTCGAAGGTGTCAAAAAAGTATGTTCTGTGGTAATTCTTGATTTTTAATTTTGATAAACTTGAAATATTTTTTGGTAGATTTATGTCTCTACCCATTTTGTTATAATAATTAACTCTCATTTTAATATAGTCATTATCATATTCATTAATTTCATTTAGATTTTTACTAAGTTGATTCCTATAAAAAAAGTTAGGAATAAATAGTTTTAAAAAATTTATAGAGTAGTATAATTGTTTGTTATTTCTATGAGATTTTTTTATAATCAAGGATAGTACTTTAATATTTAATAAATTTCGTGTTTTATTATTATTAAATTTAATGTAAATAAAAAATATTAAAAAAGATTAATTGAATAAATAAGTAATTATATTTTTAACAATGATGACAGGGACTGTCTACAAATCTTCGGGAAATCTATACTCTATTAAAGTAAGAAATGGAGTAGAATTTCAGTGCAGAATAAAAGGAAAGCTTAGAATGGAGGGGGTAAAAAGCACTAATCCAATTGCAGTTGGGGATATTGTAGAATTTGATGTAGAAGGTAATAGGAATTCTAGAACCGGAATTATAAAAAGTATATGTGATAGGAGGAATTATATATTAAGAAAATCTGTCAATTTATCGAAGCAGACTCATATTATAGCAGCTAATATAGACACCTTGTTTTTAGTTGTAACACTTAATAATCCTAAAACAAGTACGAATTTTATTGATAGATTTCTTATTTCTTCAAATGTTCATTCAATAGATACTATAATTTTATTTAATAAAATGGATACATATAACCAGCAAGAGTTATTGGAAATTGATAAGTTGATTGATATATATACCAAA
Organism: Bacteroidota bacterium; assembly: GCA_036136835.1. Taxonomy (GTDB): domain Bacteria; phylum Bacteroidota; class Bacteroidia; order Flavobacteriales; family Flavobacteriaceae. The sequence continues at coordinate 12,147 of JAZABS010000004.1, forward strand.
ATAGGATATGAATGTATTAAGGTTTCGGCAACTACAAATTTAAATATTGATAAGATTATTTCATTAATAAAAAACAAGACGATTATGCTTGGGGGTCATTCAGGGACAGGAAAATCAAGCTTAATAAATTGTATTAACCCTGAATTAAATTTAAAAACATCAGAAATTTCAAACCAGTATCTTCAAGGAAAACATACTACAACTCATGCACAGATGTTTGACTTAAATTATGAGGCAAAAATTATTGATACTCCAGGAATAAAAGGATTTGGTATAATAGGTCTTGAAAAAAATCAAATTGGCGATTTTTTCCCTGAATTTTATAAAAATAGGAATAAATGTAAATTTAATAATTGCTTACATTTAGATGAACCCCATTGTAAAATAAAGGACCTAGTAAATACTAATAAAATAGCTTCTTCACGTTATGAAAACTATAAACAAATTATAATGAGTGAAGACTTAAAATATAGATAATTTTTATATTAGTATATGAAAGCAGTAATACAAAGAGTTAAATTTGCTAGTGTTATAGTTGAAAATAAAATCATTTCTTCTATAGATAATGGTATGTTAATTTTGCTTGGAGTTTCGCAAAATGACTCAAATGATAATATCTTAAAATTAGCTACAAAGGTTGCTAATCTTAGAATTTTTAATGATGAAAACGGCATAATGAATAAAAACATAAATCAGGTTATGGGTCAAGTTATAGTGGTAAGCCAATTTACTTTGTATGGAGATACAAAAAAAGGAAATAGACCAAGCTATATTAATGCTGCTAGACCAGAAATAGCTAAACCTATTTATGAACTTTTTGTGTCAGAATTAAAAAAACTAATTAATAATAATGTTAAAACAGGTGAATTTGGAGCTAATATGCTCGTAGACCTTAAAAATGATGGACCTGTAACATTAATAATAGAAAACTAAAAATAATTTATTATGAAAACTTATAATTACACTAAATTTTTAACCATTTTTTTTACTCTAATCTTATTCAGTTTTACTTCATTTTCTCAAGAAGCAGATGAAAAATCTGAAAATGATAAAGAAGAAAAAGCTGATAAGGAAAAAAAAGAAAAAACTTATTCTGACATTATTAATGACAAAGCCATAACAGATGCTGGTTTATTTGACGTTCATAAAGTTGAGGATAAATACTACTATGAAATAAACGATAGTCTGTTAGGTAGAGATATGTTAATGGTTACAAGAATAGTTAATATGTCTAAAGAAATTCCTTTATACCAACATAAAATGAGTGAGCAAGTCTTAAGCTGGCAAAAGTTTGATAATCATATTTTGCTAAAAGAAATTTCATATTCAAACTACGCTTCCGATTCACTACCAATAAAGGAGGCGGTTTCAAATGCTAACTTCGAACCTATAATTGCTAGTTTTAAAATTGAAGTTGAAAATAAAGACAAAAATTCTTTAGTGATTGATGTTACAAGCCTGTATAAAAAGGACATAAAATCATTTGGGTATCCACAATCAAGGCGAAAGAGAAATAAAATAACAAGTTTAGATGCTAAACTATCATTTATAGAATCTATTAGAAGTTTCCCAATGAATGTTGAAGCTAGGCATATAAAGACTTATAAGTCATCTGAAGCGAAAAATGGTCAGATTTCTATGCTTTTAAATAATTCAATGATCTTATTGCCAAAAGTCCCAATGAAACGAAGGTATTTTGATGAAAGAGTAGGATGGTTTACAACTAGTCAAACAGACTATGGAATTGATAATCAAGAAGCAGAAACTGTAAGATATTTAGATAGATGGAGATTAGAAGTAAAAGATGAAGATATTGAAAAATTTAAAAAAGGGGAGTTGGTTGAACCAAAAAAACCAATAGTATATTATATTGATAGAGCAACTCCAAAAAAGTGGGGTAAATATATTAAACAAGGAATTGAAGATTGGCAAGCAGCATTTGAGGTTGCCGGCTTTAAAAATGCTATTCTAGCAAAAGATCCTCCTACTAAAGAAGAAGATCCTGATTGGAGCCCTGAAGATATTAGATATTCAGTTGTTAGATATTTAGCCTCACCTTCACTTAATGCTAATGGCCCGCACGTAAGTGATCCTAGATCTGGTGAAATAATTGAGTCAGATATAAATTGGTATCATAACATTCAGAAATTACTTAGGAACTGGTATTTTGTACAAACCTCAGCAGTAGATCCTGATGCTAGAGGAATTGAATTTAAAAATGAATTAATGGGAGAATTATTAAGATTTGTCAGTGCTCATGAGGTTGGGCACACTCTCGGCTTGCCTCATAATATGGGTAGTAGTAGTGCATTTCCAGTTGATTCTTTAAGATCAGCAACTTTTACCCAAAAATATGGGACTGCACCATCTATTATGGATTACGCTAGATTTAATTATATAGCTCAACCTGGAGATGAAGGAGTTGCCTTAATACCATCTCATTGGGAAAGTCCTAATGTTGGGGTTTACGATAAGTTTTCTGTTATGTGGGGTTACAAACCAATACTAGATGTTTCTGAGGAAGAAGAAAAGAATATATTAAAGAAATGGATTACAGATAAGGAAGATGATATGATGTATAGATTTGGGCCAAGTGGAGGTATCGACCCAAGTTCTCAAACTGAAGATTTAGGTGATGATGCTATTAAAGCTAGTGAATATGGAATAAAAAATCTTAAGAGGATCATTCCAGAACTTATGGAATGGACAACTGAAGATGGTGAGACATACGATGAATTAGAATATATGTATGGACAAGTTTTAGGTCAATTTAGAAGGTATATGGGGCATGTTGCAACCAATATTGGAGGTATTTATCAATATTATAAAACATCTGACCAAAAGGGAGCAGTGTATACTCACGTAAATAAAAATTATCAAAAAGCCTGTGTAGCTTTCTTGAATCAGCATTTATTTGAAACTCCTTATTGGATGATTGATAAAGATATTTTAAATAAAATTGAATATACAGGGACTATAAATAGAATTAGATCAATGCAATCAAGTTATTTGAACAGAGTTCTTGATTTTGGAAGAATGGCTAGAATAATTGAAAATGAGGCTGTAAATGGATTAAATTCCTATCCGTTATCTGAAATGATGAGTGACTTAAAGGATGGAATTTGGTCAGAATTAAACAATAATAAATATATAGATGTTTATAGAAGAAACTTACAAAAAAGCTACATTTCAAGATTAGCATATATTATGAAAAATGAACAGTCTCCGATACCTACAGGTTGGGGTGATTATATTACTGCAGTTAAAGTAGATGTATCTGATATTAGATCCGTTACAATGGGTACCCTTTTAGATCTAAAAAAAGATTTAAAAAAGGCGGTTAAGAGGTACTCTGACCAATCTATTAAGAGTCATTTTAATTATTGTATAGCTATGATAGATGAGGCTATGAAGATGGATGAAATCAATAAAAGCAGCTAAATTTTATACTTACTATAAAACACTTTATTAAATTATGGAAATAATAAAACTACAAGAAAAAGTAGATAATTGGATTAAGAATCATGGAGTTAGATATTTTAATGAACTAACTAATATGGCTCAACTCACCGAAGAAGTAGGTGAAGTTGCTAGAATTATATCCAGAAAATATGGTGAGCAGAGTAATAAAGATTCAGACAACAATGATTTAGGAAGAGAACTATCTGATGTTTTGTTTGTTGTTCTATGTTTAGCAAATCAAACTGGAATTAATTTACAAGAATCATTTGATAAAATGATGAAAATGAAAGCTGAAAGAGATCATAATAGGCATCATTCCAATGAAAAACTAAAGTAATTATAAATTATATCTAAAATTACTTGACATCCCTATTTGTGAGATCGTATATTTGCGCTTTCTAAAATTATACAAATGAAATTATCAGATTTTAATTATGAGCTGCCAAAAGAATTAGTAGCAGAATATCCAAATAAAAATAGAGATGAATCTCGCCTAATGGTGATTGATAGATCAGATTATTCTATTCACCATAGAGTTTTTAAGGATATGATAGAGTATTTTAACGAAGATGATGTACTTGCTTTAAACAACACAAAAGTTTTCCCTGCCAGATTATATGGTAATAAGGAAAAAACTGGTGCAAGAATAGAAGTTTTTTTACTTAGAGAGCTAAATAGTGAGCAAAGACTTTGGGATGTTTTAGTAGATCCTGCTAGAAAGATTAGAATTGGTAATAAACTCTATTTTGGTGAAGATGAAATTTTAGTTGCTGAAGTTATTGATAATACGACTTCTAGGGGAAGAACATTAAGATTTTTATGTGACATGGGATATGAGGATTTTAGAAATTTATTAATTGATCTGGGTCAGACTCCTTTACCAAAATATATAAAAAGAGATGTTGAGCCAGAAGATAAAGAAAGGTATCAAACAATTTATGCAAAAAATGAGGGAGCAGTAGCTGCTCCAACAGCTGGATTACACTTTTCCAAACATTTATTAAAACGTTTAGAGATTAAAGGCATTAAATTTTCAGAAGTTACTTTGCATACAGGATTAGGATCTTTTTATCCAGTTGAGGTAGAAGATTTATCGAAACATAAAATGGATAGTGAAAGGGTGATAATTGAAGAAAATTCAGCAGATGTTATTAATCATGCATTAAAAAATAAAAGAAAAATTTGTGCAGTAGGCACAACTGTTATGAGGGCTATTGAAAGTTCTGTTTCATCTAGTGGAACATTAAATCCGATAAATGGTTGGACAAATAAATTTATTTTCCCCCCATATGAATTTAGCATTGCAAATTCGATGATTACAAATTTCCATATGCCAAAATCAACTTTACTTATGATGGCTTCAGCTTTTATTGGCAATGATTTTATTAAAAAAGCTTATGAAGAAGCAATTAAGGAAAAATACAACTTTTATAGCTACGGTGATGCCATGCTTATAATTTAAAAGTTTAAGCTCCTTATATAATGTCAAAAAAGGATATAAGATCTTTATCACTTGATCAAATCAAAAATTTTTTTGTAAAAAATGGTCATGAGGAATATAGAGGAGATCAGCTGTATTCTTGGCTGTGGGAGAAGTCTGCGTTAAATTTTGATCAAATGACCAACCTTCCAAAATCAATACGATCTATATTGGAAGAAAATTTTGTAATTAATCATATAGAGATAAATACAATACAAAAAAGTAGAGACGGCACCATTAAAAATGCAATTAAATTATTTGATAATCTCTTAGTTGAATGTGTTTTAATCCCAACAAAAAATAGAATTACTGCTTGTATATCATCACAGGTTGGATGTAGTTTAAATTGTAAATTTTGTGCTACTTCTAAATTAAAAAGAATGAGAAATTTAAATGCTGATGAAATATATGACCAAGTAGTATTAATAAGTAAACAAAGTAAAGATTATTATAATAGACCTATAACAAACATTGTATTTATGGGAATGGGAGAACCCCTTATGAATTATAATAATGTTATTAAAGCAATAAAAATGATAACATCTAAAAAAGGACTTGGAATGTCACACAAAAGAATTGTTGTCTCAACATCAGGAGTTCCAAAAATGATAAAAAAGATGGCAGATGAAAATGTAAAATTTAAACTTGCCGTTTCATTACATTCAGCTATTGATGATATTAGAACTTCTATAATGCCATTTAATGAGCAAATGAACTTATCTGAATTGAAGTTAGCTTTAAAATATTGGTATGATAAAACAAAAAGGGTAATTACATATGAATACGTAATATGGAAGGGGATTAATGATTCTATTGATGATGCAAATGCCCTTGCAGATTTTTGTAAATTTGCACCTAGTAAGGTGAATTTAATTCAATATAATAGCATAGATAATGATGAATTTGTTCAAGCTTCACCAGAAAACATTAACATTTACCAAGAGATTCTAGAAAAAAATAATATAAATGTAACTATTAGAAGATCTAGAGGACAAGACATAGATGCAGCATGTGGACAGCTTGCAAATAAGTCTTCTTAAATTAATTAAGTAAATATTAATAGAAAGTTTAAATTAATTATTAAATTGATAAGTCCTAATATTAATAAATGTTTGATTTAATTGATAGCAAAAACTACAATAGAAAAAGTATTTGAATCATCACGTGTTGAGGAAGTTATAGGAGACTTTGTTCAATTAAAGAAGTCAGGTTCAAATTATAAAGGCTTAAGTCCGTTTACTGAAGAGAGAACACCTAGCTTTATGGTTTCTCCTGCAAAACAAATTTGGAAAGATTTTTCAAGTGGTAAAGGTGGAACGGCAGTTACATTTCTTATGGAACATGAGCATTTTACTTATCCAGAAGCTATTAAGTACTTAGCAAAAAAATATAACATTGAAGTTGAAGAAACTCAAAAAACTTCAGAACAGAAATTAGAGGATAGTGAAAGAGAAAGTATGTACTTGATTACCGAATTTGCAAAGGAGTATTTTAAAAATACTTTAATTAATTCTGAGGAAGGGAAATCTATTGGTATGTCATATTTCAAAGAACGTGAATTTTCTAAGGATACCATTGATAAATTTCAGTTAGGATATTCATTAAATAAATCTAATAAGTTTTCTGAAGAAGCATTAACTAAAGGTTACAAATTAGATTTTTTAGAAAAAACTGGTCTTACAATTGTAAAAGATAAAGAGAATATTGATCGATTTAAGGGAAGGGTGATTTTTCCAATTCTAAGTATGTCAGGCAGGGTTCTAGGATTTGGAGGCAGAACACTTAAATCTTCTAAAAATATTGCAAAATATATTAATTCTCCAGAAAGTCTTATATATAATAAAAGCAAAGTTTTATATGGAATTTTTCAAGCTAAGCAGAGTATTGCAAAGGAAGATAATTGTTACTTAGTTGAAGGCTATACGGATGTGATTAAATTACATCAAAAAGGAATAAAAAATGTAGTTGCATCATCTGGAACAGCATTAACAGAGAATCAAATTAGATTGGTTAGTAGATTAACTAAGAATATAACAGTTTTATTTGATGGAGATAGTGCAGGTTCACGAGCTGCTCTTAGAGGAATAGATATTATTTTAGAGCAAGGCATGAATGTCAAAATATGTAATTTGCCTGATGGAGAGGATCCAGATAGTTTTGCAAATTCAAGAGAAATAGAGGAGTTATTATCATTTTTTAAGGACCATTCAAAAGATTTTATAAAATATAAAGCTTCATTGTTAGTTGATGAAGCAGATGAAGACCCTGTTAAAAAGGCTGCAGTTATTAGAAATATGGTAGAGAGTATTTCTAAAATTAATGATCAAATTCAAAAAGAAATTTATATAAAAGAATGTTCATCAATTATGGGTATTAGTGAGCAGGTCTTATATAGTACACTAGCTCAGATTCAGAAAAAAGAATTCAAAAGAGATATAAAAGATTCTAAGGAAAATTTTGACTCATTCAGTGTCGTAAAAACTGATAATAAAAAGAAAGAGACAAATATTCTTTATGAATTAGAAAAGAAAATTATAGAAATTTTGTTATTATATGGGAATAATATTGAAGATTTTGATGATGAAATTGAGAAAGAAGATGAAAATGGGAAAATGGTTTTAAGCACAATTAATCGGCCAGCTAAAGTATTTGAAAAAATATATATGGACCTTCATGAGGATGAAATGGAATTTTCAAATGAAAATTTCAGAAATATTTACTATAAAATTATTGAGTGCTATAATGAAAATAAAGAGATAAGTAATGAGAAGTTATTAAACACATTACCTAAAGAACTTGAATTGGAGGTTACAAATATAATGATGAACGATGAAAAATATTCATTACATGATTGGGAGAGAAACAGTATTTTCCCAAAATCAAAAAATAAAACTATTTCTCAGTTGGTAGTTGAAACAATTCTTAATTTGCGTTGTTTTTTAATTGATAAAAAATTAAGTGAATTTAAGGATAGTACATCTCTAAATAAAGACAACTACTCTGTATTGGAGGATGTTGTAAATTATTCTAATTTAAAAACTCGTCTTTCCAAGAAACTTAATCGAGTAGTATAATTTATTTTAATTCTTCAGGAATTATGCAGGTAGGGATTGTAGTCATTTTGTGCTTATTGTTAGAATGATGTTTCTCAAAAATTTCAAAAACTTCTCTTTCTCTTCCTTTAAAATCATCAGAATTTTTTCCAGCCTCTTTTTGTTGCATTACCCACTCAATTTCATCATATTTGGCACCAATTTGCTGCTCATCAGTTCTATTATCATCCCATAAACCATCGGTTGGATTGGCGTCAATTATTGTTTTATCAATTTCAAGATGCTTAGCTAATTTATATACTTCACTTTTAGTTAAATCTGCGATAGGACTAATGTCAACTCCGCCATCCCCATATTTTGTAAAAAATCCAATTCCAAAATCTTCTACTTTATTGCCAGTGCCTACAACTACATAGTTATTGAGGGATGCAAAGTAGTACAATGTTAACATCCTAAGTCTTGCTCTTGTATTTGCTAAGGCATGGTTTTGGTCACATCCAATTTTTTCTATAGAAACTATTTTCTCAAATTCTTTAAGCATATTAGTCATATCAATAGATTTTGAATCTACGGATTCATATTTATCTTTTAACCAATTGATATGATGTTTGGCCCTAGAATGTTGAGATGCTTCTTGTTTTATTGGCATATCAAGACATAAGGTTTCAATCCCAGTTTTTGAACAAAGGGTAGAAGTGACTGCTGAATCAATACCTCCAGAAACTCCAACAATAAAGCCATTAAGATTGTTTTCATTTTTATAATTAATTAACCATTGGATAATATATTCCTTAACTTTTTGTGTATTCATAAATATATTCTATGATGATTAATAACTATACTTATATTTGTATTGCATAAATATATTAATACTCTTAATTAATAAATATTAATTTCTTGAAAAATTACATCTTTTATATAATATTTTTGTTCTTTTTGTATTCATGCAATAACAATTCCAAAAAAAACGAAGACAATTATAATTTTGAAATTGAAAGATTTGATAAACTGTTTAGTCAATCCAAACCAGATGATTTATTTTATTTAAAAAAAGATTATCCTTTTCTATTCCCATCTCAATATAACGACCAAGTATGGTTAAATCGACTTAATGATACAATACAGAAAGAAATATATAGGGAAATAAATATTGTATTTTCAAATTTAGATAGTTACAAAAATGATTTAAATAATTTTTTCAAAAACTTTATTTCATATTACCCAAAATATAAATTGCCGAGAATTATAACTTTAAATTCTGATATTCAATACCAAAATAGAGTCATACTTACTGATTCACTTTTATTAATTGGATTAGACAATTATTTGGGTTCAGACCATTTTTTTTACAGTTCGATGCCAATATATATAAGAGAAAATTTAGACCCATCAATGATCATTTCAGACATTGCTGAAGAATATGCTCATTATGTTATTCCAAAAAACAATTATTACACTTTTTTAGATAAAATAATATTTTACGGAAAATTATTATACTTTAAGGATATTATGCTCCCTTTTGAAGAAGACAAAAATAAAATAGGATATTCAAATTCAAATATTGATTGGGCTCAAAAAAATGAGTATTATGTTTGGACTTATTTTGTTGAAAAGGAATTAATTTTTAGTTCAGAAAACGAATTAACAAATAGATTTATAAATAATGCACCTTTTTCTAAATTTTATTTATCAATTGATAATGAATCTGCTCCAATGATTGGAAAATTTATTGGGTGGCAAATAGTAAAATCTTATATGAGAAACAATAACTCTTCATTTATTGAGATGATGTTAATGAATCCAATAGATATATATAATAACTCAAAATATAAACCTCAAAAATAATGTCAGTAAAATTTAAATCAAAAATAGAACTTAGTGTAAGTCTAGATGAGAACAAAATTCCAGAAAAAATATTTTGGACCGCAAAAGATGGAAACATTAAAAATAAGCAGACAAAAGCTGCTTTGTTATCAGTTTGGGATTCTAAAACTAAGGAATCTCTCAGAATTGATTTGTGGACTAAAGACATGCCTATCGATGATATGAAATTATTTTTTTATCAAACACTTTCAACTATGACTGATACATATGAAAGAGCAACACAAGATCAAGAATTGACAAGTGCTATGAAGGAGTTTTGTAATTATTTTTCTGAAAATATGAAGCTGTCAAACAAATAATTACCATTCATTTATCCTATTAGCGTCTAATCTTATAAAAATAAAGAGAAGTAAAGTAAATGCAATTAAACTAGATCCTCCATAACTTAAAAATGGGAGAGGAATTCCAATTGTAGGGGTTAATCCAAGGACCATACCAATATTAATCATAAAATGTATAAATATTATTGATGCTACAGAATATCCATAAATTCTACTAAAATGATTTTTTTGCATTTCTGATAAATTTATAATTCTAATGATTAAAATTAAATAGGCTATAATCATAAATGAACTTCCTAAAAAACCCCATTCTTCCCCAATACTACTAAATATATAATCGCTATGTTGTTCAGGCACAAAATTTCCAATTGTTCTAGTTCCTTCTAAATAGCCTTTGCCGGCTAAACCTCCAGAGCTTATTGCTTTTTCCGATTCATTTAGATTGTAAAGAATAGTTCTTTTCATTTGCTTAATTTTTATTGGATCTTTTTCAAGATTAAGCCAAACAGAAATGTAATTTTTTTGATGTGTTTTAAGAATATTATTGTATGTATAATCTGTTAATCCACTAATTGATATACAGAAAACGAAAATTATAAATGAGCTTGTTATACTCCTTGATTTTCTGTTTTTGAAAAGATAATTTAAAACTATTAAAGCTAGTGCAGTCAAAATAGAGGCAGACATTGATATTTTAATTGTAAGTATTGAAATACTAATAATTATAAAAACAATTAATAAATAGATTTGAGAAATACCCTCTCTATATAAAACAAAAAAAAGTGAAAGGAAAACAATTGCTGTACCGGTGTCATTCTGCATAATAATTGTAACTACTGGTAAAAAAATTATTGTAAAAATTCTGATCTGATCTGATCTTTTTTTTAGATTAGTTTGAAAATCACTAATAAATTTAGCAACAGCTAGAGCAGTTCCTATTTTCATAAATTCACTTGGTTGGATTGTAATATTATTTAGTGTATACCATGACAATGCACCGTTAATGGTATCACCAAATAAGAATAGACCAAATAGAAAAAATAAACAAATCAGATAAAAAATACTAGAAAATCTCTCATAGAATTTTACCTCTATTGTAAGAGTTAATACTATCACTAATAATGATAGAAGAATAAAAATTAATTGTTTTCCATATAAAGTGCCAAAATCAAATAATGAAAAATTATCACCACTAATACTTGATGAAACTATATTTGCTAATCCAAAACATACTAGGAAAAAATAAACTAATACTAGTATCCAATCTATTTTGAAAATGTTTTTTCTTTCCATTTATTTTATTGATTAATTTTAAATGGCCTGCCCAAATATGGTTTTAAATATTCTTTCTCAAAGCTTTTATTAACAACTAATTTCTCAATTTTTTTTAGAGATATTTCTTCTTTAATATATTTTTCTATCATTAGGCTAGCTATTCTGCCTGCCCATACGGATCCATATCCAGCGTTTTCTACTAATACAGAAATAGCTATTATAGGATTTTCTTTAGGAGCATACGCAACAAAAATTGAATGATCACTTAGCTGAGTTTTAACTCCGTTAATTTTTGTAAAGTTTTCTGATGTACCTGACTTTCCACAAACTTCAATTTCAGGAATTTGCAATAATTTAGCAGTTCCTGACTCATATACTTTATATAAGGCTTTACTCATTGTATCAAAGTGTATACTATCTATTGAAGTTTTGTTTGGTCTTTTAAATCTACTATCAATGGTATCTCCATCAATATTTTTTATAATATGTGGAGTAAAGTAATGTCCTTTATTAGCTATTGCAGCGGTCATGTTTGCTAATTGGATGGGGGTCGTTAAAATTTCTCCTTGACCAATTGAATTAGATAAAGTAGTTGTAGCTCCCCATCTAAAATCAGGGTACCATCGATCATAATATTCTGAATCTGGAACTACTCCTTTTTTGCCAACCGGTAAATCATTATTAAGATAATTCCCTAATCCAAAACTTTTTATATGGTTGCTCCATTTATCAAAATTTGGCTTAGTATAATTCTTTGAATCAATTGTTTTTCTATATATATCTGCAAAGTATGAGTTGCAGGATAATGAAATGGCATTGTATATATTTCTATAACCTCCACCACAATGGCAATCCATTTTTCTTTTTTCTTTTCCATAGATATAGAATCCTTTACAAAATATAGTTGATTTATCATTTATAACTTCTTCTTGTAAAGCTGTAAGCCCAACTAATATTTTAAAGGGGGAACCTGGCGGGAACATAGATAAAAGGCCTTTATCAATTAAAGGTCTATGGATGCTGTCTTTATATAACTTTTGATAGTTCTTTGATCTTTTTCTACCGACTAAAAGATTTGGATTATAAGATGGGGATGAAACTAATGAGAGAATCTCTCCACTTTTTGGCTCTATTGCAACTATTGCTCCTTTCTTATTCTCCATAAGAACTTCCCCATATTCCTGAAGTGCTGCATCAATAGTTATAGTTAAATCTTTTCCTGATATAGAAGCAATATCCATTGACCCTTCCTTATATCTTCCTATATCCCTATTGAACCTGTCTTTTTGTATAAATTCAATCCCTTTTATTCCTCTTAAATATTTTTCATAAGACTTTTCAACACCTTGTTTGCCTATAATATCTCCTTTTAAATAATAATTGTCATTTAGTATATTTTTCCTGTTTACTTCTGCAACATAGCCAAGAACATTTGCTCCAATAGTGGTATTATATTCTCTTAAATTTCTTTTTTGGATATAAAAGCCTTTATATTTTCTAATCTTTTCAGAAAGATAGCCGTAATCTTCTTTTGATAAATGTGGAAGAAAGACCGAAGGTATTCTTGTAGAATATTTTGATGTACTTTTATATTTATTGATAAAATATTCCTTAGATATTTTTAATAAATCACAAAACTCTAATGTGTCTAACTGTCTTACTTCTCTAGGAATAATCATCACATCATATGAAGGTTGATTAGATACTAAAAGAGTTTTGTTCCTATCATAAATATATCCTCTTTTTGGGTATGTAAAAACTTTTCTTATAGCATTGTCTTCATATATATCATAATTATCTGTACTATATATTTGAAGATAAAATAATCTTCCAATAAATATTATTCCCACACTAAGAACTAAAATTGGTAATAAAGATTTTCTCATTTCTTTTTAAGGAATATATTTAACAGCAAAACAAGTATTATTGTAAAGATACTAGTGAAGAAAGTTTTTTCAAAAACAAGAAACAATTTTGATGAGTCAAAAACTTCTATAAAAAATAATACGTAGTGATGAAATACTGTAAGCGAAGACACATAAAATATATTTTGTTTTATATCTATATTTTTAAATTTAACTACTTGATGTATGTATGTCATGCCAAAAAATAATTTTAAAAATACAGGTCTAAAGTAGGCAAGGGAAACACATGCTGCGGCATGAATTCCAGCTGAGTCGCAGAAAACATCTATAGTTAGTCCATAGAGAAAACTTAATAAAATAAATATAAATCTATTGTTAATTATTGGAAAATAAATTATAAGATATATATATAGTAATGGATGAATTGCATTAAAAAGATCAACATTATTTAATACCAGACATTGCAATAAAATAAATCCTATTGCTAGGGCAATATATCTTAAAGTGTTATTCATCTAAACTTTTTATTTCATCAATTTTTTTATTTTCAATAATATATACATGATTAATGCTTGTCATATCATTAAAGAGTCTAATTTCTATATCTAAATAATTCTGACTATTATCAATTTTAAATGATTCAACAGATCCAATTAAAATACCTTTTGGGAAAATTAAAGAATTTCCACCTGTAGTAACAGTATCTCCAATTTTAACTATAGCTTGTTTCGGCACATCCTTTAGTTGAACATAATAAGGATTTTGACCATCCCATCCTAAAGTCCCAAAATGATTACTTGACTTTAATTTTGCATTTAAATTTAAATTGGTATTTAATATTGATATTGCCCTAGAAAAATTCGAAGATATTTTATCAATTATACCAATAACGCCATTGGAAGATATAACACCAAGATCTTCATTTACACCCTGATTTTCTCCTACATTAAGTGTAATATAGTTCCTTGTTAAACTGTAGCTATTCTTAATTACATTCCCACTTGTAATTTTGTAATCAACAGAATTATTAATTGAGTCTGATTTATGATTAATGATTAGATCTCTTAAAAACTTATTTTCATCAACTAGTTTTTTATTTTGTTCAATTAGATTAAAATAATTTTTTATGCCACTAATATGATTATAAATATATCCAACAAATTCATTTCCTGAGTTAATAATTTTGCTACTAGTATATGAGTTAGATTTGAAGTTAATGAAGATGGAGAAAAGAAATAGAAAAAGAAACAAAAGGAGATTTTTATTTCTTAAGAAGAAATAAATAATTTGTTGCATAAATTTTTAATTCTATTTAATCAATACACTTTTATATTTTGGAATATTTTTTAAAACTATTCCTGTGCCTCTTACGACCGCTCTTAAAGGGTCTTCTGCAATATATACTGGCAGATCAGTTTTCTTTGATAATCTTTTATCAAGCCCTCTTAGCATTGAGCCACCTCCTGCTAAATACATCCCAGTATTATATATGTCAGCTGCTAATTCAGGTGGAGTTTTTGATAATGTCTCCATTACAGAATCTTCAACTCTTAATATTGATTTTTCAAGTGCCTTTACAATTTCACGATAAGAAACATCAATTTGTTTTGGTTTACCAGTCAAAAGATCACGACCTTGGACACTCATTTCATCTGGAGGAGAGTCTAGATCTTCAGTTGCAGCACCAATTTCAATTTTAATTTTTTCAGCAGTCCTATCACCAACATAAAGATTATGTTCTGTCCTCATATAGTATATAATATCATTTGTAAAAACATCGCCAGCCACTTTCAAAGATTGGTCACAGACTATACCACCTAATGCAATTACGGCTATTTCAGTGGTTCCTCCGCCAATATCAATAATCATATTTCCCTTTGGCTGCATTATGTCTACACCAATTCCAATAGCTGCTGCCATAGGCTCATGAATTAGATAAACTTCTTTCCCATTTACCCTTTCAGCTGATTCTTTTACAGCTCTCATTTCAACTTCAGTTATCCCAGACGGAATACAAATCACCATTATTAATGAAGGAGGAAAAATTTTCCTTTTTAGAGTAGGAATACTTTTAATAAATAAATTTATCATTTGTTCAGATGCGTCAAAATCTGCAATTACACCATCTTTCAATGGACGAATAGTTTTAATATTTTCATGAGTTTTACCTTGCATTAGATTAGCTTCATTACCAACTGCTATTATTTTCCCAGTTACCCTATCCTTAGCTACAATTGAAGGACTATCAATGACGACTTTATCATTATGAATAATAAGAGTATTAGCTGTACCTAAGTCTATAGCAATTTCTTCCGTTAAAAAATCAAAAAATCCCATAATTTATTGTATGAAATGGCTTATGCAAAATCATCCACCCTCACTTACGTAAATCTAGCAATAATAATTTAATAAAAAAACAATAAATCAACAATAAAAAATTATTAATGTTTAAAGTGTCTTATTCCTGTAAAAACCATTGAAATATTGTTTTTATTGCAATAATCTATTGTTAAGTTATCTTTTATAGATCCTCCTGGCTGAATAATTGAAGATATTCCTTCATTATGTGCAATTTCTGCACAGTCTGGAAATGGAAAAAATGCATCACTAGCCATAACAGCATCTTTTAAATCAAAATCAAATTTTTTTGCTTTATCAATTGCTTGATTTAATGCGTCAACTCTACTTGTCTGTCCAGTTCCACTTGCTAGTAGTTGTTTATTTTTTACTAGAACTATTGTATTTGATTTTGTGTTTTTTGAAATTTTTGAAGCAAATAATAAATCTTCAATTTGATTTTCATTAGGTTTTGATTTAGTTGGATAACTTAAAATCTCATTAGAATCAGTAATGTCATCAGTAGTTTGATAAAGATATCCGTTGAGGCAAGATCTTATTACTGATTTTTTCTCTGGGAACTTTTTTAATATTAATAAAATTCTATTTTTCTTACTTTTTAATATTTCTATTGCTTCTTTATCCATATTCGAAGCAATTACTACTTCACAAAATAACTCATTAATTATTGATGCTGTAGATTTATCAATAGCTGTATTAGATAT
>JAZABS010000005.1:0-4259 GCA_036136835.1 Bacteroidota bacterium
TGCTTTGTTTTTTTGTAACAACAATACCGTCATTTGCAAGATCGATTGCTGGTTGAAATAATTGTTCAATCGGTAGGCTTCCAAACTTCTTATGCACTTCAAAAATTCCAGCAATAGTTCCTGGAACACCAACAGCCATTCCGCCAGCTAGACTCATTCCTTTTATGATATTACCTTTGTCATCTAGATACATATCTTTAAAAGCGGTAAGTGGAGCTTTTTCTCTATAATCTAAAGCACCAGTTTCTCCATTAGCCATTCTATATACCATAAATCCACCTCCGCCAATATTTCCAGCTGACTGATATGATACAGCAAGGGCAAGATCAGTAGCAATCATAGCATCAAAAGCATTTCCTCCTAGTTTTAATATTTCAACACCAATTTTGCTAGCCTCTTCTCTTGCAGAAACAACCATGCCATTTTTAGCGATTAAACCTTCATTTTTGCCTTTGTTTATGCAGGAAGAAAGGAATAATAAAAAAAGTAAATAATATAGGAATCGCATCTTCATAATCATGCTATGTTAAATTATTTCTAAAATACAAATTCAAATTTAGTTTAACATATGTTAAGTAGTATATTTGCATAAAAAAACAACGATATGCCTTTAATAAAATCAATTTCAGGAATAAGAGGAACAATTGGAGATAAAGTAGGAGAAGATTTAACCCCTCAAGATATCATTCTTTACACATCTTCATTTGCAATGTGGATAAAAGGTAATTCAAATAAGCAGAAATATAAGATTGTTGTTGGTAGAGATGCTAGAATTTCTGGTGAAATGGTTCAAGGTCATGTTATTAATACGTTAACCTCATTAGGGTTTGATGTAGTGAGTTTAAATCTATCTACTACTCCTACTGTTGAAATTGCAGTTCCTATAGAGAATGCTGATGGAGGAATAATCATAACTGCAAGCCATAACCCTAAGAATTGGAATGCTTTAAAATTGTTAAATTCAAAGGGGGAATTTATTAGCTCATCAGATGGTCAAGAGGTTTTAAAAATCGCAGAAAATTTTAATTTTGATTCAAATGAAAAGCATATAATAGGGGAGGTAGTTGAAAAAGATAATTACATAGATCATCATATTGAAAAGATTCTAAAATTAGATTTAATTGATATAGACTCAATTAAAAAAAAGAATTTTAAAATTGTTGTTGATGCTGTTAATTCAACAGGTGGAATAGCTGTCCCAAAACTTTTAGAAAAATTAAATGTTAATGTAATTAAACTATATTGTGATCCTACTGGAGATTTTCCTCATAATCCTGAGCCATTAAAAGAAAATTTATCTGATCTATCTGAATTAGTAATTAAAGAAAATGCTGATTTAGGAATTATTGTTGATCCCGATGTAGATAGATTAGCTTTTGTGTGTGAAAATGGTGATGTTTTTGGAGAGGAATATACACTTGTAGCATGTTCAGACTATGTTTTATCGATTAAGCCAGGGCCTACGGTTAGTAACCTTAGTTCTACAAGAGCATTAAAAGATATTACGCAAACATATAACTGTGAATATCATTCTAGTGCTGTAGGAGAAGTTAATGTTGTTGAAATGATGAAAAAAACTGGAGCAATAATAGGCGGCGAGGGTAATGGGGGAATAATATTGCCAGATATTCACTATGGAAGAGATGCTTTAGTTGGTATAGCTCTGTTTTTAAGCCACCTATCTAGAACTAATGTTAATTGCTCACAACTTAGAAATAAATACCCTAATTACTACATGAGTAAGAAGAAAAAGGAAATTAGTTCAAATTTTGACTACAATAAAATGATAAACTTTTTTAAGAATAAATATTCATCTGAAAATATTAATTTATCTGATGGTTTAAAAGTTGATTTTTCAGATTCTTGGGTACAGCTAAGAAAAAGTAATACGGAACCAATTATTAGAATATATTCTGAGGCAAAAAATCAGCAAGCAGCTGATCAAATAGCAGATAAATTTATTAATGAAATAGAAGCTATAAATTAATTATTTAGGCTGAGGTGTCTTATCTCTATGTTTCCACCTTCTATGAGACCATAAATATAAATCAGGTTTGTTATAAATTTCTTTTTCAACTAATTTCATATACTTGTCAGTTAGCTCATAATCTTCATAATCTCTAGGAGTAGTGGTTATTTTCTCAAAAGAGGTTTCATAATATCCTCTTTTGATTTTTTTAATTCTCATAAAAACTAAAGCTAAGTTGTGTTCTTTTGCAATCATTTCAGCTCCAGTATGTATTGGAACCCATATATTCATAAAATAATTCCAATAATGAGATTTCTGCAATCTTGGTGTTTGATCAGATGCAAAAGCGTATAAATCTAATTTTCCTGCTTTAACATTTTCAGCTATTGTTTTCCTAGTTTCTTTTGTGTGAATTAAATGTCCATTATATCTGCTTCGTATATTTTTTACCAACCTATCAAAGCGTTTATTTCGTAATCTTTTATACACAGCATAGAAATCAGACTTTATATATCTATCTATTATAAACATCCATTCAAATCCAGAAAAATGTCCACAGAGCACAATTGCGCTTTGATTATTACTTTCAATTTCATTAATTACTTCAATATTTTTGAATTTAAATCTTGACTTCATCTCATCTTCTGAGATATTAAGAGATTTGAAAGATTCAACAAATGTGTCAGTAACATTTTTCGTTGATTGATTGTAAATTTTTTCAATCTCTTTTTTAGATTTCTCTGGAAATACCATTTTAAGATTATTAAATATAGTTTTTCTCCTGTATCTAACCACATTATAAATAAGAAAGTGTAGAATGTCAGAGAAAATATATAGAGCTCTAAAATTAAACTTAGATATAAGCCATATTATAGGGTAGTATAATATAAAGGATAGTAGTTGCATTAGTTAAAGAATAATGAGGCAAATATATGCTATATTTGGCTTGGATAATTAATATTAAGTAATATTTTGACTAGTTTTTTTGTAATATTAGCAAATATAGTTTTCTCATATAAAGGGTTTAGGGACAGGGCTTTTTTTGATAAGTATAAGTTTAATCCTAATGCAATAAAAAAAGGAGAAAACATAAGATATCTTTCCTCAGGATTTTTACATGTAAACCAGGGTCATTTATTTGTAAATATGTTTACTTTATTTTTCTTTGCTCCGGTAGTAATTAGATTATTAGGAGATGTCAATTTTATATTAATTTATCTAGTTAGCCTGTATGTTGGCAATATGATAACATATAGAATAAATAAGAATAAGTTAAACTACAATGCAGTTGGAGCGAGCGGAGCTGTTATGGGGGTAGTATATTCTTCCATCCTGTTGTATCCTAATATGACTCTTTATTTTATTATTATTCCTATGCCTGCTTATGTTTTTGGTTTATTGTATTTATGGTATTCTATATATTCAATGAAGAATGTTAGAGATAATATTGGCCATGAAGCTCATTTGGGTGGAGCAATTGCAGGGTTTTTTCTAACAATCATTTTAAATCCAGGAATATTAGTGGATAGCTTTGTAACTGTATTAATCTTAATGATTCCTATAATTTATTTTTATCTAAAGAATAGATAATTTAAAATCTTATTTTTGAAAAAATTTATGATAGAAAAAGATACTATAATAGCATTGGCTACTCCTGCAGGTTCAGGGGCTATTTCTGTAATTAGAATTTCAGGATTAAAATCTATAGAAATAACAGAGTCTTTATTTAAATCTAAAGATGGTTCAAGTCTTATGAATAAAGATTCTCACACGATAACTCTTGGTGAAATAGTAGATAAAAAAAGAGTTGTTGATGAGGTTTTAATATCATTATTTATATCACCTAAATCTTATACTGGTGATAACGTAGTTGAGATATCATGTCATGGAAGTAGTTATGTACAAAAAGAAATCATAAAACTATTTATAGATAATGGGTGTAGAGCTGCTAAAGCAGGTGAGTTTACTTTAAGAGCTTTCTTAAATGGAAAAATTGATTTAAGTCAAGCTGAGGCAGTTGCTGATTTAATTTCAAGTAATAGTTTAACATCTCATAAAATAGCTCTAGATCAAATGAGAGGAGGTTTTAAAAATGATATTAAAGAGTTAAGGCAACAGTTATTAGATTTTGCATCTTTAATTGAGTTAGAATTAGACTTTTCTGAAGAGGATGTAGAGTTTGCAAATCTTAAGGAATTAAAAGAATTAATTCATAAAATTAAAAATACAATATCAGTTTTAATAGATTCATTTGCTGTGGGAAATGTTATTAAAAATGGTGTGCCTATAG
>JAZABS010000006.1:0-38423 GCA_036136835.1 Bacteroidota bacterium
ACATCAGCTAAATTGACATGGTCCGGTCTAGATATCACAAATTCAATTATTTCAGCAATATCTTCAGCTTGTAATGCCTTATATCCTTTATATACTGTATCTGCAATAGCATCCCCTTTAAATCTAACTTTTGAAAAGTTAGTTTCAACTAGACCTGGGTTAATTTCAGAAACTTTAATGTTATGTTTATTTAAGTCAATTCTCATTCCTTTTGAAATAGCATTTACAGCATGCTTTGTTGCACAATAGACATTACCCTTTTCATATACTTCTCTTCCAGCTAAAGACCCAATATTTATAATATGACCTGAAGAATTTTGAACCATTCTAGGAATAACTGCTTTAGCTACATATAAAAAGCCTTTAACATTACTGTCAATCATATTGTCCCAGTCTTCTACATTTCCATCTTGAATTTTATCTAAACCATGGGCATTCCCAGCATTATTTATAAGAATATCAATCTGTTTGAATTCATTGGGCAGGCTTTCAATTGCTTTCTTTACCTGATTATTATCTGATACATCAAAACACAAAGTGATAATAGAAGTTAATTTAGATAAATCTTCTCGGATTTTATCTAATACTTCCCCTCTTCTCCCACAGATAATTAGGTCCATTTTTGAGTCTGCAAGCCTATAGGCAGTAGATTTGCCTATCCCACTGGTAGCACCTGTTATTAAAACCGTTTTTTTACTCATATTGAAGTATGTACAACTAATTTATCAAAGAAAATGTTAAAAATTATGTTAAAATTCATTTTTTTAACCAATTCTTAACAGATTATTTCTTAATGATTATCGAATTTGCATATCTGTAAATTATAATTAATTAAACTAACTAAATTCTGACAAAATGGAAAAGAAAGTTGATATAAAGAAAATTAATGAAAAAATAAAGAAAGAAAGCGCCTTTATTGATCTGTTAACTTTAGAAATTAATAAGGTTATTGTTGGCCAAAAATCTATGATTGAGAGATTGTTAATTGGCTTGCTTGGTCAAGGACATATATTATTAGAGGGTGTACCGGGTCTGGCAAAAACACTTGCCATTAATACTCTTTCTAAAGCAATAAGCGGTAGTTTTAGTAGAATTCAATTTACACCAGATTTATTGCCGGCTGATGTTGTGGGAACATTAATCTATAATATTAAGCAAACTAAATTTTCAGTAAAGAAAGGGCCTATTTTTGCAAATTTTGTTTTGGCTGATGAGATTAATCGTGCTCCAGCAAAAGTTCAATCAGCATTACTTGAAGCAATGCAAGAAAAACAGGTTACAATTGGGGATGAATCTTTTATTTTAGATAAACCATTCTTGGTTATGGCTACTCAAAATCCAATTGATCAAGAAGGTACTTATACACTTCCTGAGGCTCAGGTAGACAGGTTTATGCTTAAGACTGTTATTGATTATCCTAACATGGAGGATGAAAAAAGTATCATTAGGGCAAACCTAGCAGGATTAGAAGAAAAAATAAAGCCTGTAGTAAATATTAAGCAGATTTTAAAAGCACAAAAATTAGTAAATGAGGTTTATATGGATGAAAAAATTGAATCCTACATTGTAGATATCATTTTTGCAACTAGATATCCAGCAAAATATAATTTACCTGATTTGGAGCCATTAATTTCATTTGGTGCATCTCCAAGAGGAAGTATCAATCTTGCCTTAGCATCTAAATGCTATGCATTTATTAATAGAAGAGGCTATGTTATCCCTGAAGATGTTAGAGCCGTAGTGCATGATGTTTTACAACATAGAATTGGGATTACATATGAAGCAGAGGCAGAGAATTTAACTTCAATTGATATAATTAATCAGATCGTTAACGAGATCGAAGTACCTTAATTAATTCGATATTTTTCTAATGAATACAAAGGAATTACTCAAGAAAGTTCGTAAGATTGAGATAAAAACAAGGAAGTTATCCGATCATATTTTTGGAGGTGAATATCACTCTACCTTTAAGGGGAGAGGAATGACTTTTAGTGAGGTTAGGCAATATCAAATTGGTGATGATGTTAGATCTATTGATTGGAATGTAACAGCAAGATATAATGACCCCTTTGTTAAAGTTTTTGAAGAAGAAAGGGAGCTGACTATGATGCTGATAGTTGATATTTCAGGTTCGGAATTTTATGGGACTTCTTCAACATTTAAAAATGAATATTTAACGGAAATAGCAGCTACATTGGCCTTTTCTGCAAATCAAAACAATGATAAGGTAGGTCTTATTTTATTTACTGATCAAGTTGAACTGTATATCCCTCCAAATAAAGGTAGATCACACATATTAAGAATTATAAGAGAGTTAATAGAATTTAAACCATCTAATAAAAAAACGGACATTAATATTCCTTTACAATTTTTATCTAATATTTTGAAGAATCGCGCAATAGTGTTTTTAATTTCTGATTTTATTTCTAATGATTATTCAAATTCCCTTAGAATCATATCATCTAAACATGATATTACAGGGATTAGAGTATATGATAAGAGTGAAATGACAATACCAAATTTAGGACTTGTTCAGCTTTTAGATAATGAAGATGGTAAAAGGAAATTAGTATATACGGGATCAAAAAAAGTTAGAAAAAAATACAAAGAGTATTATCTAGAGAAATCGAAAATTTTTGAAGAGAATTTTAAAAAGGCGGGAGCAGGTATTATTGAATGTGCTACAGAAGATAGTTATCAGAAAAAACTTTTAAGATATTTTAGAAATAGATAATGGACATGAAAAAATATATTTCTATATATAATCCTAAGTATTTGGCAATAACAATTTTATTGTTACTATTTACTAGATCTGTACAATCACAAAAACTAGTTACCTCTATAGATAGTACTAACATTTTTGTCGGAGAAAAAATCTCTTTTAATCTTCAAGTGTATTCAGATAGCTTAGATCAAATTGCTTTCCCGGATCCAAAAAGTTTTATGCCTATGGAGGTTTTGAAGATTTATGATTCAGATACGATAGAGAACAATAATGAATTCATAATATCAAAGAAATATGAATTAACAAATTTCGATGCAGGCAGCTATATATTGCCTAAACAAAAGGTAGCATTTGGAAATAAGATACTTTATTCTAATTCGACAAAAATTGAAGTGAAACTAGTAGAAGTTGATACTACTAAGCAAGGTCTATATGACATAAAGCCAATTTTTACAATTGATGGTCCAAATTATATTTATACATATATATTGGTTTTACTATTAATTGTGATTCTCATTGGGTTATATATAAATAGAGACAAAATTTTTAGAAAAAAAGCATTTCAATATGAGCAATCTCCCTATCAAAAAGCAAGAAATGAAATTAATCAACTTATAGACAGCAATTATAATATAATTGAAAATTCAAAAGAATATTATTCAAGATTAAGTTTTACAATAAGAAATTTTTTAGAAGCAAAAGTTTTTGATCATTCCTTAGAAAGTACAACAGATGAGCTATTATATGAACTGAATAGAATAAGATCTAATGATGAATTAAAATTTTCTTTAGCTACATTAAATAACATTCAATCAGTTTTAAATACAGCAGATTTGGTAAAATTTGCAAAGCATCAGCCTGAAGAAATTGATGCAAGAAAGGATACAGAAACAATAAGTAAGACAATTGATGAAATAAATGAAATATTACCAGAGCCTACTATTGAAGAATTAAAAAAAGATTATGAATTCCATCAAAAATTAATAAGGGATAAAAGAAGAAAAACATTTAAAACAGTTATTGCTGTATTTATGGCAATACTGATTTCTTCATTAATTTTTTCAAGTATTTTATTTGGATTTACCTACGTAAAAGACAAGCTATTATGGAATAAGAATTTACTATTATTGGAGACTAAAGATTGGGTTACTACTGAATATGGTTCACCTGGGATTACGCTTAAAACACCCGAGGTTTTAACTAGAGAATTATCTAATCCAACTTTTAAATATGAAAATTCTAGTAATTTATCAGAGTTTGGATTTTTCAATCATAATAATTCAATGCAAATCTATGTCTCAAACACAAAATTTAATGATAAAATTAATCCAGAGGATTTTCAAAAATACGTTGATAATAGTCTAGATATAATTGAAGCTATGGGCTTAAGTAATATTTTGGTTAAATATGAAATGTTCACAACTCCTAATGAGGCAGAGGGAATAAGAGTCTATGGTTCAGCAGATTTTATGGATACAAAAACCAATAAATTGGTAAATGGAGCCTATTCGATATTAGGGTTTTTTACAGAAAATGAATTTAAGCAACTCATTATTTTAAATCACAAGGATATTTATTTGGATCAAATTACAGATCAAGTTATTTCCTCTGTTGAATTGATTAAAGAAAAACAAGAATGAATATAAAGTTTGAATTTTTAAATATTGAATTTTTATGGATTTTGGTATTGATTCCAATATCAATTCTATGGTATTTATATGCAAATCATTATAAATCTAACAGTCTAAATTTTTCTAATTCAGCAGCCTTTTCAGAATCAAAATCATGGGTCATATGGTTAGAGCCAATCCTTAGAGTATTTAGAATTATTGCATTAGCTCTTCTTATTATTGCTTTAGCAAGGCCACAAATTATTGATGTATCAACAAGAGTAAAAAGTAATAAAGGGATTGATATTGTAATGGCTATTGATGTTTCTGGAAGTATGTTGGCAAAGGATTTAAAACCTAATAGACTAGAAGCATTAAAGGATGTTGCATCTAATTTTATTAAAAGTAGATTAACTGATAGAATTGGGCTTGTTGAATATGCTGGAGAAAGCTATACAAAGACTCCAATAACTAGTGATAAATCAATTATTTTGAGGTCTTTAAGTGAAATAGAATATAATACAATTATAGAAGGCGGGACAGCAATAGGAATGGGGCTAGCTACTTCTGTAAACAGGATAAAGGATAGTAAGGCTAGAAGCAAAGTAATTATTTTATTAACTGATGGAGTTAATAATTCTGGATTTATAGATCCTTTAACTGCTGCAGAACTTGCAATCGAATTTGGTATTAAAATTTATACTATTGGATTGGGTACTAACGGAATGGCATTGTCTCCTGTAGGAATTGATTCAAGAGGCAATTTTAATTATGCAAATGCAAAAGTTGAGATAGATGAAAAATTGCTCAAAGAGATTGCAAGTATTACTGGAGGAAAATATTTTAGAGCAACAAATAATGCTAAACTAAAAGAGATATATAACGATATTGATAAGCTTGAAAAATCTGATATTGAAGAATTTAAATATTATAATGTTGAAGAAAAATATAGAATATTTCTTTTACCAGCATTGCTATTAATTGGACTTGAAATGATTTTAAAGTTTACTTTATTTAGAAGTTTTATATAATGTATCAAATAGAAGAAATATCGTGGTTGTGGCTTGGGATAATCCCACTTTTAGTTATGCTACTATTTATTGGTGATAGAATATGGAAGTCAAATATTCAAGACAATTTTCTTTCGAAAAATGCCTTAATGAGATTAAGCCCAAATATATCATCATTTAAGCCTTACTTAAGAATTTTTACTATTCTCTTCTGCTTAATATTCCTTGTTTTAGCTATGATAAATCCGCAAATGGGAACTAAAATGGAAACCTTTAAAAGATTTGGTGTTGATATTGTTTTTGCTGTTGATGTTTCAAGAAGTATGTTGGCTGAGGATATTGTGCCAAATAGACTAGAAAAGTCTAAACAGCTAGTCAATCAAATAATAAATACTTTAAATGGAGATAGAATTGGAATTGTAGCATATGCTGGTAAAGCATTTCCACAACTACCAATTACAACCGACTATTCTTCTGGAAAAATGTTTTTACAAAGTATGAATACAGATATGATTTCTTCTCAGGGGACAGCTATTGATGAAGCAATACAATTAGCTACAAATTATTATGATGATGAAAGTAAAATAGAGCGAATATTAATAATTATTTCAGATGGTGAAGACCACAATGATGTATCAGTAGATATGGCAAAAATTGCTTCAGAAAAAGGAATTATAATTTATACGATTGGTGTTGGAAAAGAAAAGGGGGCTCCGATACCGATCAAAAAGAATGGAATAATTCAGAGCTATAAAAAAGATAATAAAGGTGAAGTAGTGATTACAAAACTAAACAGGCAGGTATTAGTTGATATTGCAAATCAGACAGGAGGAGAGTTTATTGATGGGACGGAAACAAAATTTGTTGTCAATAGAATTGGAGAAATATTAAAAGAAACAGAAAAAAAAGAATTTGAATCTAAGAAATTTTCTGAGTATAAAGATCAATTTCAATGGTTTTTGGCAATAGGATTATTATTGCTTTTTATTGAAATTTTTCTTTTTGATCCCAAAACTTTTTGGGTAAAAAAATTAAATTTATTTAACGAAAATTAGGATTTACATGAAATTAATTAAGCTTTTATATATATTAATATTCTTTTTGATTTCTCTAAAATCATTTGGACAATCTGAATCATATAATAAACATCTTTTGGATGGCAATATTAACTATGATAAGGATTTTATTATAGCTGAAAACAATTATAGAAGAGCAATATCAATTAATTCTTCAGGAATTGAGGCTCCCTATAATTTATCTAATAAATATTATGATGAAGGCTTATTTGATGAAGCATTATCAAGGCAAGCAGAAGCTTTGAAAAATGCTATTTCTGATGATGAGAGGCATAGGATTAATCATAATATTGGTAATATATTAATGAAAAAAAATCTATGTACTGAAGCTTTAGAAGCATATAAGAATGCATTAAGAAATAATCCTAATGACGATGAAACTAGATATAATTTATCTTTAGCAAAGCTTTGTTCAGATGAGCAAAACAAAAATAATGATAAGAACGATGAGAAGAAAGACGATAAGAAGGATCAAAAAGATGAAAAAAATCAAAATGACAGTGATCAAAATAACCAGGATCAAAATAAGGATGATCAGCAGAAGGATCAAAAAGATGAAAAAAATCAAAATGATCAAGAGAATAATAAGCAGGATCAAAATCAGAATAATGAAAAGGACAAAAAACAGGACAAGAAACCATCAAATGATAAAGGATCAGCTAAATTGTCCCCAGAACAAATTAAAAATTTGTTGAAAGCAATGAATAATGAAGAAAACAAAGTGCAGGCAAAGATTAATGAAAAAAAACAAAAAGGAGTTAAAGTTGTAACTGAGAAAGATTGGTAATGAGAAGTAAAATTTTATTTATAGTATGCATATTTTTTAGCTGTCTTTTATCAGCTCAGGTAAACTTTAGAGCTACGCTGAGTAAGAATTCACTTGGTATTAATGAAAGGGTAAGAATTGATTTTATAATGGATAAGGATGGAGATAATTTTATACCACCTGCATTTGAAAATTTTAGAGTTGTTGCAGGGCCGAGTCAATCAATCAAAAACTCATGGGTTAATGGTAAAAGATCTTATTCAAAAACTTATACATATTTTTTATCTCCTATAGAAAAAGGAAATTTCAAAATTGGACAAGCATCTGTTGAAGTAGATGGGGAAATATATAAAACCCTAATATTGAATGTCGAGGTAACAAGTGCAGTTGAAATTCCAGTTAATCCAAATGATCCATCATATATAGCAGATAATAATATTCATTTAGTTGCTGAGATTTCTAAAACAAACCCATATTTAAATGAACCTATATCAATAGTATATAAATTATATTGGAAGCCAGATCTTGGAATTACAAACCCTAGAGAATTAGATGCACCTAGATATGTAAATTTCTGGAGTAAAAATATAGATAACACTCCAATAGCAGAAAATGGCACATATAAAGGGGAGGCATATAGATATGCAGTAATGCGAAAAACAGTTTTATATCCTCAAAAAACAGGAGAGTTATCTATTGAGCCCTTAGTATATGATATAGCAGTGCAAGTACCATCAAATAGAAGAGATATATTTGGTCAAGTTTTAAGTAATACAGTAAATAAAACAGTTTCCGCTGGAAAGGTTAAAATTAATGTAAGGCCTCTACCTAATCTAGGCAGGCCAGATAATTTCTCAGGTGCTGTTGGAAATTTTGATCTATTAGTTAATACAACAAAAAAAGAATTATTGATTTCTGAAGCATTCCAATTGAATATAGAAATTAAGGGAAAGGGAAATTTTAATTTATTTAATTTCCCATCTATCAATTTACCAGCAACTCTTGAAGTGTATGAACCTGAAAGGATAGAAAAATTGAAAACAAATTTTCAAGGAATTAATGGGAGTTTAAAGGATCAATATACAGTTGTTCCATCTTCTCCAGGAAAATATGCAATTCCAAAAATATCATTTACATATTTTGATCCAAAAGATACTTCATATAAAACGAAAACATCGTCAATAAACTATGTTAATGTTAAGGGATCAATTATTAATAATTCTATAAATGAGAATAACAATCAAACAACAAATTATAATAATACAAACAGGTTAAATTTAATAGAATACGGAAATACATCTTTTAAAACAAAATCAGAGTTTGAAAAAATTAATAAACTAATTTTTTTCAAATCCTCATTATTTTGGATACTTCTATTTGGCCCATTTGTAATAATGTCTATACTGCTTATTATAATGTCTATTCTGAATAAAAAGAAAAAGGATCAAAATTGGATTAGATCCAATCATGCAAAAAAGTTAGGAAAAAAATATTTATTAGATGCTAAGAAAAACATCGATAATAAAAACAAATTTTATGAAGCTTTAGACAAGGCTCTTATGAATTATTTAAAATCAATATTATTATTTGACAATAGTGAATATAATGCTAAACAAATTAGAAATTCTCTAGAAAATAGATCAATTAATAGAAAAACAATAGATGCATTAGAGGAAATATTTAATAATTGTCAAATGGCCAGGTATACTCCATTTGATCACGTTGATATGGAAAAGGATTATTTAAAGTCCTTAGATATAATTTCATTAATCGATAAAGAAATAAAGTAAAATGAAAAAGAGTTTAATTATTCTAAATATTATATCACTAATTTCTACTTTGAGTTTATTTGCACAAGTAGAGATAGAAGATCTTTTTAAAACAGGTAATGAATTTTACAATGAAGGAAGAAATAGTGAAGCGATATCTTATTATAAACAAATTCTTAGTAATGATTTCCATTCTGCAGAGCTGTATTATAATATGGCTAATGCATATTATAAATTAGACAGTATAGCTTCATCTATTTATTATTATGAAAAAGCATTAATGCTTCAGCCTGCAGATAAAGAAATAATAGATAATTTAAGCTTAGTCAATAAAACATTAGTTGATGATATAGATCCTATTGCAGAACCAATAATCCAATCAATACTAAACAAATTTTCTAATCTTTTTTATTTTGACACATGGGCATATATTTCTGTATTTTTTAGTTTTTTAATCGTAGCATTATTTTTATCTTACTACTTTGCTAAAGAAACTAGGATAAAAAGGACAGCATTTGTTAGTTTATGTTTTGGAATCCTATTAATGCTAATCTCATTAGGCAATAGTTATAGAGGATTCGATAAGCAAATTAATGATAAGTATGCTATAATTTATTCCTATCAAACGGATTTAAAAACAGAGCCAAACAATAGGTCTGAAACTTTATTTATGCTTCATGAAGGAACTAAGGTAAAGGTATTAGAGAATTATAATAATTGGATTAAAATTCAGCTAAGCAATGGCCAAATTGGATTTTTACAATTAATTGATGTAAAGATATTATGATAACAAAAGAACAAGTAATAGAGGCACAAAACAGTTGGGCTGAAGGAATAATTGAAATTGGAAATCTCAAGGATGAGAGTAAATTAAATGAGCGTGTAATTGATTTTTTAGATGAGTTATATTCTTATGAGTCAGGTCCAGTTCTTTTTAAGCCAACAATGGCTTCGATAGAGCAATTTAGAAATACTAAGCAAATGGCGTTGTCTTATTTTATTGGCGGTACTAACTCATCTTGTAATGAGGATAATGGATTTGCAACTAAAGGCTGGACAAAAATCACCTTTAAAAACCATGATATTATTTTAGATAAAAATAGGGCAATTGCTATGGGGAATTATTATTTTCAAATTAATAATAATGATCCAATTAAAGTTGAATATACTTTTGGATATAAACTTGTAGGTGATAAATTAAAAATTGATGTTCATCATTCATCTCTGCCTTACAGCCCATCTCCATAAATGGATTTTATAAAAGCAGGAAAAATTTCTTGGTTAACAACTTTGATATAGGGGTATAATTCTGAATGTGATAGTGTTAATGGATCAATTAATTCTATCGTTGAGTTTATCCTATCAAATATTAGAACAAATATCATACAAACAATAAAATATTTGACAAATCCAAAAAGGGAGCCAGCCATTTTATTTAATAGCCCAAGAGAAATATTATCTGCTAATTTGGTTAGAGATTTTGCAATTAGATTAATGCAAATTATTGATAAAATTAGTATAATGATGAAAGATAAAATAATTAAATAATTTTCTTCCCAGGAAATTATTTTTTGAAAATATTTGGCAACTATATTATAGAATTTACTTGCAATATATATTCCTGCTATTAAACTAATAAGAGATGAAATTTCTAAAAATAACCCCCTAGAAAATCCTCTCACAATTCCATATATTAAGATTGCTCCTATTATAATATCAATGCTAATGCTACTCATTTAGATTTCTTATTATTACAAATTAATAAATTTTAGTTGTTATATTAATGTGATATTTGTTAAATCATATATTGCTTACATGGATGATAAATTAAAAGATAGATGGAAAAAATTAGTTGTTAAATTATCTAAGACCTTTTCTGATGATGAAAAAATAGATCTACAGTCAATTATTTTTTTAGTCGGTATTCAGGAGTTGGGAGATATAAAGCAAAATATCTCCAAGAATAAAAAACTTGACTTGATGCATATAGGCGTATGTAAATTATTAAGTGATTATGGATATTATGTTTTTGATTATGTAGATAATGATGGTTGGCCTCATTATAAGCTAATTGAAAAACTTCCTAATTTAAAACCTGGGGAACAAACAATACTAATGAAGGAGGCTATTGTGAACTATTTTTTAAAAATCAATTATATTAACTAAGTTTTATTAAATTTGATTTATTCATATTTACTAGATGATTAAAAAAATTAAATCTACCATTAATGAGGTCTCCTCTTTCAAATCTAGTTCTGAAGAGGAAATAGAATTATTTAGAATAAAATATCTTGGCAAAAAAGGTATTATAAATCAATACTTTCAGGAATTTAAAAATGTAGATAATAAAGACAAGAAAGAAGTTGGCCAATTACTAAATACATTAAAGCATGAAGCTAGTAATAAAGTAGAGGACTTGATTTCTAAAGTTTCTAATCCTACTATTAATTCAGGATCAATTAATGATCTTACAAGACCAGGAGATTCTATTAATATTGGTTCAAGACATCCAATATCCTTAGTTAAAAACAGGATAATTGATATTTTTGAAAAGATAGGTTTCACAATAAGCGAGGGGCCAGAAATTGAAGATGATTGGCATAATTTTACTGCTTTAAATTTGCCTGAGTATCATCCGGCAAGAGATATGCAGGATACTTTTTTTATTGAAAAGGACCCAGATATTTTATTAAGAACTCATACTAGCTCTGTTCAAGTTAGATATATGGAAAACAATAAACCACCTATAAGAACAATCTCCCCAGGAAGAGTTTACAGAAATGAAGCAATATCAGCTAGATCTCACTGTTTTTTTCATCAAGTTGAAGGATTATGTATTGATAAGAATATTAGTTTTGCTGACCTTAAACAAACATTAGAATATTTTACAACAATGTTATTCGGTAAGTCAAAAATTAGACTTAGACCATCATATTTCCCTTTTACAGAACCAAGTGCTGAGGTTGATGTTTATTGGGGGCTTGAGAATGAGGTTGATTATAAAATGACTAAAGGTACAGGATGGCTAGAAATTATGGGATGTGGAATGGTTGATCCTAATGTACTAGAGAACTGTGGAATTGATCCTAAAGAATATTCAGGTTATGCATTTGGACTTGGAATAGATAGGATTGCTCTACTATTGCATCAAATAGATGATATTAGACTATTAAGTGAAAATGATATAAGGTTTATTAAACAATTTAAATCAACCCTTTAACTAAGTTTTTTAGATAATTCTTTAAAAGTTTTCTTTGCACTTCTTTTAGCATATAATACATTGTAAACTGCTTCAATAATAGGCAGTGATACTTTTGTTTTAGATTCAGAATTTAACAAATATGCTTTTTTAGTAGCTATGTATCCTTCTGCAATCATTTTCATTTCCATTTTAGCATATTTTACTGAATAGCCTTTGCCAATCATATTGCCAAATAATCTATTTCTTGAAAAAATTGAGTATCCTGTTACTAATAAGTCCCCAAGATATACTGAATCATGAATGTCCCTTTTCATCATATGTCTTTTTTCAATAAATCTATTTATCTCTTTAATAGAGCTACTCATTAATACACTTTGAAAGTTATCTCCATATCCAAGT
This sequence comes from Bacteroidota bacterium, assembly GCA_036136835.1. Taxonomy (GTDB): domain Bacteria; phylum Bacteroidota; class Bacteroidia; order Flavobacteriales; family Flavobacteriaceae. The sequence continues at coordinate 12,558 of JAZABS010000006.1, forward strand.
CCATGGGCTATTCCAGCAGCAATTGCATAAATATTTTTTAGCATACTTGCATACTCAATCCCTATCACATCATCACTAGTTTGAACTGAAATATAGGGGCAGAAAAATTTTGATGATATATCCTTAGATAATTTTTTATTAGAAGATGCTATTGTTAAATATGAAAGTTTTTCAAGAGCTACTTCTTCTGCATGGCAAGGCCCCGCTATAACTAAAAAGTTATTTTCTTTTATTTTAAAATTTTTCTCAAAATGTTCGCCTACTAATAAATTTGTCTCAGGAATTATTCCTTTTATTGCAGAAATAATTATTTTTTTTGAAATGTCAACTGAAATATTACTTAAAACATTATTTGCAAATTCAGAAGGAATGGCAATAATTAAAACATCTGACTCTTCACAAGCTTTATCAATATCATTAATAAGATTAATTCGCTTTATATCTAATTCTACAGAACTTAGATAATTAGGATTGTGCTGATGTTTATTTATATATTTTAGGTTGTCTTCATTCCTTATATACCAATTAATTTCTTTTAGATTTTCTGATAGAATTTTAATTATAGCAGTTGCCCAGCTTCCACTACCTATTACACAAAATTTTAGATGTTTTTTCATTATAGTTTTTTAGGATATATATAGCTTGTTTTTGATTATATACCTATATATATCATTAGAAATAAACTGACTTAGATTTTCTTTTTTAGTGATAATATTTCTTATTTCTGAAGAGCTTATATCCACATACGGGGCTTCTATCATATGTACATTTTCTTTATTTATCAGCTCAATATCTTCCTTTATTTCTGTTTTTCTTGGATAAACATATACGTTATAATTGTTTAGAATTTTTTTATAATCTTTCCAGTGCTTCAAATTTATCAAATTGTCTTCGCCTATGATTATACCAAAATTATAGTTGATGAATTTACTTGAAAGATAATTTAATGTATTTATAGTATAGTTTGGTTTTTCTAAATTTAATTCAATATCACTAGCTTGAATATTGTCATTATCTTTTACTTGAATTTTTACCATTTCATATCTATGAATAAAATCAGATATATTATTGTTTGACTTAACCGGATTTTGGGGGGTTACTATAAACCATATTTTTTTAAAAGTTCCTTTTTTAATAAGAAAGTTTGCAATGTTGATATGACCAAGATGAATTGGATCAAATGTTCCAAAATAAAGTCCAATATTCATTATTATTAAAGGAAATTATTAATTAATATTTTTACTTCATTGATCGTCTTTTCAATATTATGATTTTCAATTGTATAATCATATAAAACAGACATAGACATTTCTTTTGTTGCTTTAGCTAATCTAATTTGAATACTATTTTCGTGTTCAGTACCTCGATTTCTTAACCTATTTTCTAATTCTTCTATACTGGGAGGACTTATAAAAATGGTTATTGTTTGATCAGGAAATTCTTTTTTTATAGAAAGGCCTCCGACAACATCAATATCAAAAATTAAATTTTTCCCTAAATTATTTAGCTTTTCCAGTTCAGACTTTAATGTCCCATAAAAAATCCCATCGTAAACCTCTTCCCATTCAACAAATTCTTTTGAATGGATTTTGTTTTTGAATTCATCATCAGATAAAAAATAGTAATCTTTCCCATCAATTTCATTCTTTCTTCTTGGTCTTGAGGTAGCAGAAATAGAAAACCCAAGGTTTAATGTTTTATCAGATATTAAACTATTGACAACAGTAGTTTTCCCTGATCCTGAAGGCGCTGCAATAACTATTAATTTTCCAGTATTCATTATACTATATTATATATCTGTTCTTTTATTTTCTCTAAATCATCTTTCATATCTACTACCTTTTTTTGCATTTTTGCATCATAAGATTTAGCTCCTAGCGTGTTAATTTCTCTTCCTATTTCTTGGCTTATAAAACCTAACTTCTTACCATTTGGAGATTTTGAATCCATAATTTTTTTGAAGAAATTTATATGAGCTTTCAATCGAACAATTTCTTCATTAATATCATATTTTTCCAGATAATAAATTAATTCTTGTTCAAATCTATTGTTATCTAATTTGAGCTTTAAATTTACAATATCTGATCTTAATTTCTTTTTAATCTTTACTATTCTTCTGTCTTTTAATTCAATAATTTTATGTAACATTTTTGTAATGTTATTTATTTTGTCTCTTAAATCTTTTTCTATCGTTGCTCCCTCTAATATTCTATGCTTATTTATTTCTGTCAACATTTTTATTATACCGTTTTTTATCTCTGTCCAATCTTTATTAATAGAAGAGCTTTTAACAACCTTATAAGAATTAGGCATTTGAATTGCAATTTTTAATAGCTCTAACTTTTTACCATCAGCTACTTTGTTTAATTGCTTTATATTTTCATTAACTATTTTTGTATTGATTTTAGTTGGATTTTGATCTGATTTCTTTTCAAAAAATATATTTAACTCAACTTTTCCTCTTTGAAGACTTTTTGATATCAATTTTCTGATAGCATGATCTTTTTCTTTTAGATCATTAGGTGTTTTGCAACTTATATCTAGTGATTTGCTGTTCAGGCATTTAATTTCAATAGTTGTTTTATTACCGTTATTATTTAGAATAGTAGATGAATAAGCGGTCATTGATTTTATCATACCTTGTAATTTGTTTAACAAATATATAAAAGTGTATTAGATTATTGTTTTACTGGATTTTTGGAAACTAAATATACACCTATAAATACCATAGTAACTGAAGTTATATCTAACAGTGATAACCTGTCTGCACCCATATAAATTGCATATAAAATGGCTATAATTGGCTGAAAATAAATAAACATTCCAACAGTTGTTGCTTTAAGATTCCTTAGTGCAAATAGATTAAGTAAATATACCAGAAATGTTGTGCAGATAATTACGTAAGATAAATTTACTATTGCAGAGGTATCAAATCCCTCCCATTTAATAATTGCAAATTCAACTAGCCCAATTGGAGCATTAATTATAATTGAAATTAAAAAGAGCCATTTCATTAATGTTATCATACTATACTTTCCTGCTAATGGCTTAACCAAAACATAGTATAGCCCATATGATATACTATTTGCAAATAAAATGACATTTCCAAGCTTAATATTAGGAGCATTAACGACAACTTTATTATTAAACAGTATTAGCAACAATGTTCCTATAAATCCAATAGTAACTCCTATATATTTTTGTTTAGATATTTTTTCCTTTATAAGGATAATTGAAATTATAAATATTATAATAGGAGAAGTAGTAGAAATAATTGAACTATTTATTGGGGTAGATAATTCTAAGCCTTTTAATGATGTTATCATATTTAAGCTCATACCAAATATGGCACACAATATTAATCTTATCCTATCTTTTTTTTCTATAAATTCATGTTTGAAAAATAATCCGATAATCCAGAATAAAATAAAAGCTCCTAGAACTCTTGCATAAAGTAATGCGCTAGGGGAAATAAATGTAGGCATTAATGCCTTAGCAATAGTGTGGTTAAAGCCAAATATTGAAGTTGCAATTAAGGCTGCAATTAATCCTAAAAGTCTATTATTCATTTTACCTTACAGATTAGTTTAAAGATAATTCATAGTTTTGTATAGAGCTAATTATAATTTACATTTGTTTTCATACACTTCATTTCATGAAATTTAATACCAAAACTATACATGGCGGACAATCCTTAGACCCAAGCTATAATGCTGTAATGCCACCAATTTATCAAACATCAACTTATGCTCAAAAAAGCCCAGGAGATCATAAGGGATATGAATATTCAAGGACACATAACCCTACTAGAACTGCACTTGAAAGGGCTTTTGCAAGTATAGAAAATGCAAATTATGGATTAGCTTTTGCCTCAGGATTAGCAGCTATTGATGCAATAATTAAGTTGTTAAAGCCAGGAGATGAGGTTATTTCAACTAATGATTTATATGGGGGCACTTATAGACTATTTGTAAAAATATTTAGCACTTATGGAATCAAATTTCATTTTGTCGGGATGAATGCTATTGATAATATTGAAAGATTGATTAATAAAAATACTAGATTAATATGGACTGAGACTCCAACTAATCCAATGTTGAATATTATTGACATAGCATCTCTTTCAGCTTTATCAAAGAAGCACAAAATTCTTTTGGCAGTTGACAATACTTTTGCAACACCATATTTACAAAAACCAATTGATTTAGGTGCGGATATAGTAGTTCATTCAGCAACGAAATATCTAGGAGGTCATAGCGATGTAGTATTAGGAGCAATTATGTTAAATGATAAAGAATTAGCAGAAAAATTGTCTTTTATTCAAAATGCAAGTGGTGCAATTTGTGGACCTCAAGATAGTTTTTTAGTACTTAGAGGAATTAAGACTTTACATGTTAGAATGCAGCGTCATTGTGATAATACTAGACTAATAGCCGAATACTTAAATTCAAATAATAAAATCCAAAAAGTTTATTGGCCAGGTTTTACTTTTCACCAGAATCATGAAATTGCAAAGGAGCAAATGAGTGATTATGGAGGTATGCTTTCTTTTGAACTGAAAGGAGGTAAAACTAAAGATGCATTTAAAGTATTGGAAAGACTTAAGCTTTTCACATTAGCAGAATCGTTAGGTGGAGTAGAATCTTTATCAGGTCATCCGGCTTCAATGACTCATGCTAGTATTCCTAAAATTGAAAGAGAAAAATCAGGGCTTTCAGATTCACTTATAAGATTGAGTGTTGGAATTGAAGATTCTGAAGACTTAATTAATGATTTAGCACAAGCAATAAGTTAACTATTGATTTTTATTAAGTTTATGAGCAGTTTAGGTATTAAATTATTATTTTTATCTATACATTTTTACCAATTATACAATAATTGATTTATTATGAAACAAAAGATTGAAGCATTTCTAGATTTAGTAAGACAAAGAAATGGGCATGAACCAGAATTTATGCAGGCTGTAGAGGAAGTAGCTGAAACAGTGATCCCATATATTGTCAATAACAAAATTTATCATGGAAAAAATATTTTATTAAGGATGTGTGAACCTGAGAGGGTTATAAGCTTTAGGGTATGTTGGGTTGATGATAATGGTGAGATTCAGGTTAATAGAGGATATAGAATTCAAATGAATTCTGCAATTGGCCCTTATAAAGGAGGGTTAAGATTTCATCCGACAGTTGACATGAGTATTCTTAAGTTTCTTGCATTTGAGCAGGTCTTTAAAAACAGTTTAACTACTTTGCCAATGGGTGGAGGTAAAGGAGGAAGTGATTTTGATCCTAAAGGAAAAAGTGAAAATGAAATAATGAGGTTTTGTCAAGCTTTTATGGCAGAACTATTTAGACATATTGGGCCTAATACGGATGTTCCTGCTGGAGATATAGGTGTAGGTGGAAGAGAAATAGGATATCTATATGGAATGTACAAAAAATTAAATAATGAGTTTACTGGAGTTTTAACTGGAAAGGGCGTTACTTGGGGAGGATCTCTAATTAGACCAGAAGCTACAGGATATGGCACTGTGTATTTTGCACAAAATATGCTTGGGTTAAAGAATGAAAGTTTTAAAGATAAAAATATAGTTATTTCTGGATCGGGGAATGTTGCTCAATATGCTGCAGAAAAATCAATAAGTTTGGGAGCTAAAGTTTTAACGATGTCTGATTCTTCAGGATTTATTTATGATCCAGATGGAATAAATTCAGAAAAGCTTGATTTTATAATGGATTTAAAAAATGTTAAAAGAGGAAGAATTAGTGAATATGTGAAGAAATACCCAAAATCTAAATTTGAAAAGGGGGAAAAACCTTGGTCTATTGCTTGTGATATTGCACTTCCTTGTGCAACACAAAATGAGCTTGACAAATCTGATGCAGAAAATTTAATTTCAAATGGCTGCCAATGCGTGAGCGAAGGAGCAAATATGCCATCAACCAAGGATGCAATATCTGTTTTTCATAAAGCAAAAATTTTATTTGCTCCAGGGAAGGCATCTAATGCAGGTGGTGTTGCAACTTCAGGATTAGAAATGACTCAAAATTCTTTAAGATATCATTGGTCAAGGGAAGAAGTAGATGAAAAACTTAAAGAAATTATGCTCAATATTCATAATGCCTGTATAGAGTATGGCAAAGAAGAGGATGGTTATATTGATTATGTTAAAGGTGCTAATATTGCAGGATTTGTTAAGGTTGCAGATGCTATGCTAGCCCAGGGTATAGTTTAATTCAATTTAAACACATTAAATTGAAATATTTTTCGTTTAGTACATTACACATTTAAGGTATTTTATGAATAGGTATTTCATTTGTTTGTTTTTACTATTGTATGGATATAGCCTGCAATTATCTGCTCAGGATCTAAATCCATTATGGGAGACCCATTTTTCATTTTATAATGTCAATAATATAGAATCAGAAGGCGAATACATATATGCATCTTCTAAAAATTCAATCTTTATATATAATTATCAAACCAATGAATTAACCAAGCTTACAACAAAGGAAGGCTTATCTGGAGAATTTATTTCCTCAATCTATTTTAGTGAGAATAAAAATAAATTGGTAATTGGTTTTGATAATGGGCTGATACAGGTAAAGGATTTTAATTCAAATAATGTATATAGTATTTATGATATTATAGATAAAACTACTATATCTCCTGAAGAAAAGAGAATTAACAATTTTAATGAGTACTCAAATGATATATATATATCAACTGATTATGGAATTTCAGTCTTTAATTTAGATACTTTAGAGTTTGGAGATACATTTTTTATAGGGACAAATGGTTCAAATCTAAAGATAGCTGAAGTCTCTATTACTGAAGAATATATATATGCTGCTTGTAAGGATTTTGGAGGCATTAGGAAGGCATTAAGAAATTCTAGTTTAATTGACTTTAATAATTGGGGTGAATTAGTACCAGGCTCATATTCTTCGATTTTATCTGTTGATAATTCAACTTATTTTTCTGACAACAATAATTTGTATAATCTTAATTCTGCAGGAGCCTCTGTAATTTTCAATTCGATAGATGTAATTAAAGACTTTAGATATATTCCTATTTCTGATAATTTTGTGATGACTACAAATAATAATTCATTCATATTTGATATTGATTTTAATATTGTTTCTAATATTTCAAGTATTGATTTTCAAACTAATTTCAACTCTACATTAATTAATTCAGGCGGGCTTTATATTGCTACATCAGATATTGGAGTAATAGAAATAAATATTTCTAATCTTAATAATTATATATCTATATATCCTGAAGGCCCTTTAGATAATAGTATTTTTTCAATTGAAAATTTTAATGAACAATTATGGGTTACTTTTGGCGATTATAGCTTATACTATAATCCACACCCATTAAAATATAAGGGTATTAGTAGATATGATTCTAGCTGGAATAATATTGTATATGATAGTTTGCCTGAAAATTCTGTTAACCTAAATAGTATTTCAATTAATCCATTTAATAATAATAATGTTTTTATTAGCTCATTTCATGGCGGGCTATTAGAGATTGAAAATCAACAAATAATAGATTTATGGGATCATTTAAATAGCCCATTAGAATCGATAGAAATCTCAGGCTCAGATTATACTAGTGTTAGAATTTCAGATACAGAATTTGATGATTCTGGAATATTATGGATTTTAAATTCCAGAATAGATAGCCCACTAAAATCATTTGATCCAAATTCTGGACAATGGAGATCATATGATTTTACTGAAATTATTCCAGATGGATTAAATGATGAATTAGGCTTCAGTGATATTGAAATTGGTCAATTGGGAACTAAATGGATAGGAGGCTTAAGATCAGGCTTAATAGGATTTAATGAAAATTCTGGGTCACCGTTAATAAAAAAAATATTTGATTATGAGCAATCTAATATGCCAGCAGAGTATGTAAGAAGTTTAGCAGTAGACAATAATAATCATCTTTGGATTGGTACAATTGAGGGACTACGAGTTTTATATAATACAACTAATTTTTTTGATTCAAATGTAGTCGCTCAACAAATAGTTATTTTAGAAGATGGTATCCCAAAGGAATTATTAGAGCAACAATTTATTTCTGATATAGAGGTAGATGGCGCAAATAATAAATGGGTTGGAACAATTGGCTCAGGCATTTTTTATTTTTCTCAAAATGGTCAACAAACAATACATCATTTTACAAAGAATAATTCACCACTTCCATCGAATAATATTAATGATATTTCAATTGATCAGTATAATGGTACTATATATATAGGAACTGACAAAGGACTAGTTAGTTATAATACTGGAGGATCTGCAACAGAATCAAACTTTCAAAATGCCTTTGTTTTCCCAAATCCAGTAAGGCCATCATTTAATATGGAGTCTGAAAAAATTAAAATTAAAGGAATTACTGATAATGTAAATATAAAAATTACGGATATTGAGGGTAATTTAGTAGCTGAGGCTCAATCAAATATAAATTCAAGATATAACAATTTTAATTTAGAGATAGACGGAGGAACAGCTTTTTGGAATGGAAAGAATTTAGCAGGCAGATTAGTTTCTTCAGGAGTATATGTTGTTATGTTATCCGAATTAGAGACCTTTGAAACAAAAATTTTAAAAATTATGATAATAAGATAATGGAAACTTCTGTATCTGCCATTGTATTGTCTAAGATTAGATACAAGGATAATGATGTAATAGTAAAATTATTTACTAAAGAATATGGTGTTATTAGTTTTATAGTAAAAATAGGTTCAAATTTAAAAAAAAGTAAAGCTAAGCTTGTTTATTTTCAAGAACTAACTATTCTTAATGTTCAATTTAATTATAATACAAAAAGGAATCTTCAATATATAAAGGATATTAATATAAAGCATCATTATATCTCATGCCATTCAGACCTAGAAAAGGCATCAATAATAATATTTTTATCAGAGATTCTGTCAAATATTCTTGTTCATCAGAAAAAGGAAGTAGCACTTTATAATTATATAGAGGAATCTTTTATTTGGTATGATTCAAATAAGAATATTTCATATTTTCATCTAATTTTTTTAATTCAATTAACGAGATTTTTAGGGTTTTATCCAGATGAAACAAATAATAATTTTAAGTATTTTAATTTGGAGGAGGGCTTTTATGAACTATCAAAGTCAAATGAATATTCAATTAGCGGAGAAGATTTAAAATTATTTAATCAAATTTTAGGCACAAAATTTGATAGTAATCCTTTACTAACTTTAAATTCTTTAGAAATAATGAATATTTTGGATTTTATTTTAACGTATTATGGGTTGCATATAAATAATTTTAGAAATATAAAGTCGATAGAAATTATTAAAAATATTTTTAATTAGGTTTGAAAAAAATCATATTAATATCATTGTTATTAAGTAGTATAATTGGTTATGCTCAGGATATTTATATTCTTGATGCTGAGACTATGGAGCCTATAGCTGGTGTTGCTATTTATACAAGTGCTAATAAAATTAGTTTTTAAAATCTTCAGGGTAAGGCTAATATTGATACATTTAATGATAATGAGCTAATTGTTTTTGATCATCTATCATATGAAAAAAAGTCAATAAATAAACAACTTATTAATGATGTAGTATTATTAGAAATGACTTCCCAATTTTTGGATGAGATTGTTATTTCTGCATCGAGATTTTCTCAAAACATAAGAGAAGTACCACAAAGGATTATTCAGATTAATAAAGAAAGTATTGCTATTGCTAATCCTCAGACGAGTGCTGATTTGTTAAATATGGCAGGCCACATTTATATTCAAAAAAGTCAATTGGGAGGGGGGAGTCCAATGATAAGAGGTTTTTCCACAAATAGACTAATTTTATCTATAGATGGAGTAAGATTAAATAATGCTATATATAGAGGAGGAAACATTCATAATGTAATTTCTATTGACCCTTTTTCAATTGAAAAGACAGAAGTTATTATGGGGTCTAGTTCTATAATTTATGGAAGTGATGCTATTGGAGGAGCTATGAATTTTTATACTAAAAAACCAAGACTATCTACTTCTAAAAGTCCATTAATATTAATTAATTCAGATTTAAGAATGGCTTCCGCTAGTAGTGAAGAGACAGCTCATCTTGATCTAAATATTGGTTTTAAGAAATGGGGCTTTTTAACAAGCATTTCGCGGAATAATTTTGGTAATCTAAAAATGGGTAAACGAGGTATTTCAGATTATTTAAGGCCAGAATATGTACAAATATTTAACGGTATTGATTCTATTGTTCAAAACTCAAATTCAAGAATTCAAAAATTCACAGAATATTCTCAATTTAATTTTATGCAGAAAATTTTGTTTAAGCCAAAAGAAAATATTTCTGCTAATATTGGCATACACTATTCTTCTACATCAGATATCCCTAGATATGATAGATTAATAAGATATAATGATAATAATGATTTATATTATGGGGAATGGTATTATGGCCCGCAAGAATGGTTATTAGTAAATAGTCAAGTTTCTATTGATACAAAAAATTCAAAACTACATGATAAAGTTAAATTAACTACAGCATATCAAGAATTTGCTGAAAGTAGAAATAGCAGGAAATATAATGATATTATAAAAAGCGTTAGAGAAGAAAAGGTTAATATTTTTTCAATAAACCTGGATTTGATAAAATCAATTTCTGATAATTCAACAATATCTTATGGTTTTGAATATCTAAATAATAGAGTCAAATCTAAGGCCTGTTTGCTTAATATTGATGAATTAATAATGTATGATAATGCTAGCAGGTATCCAAACAATTCATTATGGCAGTCTTTAGCTGCGTATGCAAACTATAAGCATAGATTAAATGAAGATTTGATTTTTCAATCGGGGTTAAGATATAGCCATATATTAATTGATTCAGACTTATCAGAAAACAATCAATTTTATGATTTTCCGTTTTCAAATACAAATATTAGTAATGGGGCATTAGTCGGAGGAATTGGAGTTAGTTGGATACAAAATCAGAATTATAGATGGAAATTGAATCTAAATACTGCCTTTAGGGCACCTAATATTGATGATGTTGCTAAAATTTTTGATTCTGCACCAGGATCAGTTGTTGTGCCAAATCCTGACTTAAAGCCAGAAAGATCATTTGGCGCTGATTTAGGCGGGGCCATTGAATTTGATAAAATTAATTTTGAATTCTCTACGTACTTTACATATTTATATAATAGCTTAATTAGAGCAGATTTTGAACTTGAAAATGGAGTTAATCAGATAATTTATGACGGAGAATTAAGTAACGTTCAGGCAATTCAAAATGGATCACAATCTAATATTTATGGTGTTGAACTTTCCTTAACTGCTCAATTATCAGATAAATTAAAAGCAATTGCCCAATATAATTTTATAGATGGTAAACAAAAGGATGATTATTCAATATCTATGCCCGTTAGGCATGTGCCTCCCCAATTTGGAACTTTCCATTTAATATATAACAATAAAGAATTTATGCTTGATGGATATATAGATTACAATTCAGAAATACCATTTTATAAGCTTGCACAATCTGAAATTGACAAGCCTTATTTGTATGCTTTAGATAGTAATGGAAATCCATATTCCCCAGCATGGTATACTATCAATTTGCGATCAAGATATATGATTTCTGAAAGCATTACTATGGTCGCTTCTTTAGAGAATATTACAAATAAATTATATAGACCATATTCTTCTGGTATTTCAGCACCAGGAATTAATTTTATATTTGCTATTAATTACAACTTGTAGTATTTGCAATTTCTCATATGGATTCTGAAATTTTAAAAAAAATAGAGAACTATTGTTCATATCAAGAGAGATGTAAAAAAGAGGTTGTTGAAAAACTTTTCAGATTAAATATAGAACAACCAGAAGTTGAAAATATAATTAATTACTTAACTAAGAATAGTTATATAAACGAGGAGAGATTTGCTTTGGCATTTGCCCATGGGAAGTTTGCAATAAAGAGATGGGGGAAAATAAAAATTATAATTGAATTAAAGAACAGAAAAATTGATTCAAATTTAATTTCTAAAGCTATTAATCAAATAACGGATTTAGATTATCATAAAGTATTTAACGACATATCTTTAAAAAAATTTAATTCATTGAAAGGTCCATTAGATTCAAGAAAAAGAAAATTTATAAATTATCTTTCTTATAGAGGATGGGAATATGATTTAATTATTAGAAAAGTAAATGAATTATTTTAACGATTATACCCAAATGAGAATAGGTATGTTCGCCCAGGCATAGGGACAAGATTAGTTTCAGAATATTGAGTGTCAAAAACATTATTTACCATAAAAGATAAATTAAAGTTCTTTATTACAAACATGTTTTTTAAATCAACAACAGTATAGTCATTACCTTCAGTTCTATCAGCGTATTTATATACCATAGAGCTTGACCAATTTTTAGTTATGGTAAAGTTAATACTGGAGGTAATATGATGTTTTAGAGAATTTATAGCATATCTTGAAAATTGAATTTCGGAAGGCTCTAAATCATCATCTAAGTAAGTATACCCAAAATTTAAATGATGAAATTTGTTTTTCTTATCATAAAGTTTAACCGCAATATTTGTTTCTAATCCATATGTATTTAGTTCCCTTATATTAGTAGATTGCCACGGATCTGATTCTATAGCTTTTACATAGTCAATTAAATCTTTAGCTTTTCTATTAAATAAAATAATTGAAAAATTTATTTTGTTTTTACTGTAGCGTATACCAAGCTCTTCTGAAAGTGCTTTCTCAGGGATTAATTCCTCGTTTCCAATTGTAGTTGGGCTACTATAATAAAGATCTGTGTATGTTGGAACCCTATAGGTATAGCCAATATTGGTATATAATCTTAGATTATCATTAATTCTATAACCTATATCGATTCCTGGAAATGCAAGAAAATTTCTGAAAAAATTATCCTTATAATTGTCATTGAATTTGAAATCTGACAAATAATTTAAAGCTAGTCCTGGAGTGATATCTAGTTTTTCTTTTAGAAATTTGAATTGATGTTCAAGAAACATATTAATCATAGTTCTACTCCTATCACCTAGATTATTGCTCGCTAACGAAACCCGAGCAAGATCAATTCCAAAACCAGTGATCCCTAGTTTAGAATTGCTTGACATATTTAATTCAGCCCCTATCTTATTGGTAATGTGTAAATTTCTATAAACCGATGGATCATGCCTAAGATAGACATACATATCTTGATTCCTTTTCCAGTATATCTTTGGCCTAATGACCAGTGATCCATTTGTCAATTTAGTGCTCAGCCCAAATAAACTTGCCTGTGTTTCCTCATATTGATCAATTGCTTCAGGACTTGCATAGAATCCGTTAGCACCAAATTTACGCTCATTAAATGACACAATCATATTAACTGGCAAGTCTTTAATTTCAAATGTGCCCTTTATAAAGTTATTATTATTATAGAAGTCAGTATTATACCTATATCCATCAGAAGATTGTCTAGAATAATGTGTAATAAATGATGAGTTTTCATATTCTTGCTCAATCGTTAATGATGCGTTCCTTTGTTCAAATGAGCCAGCTTCAATTTTCCTAGATCTTTGATCCCCTGTTACATTTTTTGTTACAATATTTATTGCCCCATTAAATGCATTTTGACCATAAATCCTTGATGCAGCTCCTTTGATTATTTCGATTCTTTCTACTACATCCATTGGTATAGCCATGTTCATTGTATGGTGGCCAGTTTGAGCATCTTCAACTTTAAATCCATCAATTAACAATAAGGTTTGATCAAATGTTCCTCCTCTTATATATAAATCTGCTTGCATACCAGAAACCCCTCTTCTTCTAACATCTATTCCAGCTATTTGCTGTAATAATTCACTTATAGTAGTTGCTGGACTGCTTTCTATCTCTTCTTTTGTGATAATTTGAATTGTTCTAGAATTTTCAGAAAAAGCTAATTCAATTCTTGGCGATGAAATAATTTCAATTTCTTCTAAATTAATTTGCTGATCTATTTCGTCGTTGACCTTGACTGTTTGAGAGCTTGTTTTTTGAATAAAAATAATTATCAATAGCCCTAAAAAAAATCTTTTATTCATTAAATAATTATTTAAAAATAAAGGTAATTAATTGGATCTATTTGTTATAATATTTTTCATAAAATTAATCCACTAAAAATGTATATTTACTACATGTTTGCTCTTATAGATTGTAATAATTTTTATGTCTCATGTGAAAGGGTATTTGACCCTAAACTTATTGACAAGCCAGTTGTTGTTTTGTCCAATAATGATGGTTGTATTATTTCTAGAAGTGATGAAGTAAAGCAATTGGGAATACCAATGGGAGCTCCTATTTTCAAATACAGATCTGTGCTTGAACAGAATAATGTTCGAGTTTTATCATCTAACTACCCCCTTTATTCAGATATGAGTTATCGTGTTATGTCGATATTAAATAAATTTGTTTTGGATATTGAATTCTATAGTATCGATGAGGCTTTTTTGAGTTTCCATGGGTTTGAGTATTATGATATATATAGCTATGCTTTAAGAATCAGAAAGACAATTTTACAATGGACGGGTATCCCGACCTCCATTGGTATTGCGCCAACCAAAGCACTATCAAAAATTGCAAATAAGGTAGCTCGAAAATATCCTATGCAAACTAATGATGTCTATATTATAAATGATGAATCTAAAAGAATAAAATGTCTTAAAAAATTTTCGTTAAAAGATATTTGGGGCGTTGGGGAAAAACTTGCAAGAAGATTGGAAAAGACAGGATGTGCGAGCGCATATGATTTTACTCAATTACCATCAGTATGGGTTAAATCAAATTTATCTATAGTTGGGTTTAGGTTGCAACAAGAGCTAAAAGGAATTTCTTCCATTGGGTTAGATACACTAAAAAACAAAAAATCAATAGCTACTACAAGAACTTTTGAAAATCCTACAATGGATGTTGGATATATTAAAGAAAGAGTTTCAACATTTGCAGTTTCTTGCGCTGAGAAATTAAGAAAACAAAGGTCTGCTTGTAGCATTATGATTATAATGCTAAGGAGTAATTTTTTTAGAAAGGATTTAAAGCAGCATTCTATAAATAAAATAGTACTACTGCCATACTCGACGAATTCTTCACTTGTATTAAATAGTTTTGCAGTGAATGCAGTGAGTGAAATATTTAAAGAAGGGATCAAATACAAGAAAGCTGGAGTAATTGTGTCAGGTTTGTCGGCAGTCAATAATTCTCAACTTAGCATATTTAATCAGGAAGATCCTAGGCACCCCAATTTAATGAGCGCTATTGATAAAATTAATTTTAAATATGGTGATAAAATAAAACTTGCTAATCAAGATTTAAAAATTAAATGGAAAATGAAACAAAATTTTGTTTCTCCACAATACACTACTAAATTTGATGATATAATTAAAGTAATATAATTTATGTACAATAAAAGCAACATAAAGTTTTTTATTCCTGATACTGAGTCTACATTGGAATCTATATTAATTAGTTCTGGAATATCAGCGGGATTCCCCTCTCCTGCAGGAGACTTTAAACAAGACAGGATTAGCCTTGATAAGGAGTTAATCAAAAATAAGGAAGCAACATTTTTTGCTAGAGTTAGTGGTCAATCTATGGTTGGTGCAGGACTGGATAATAATGACCTTTTGGTTATAGATCGAAGCCTTGAGCCTACTAATAATAAAATTGCTGTCTGTTTGATTGATGGAGAATTTACAGTAAAACGATTAAAAGTTGAAAATGATAGAATTTGGCTGAAGCCTGAAAATTTGGATTACAAGCCAATTGAAATTACAGAACAAAACCAATTTATTATATGGGGAATTGTAACTAATGTTATAAAGAAGGTCTAAAAAGCTTATTCTACTAGAGCAGTTACTTTATTATCTTTTAGCTCAACAGTCCCAGAGTTTATTGGAAGAAAAAATCCTCTTTCAGGCCCTTTTTCAAATAGATCTTTTATAGAGTTGTCTAATTTTATATCTCCATAGATTTTAATGTGTCCTTTTTTTAGACTAGAAACAATTGCAGCATGATTATTTAACATCTCAAATTCGCCTTGAACACCAGGAACAGCAACAGAACTTACTTCTCCACTATAGATTATTCTTTCCGGTGAAATGATTTCTAAATACATAGTAAGTTATACTTGAGCTTCAGCTAACATTTTTTCTCCAGCTTCAATAGCTTCTTCAATTGTACCTTTTAAATTAAATGCAGCTTCTGGTAAGTGGTCTAATTCACCATCCATTATCATATTAAAGCCTTTAATAGTATCTTTTATATCAACTAATACTCCTGGAGTTCCAGTAAACTGCTCAGCTACATGAAATGGCTGAGATAAAAATCTTTGAACTCTCCTTGCTCTTCCAACAGCCATCTTATCATCTTCTGAAAGCTCTTCCATCCCCAAAATTGCTATAATATCTTGAAGCTCTTTGTATCGTTGTAATAATTCTTTTACTCTTTGAGCACAGTTGTAATGCTCTTCTCCAAGTATCTCTGGAGTTAAAATTCTTGAAGTTGAATCTAATGGATCAACGGCAGGATAAATTCCTAATTCAGCAATTTTTCTAGAAAGAACAGTTGTTGCATCTAAGTGAGCAAATGTGGTTGCAGGGGCAGGATCTGTAAGATCATCTGCAGGAACATACACTGCTTGAACTGAAGTAATAGAACCTTTTTTGGTAGAGGTAATTCTTTCTTGCATGGTACCCATTTCAGTTGCCAATGTAGGCTGATACCCAACTGCTGAAGGCATTCTACCAAGTAATGCTGAAACTTCTGAGCCTGCTTGTGTAAATCTAAATATATTATCTACAAAGAATAAAACGTCTTTACCTTGCCCATCACCAGCACCATCACGAAAATATTCAGCAACGGTTAATCCTGAAAGAGCAACTCTTGCTCTAGCTCCAGGAGGCTCATTCATCTGTCCAAAAACAAAAGTTGCTTTTGAATCTTTTAGAGCCTTTTTATCAACTTTGCTAAGATCCCAGCCACCTTCTTCCATGGATTTCATAAAATCTTTTCCATAGGTAATAATGCCAGACTCTAACATTTCACGAAGTAGGTCATTACCTTCTCTAGTTCTTTCCCCAACACCAGCAAATACAGAAAGACCTCCGTGTCCTTTTGCAATGTTATTTATTAATTCCTGAATTAGAACAGTTTTCCCTACACCAGCTCCACCAAATAATCCAATTTTACCACCCTTTGCATAAGGCTCAATTAGATCGATAACTTTAATACCAGTGAATAGTACTTCTGTAGAGGTTGAAAGATCTTCGAATTTTGGAGATTCTCTATGAATTGCCATACCATCATCTCCAGTCTTTGGCAAATTACCTATCCCATCGATAGAATCACCAATAACATTAAATAATCTACCGTTTATTTCTTTGCCGATAGGCATTTTTATTGGACTTCCTGTAGCTTTTGCAACAGCGCCTCTACTTAGACCGTCAGAGGAGTCCATTGCTATGGTTCTAACAATATTTTCTCCAATATGAGCTTGAACTTCAAGCACTAGTGTTGATCCGTCAGACTTTTCAATTTCTAATGAATCATAAATTTTTGGAAGACCTTTTTCTGAATCAAATTCAACATCAATTACTGGGCCTACTATTTGAGAAATTTTACCTGAAATCATATTGGAGTTTTGTATTTAAAAAATTAAAAAATATTGCTTGTGCAAAGATAAATTTTTATAAAAGAAAGGCAATTTTTTTTTAAAAAAAAACTGCCTTTTGTGAATAAAAAAAACCTGAATAAAGATTCAGGTTTTTTTAGTTTTTAGTTTTGCTAGTTTTCCTACATGTCTGGAGGATAATTTGTTGGATAATCTCCAGCATATACTGCTGCGTCTGAAAGGTTTGATCCATAATGTGAATCAATTGCTTCCATCATTGCATTTGCAATTACTGCATTACCTCTAGCTGTTGGATGGATTCCGTCTAATGAGTAGAATCCTCCAAATACAAGGTCTCCAGTTAAATGTAAATCTCCCGACGTTACACCAACACTATTAATCGTTTCAATAAATGCGTGCATATCAAACATAGCCCATCCACTTTGATTTGCTATGGCTGATATTGTAGCATTATATCCAGCTATTGTAGTTTGAATTTCTGTTGCTTCACTTGCAGTTAACACTCTAGTGTCATCTAATGGAACTGTAACTCCATTAATCATCATAGGATTTCCTCCAACTAGTGTTCCAATTATTGCAGCGGTTGATAATAAAATCTTATCATCTGCTGTTGCTTGCCTATATGAAGGCATACCAAGAGCTGATAAATCTGTAAGGTCACTATCATCAATAACAAGTGCATTATTTCCTTCAGCAAATACGATTGTTCTCGCAGCAACCTCATCTGCAGTTATAAACCCAAATGCATTAGCTACAGCAAGACCACCATTATAGGCAGCAAATGCACCATTAAGCATTCCAGCAGTTCCAGCGTCAAGAGGAACTACATCATGTCCAACTAGATTGAAAAATGGATTGTTTGTAACATCAGGGATGTTGCTTACAACTCCATTAGGAACCATTTGTCCTAATGCACCCATTGTAGTCCCAAAAGCAAATTGAAATTCAGCTACAGAACCCATTGATACACTTGTTGCTCCATCAGTAGCACTTGCAAGAGCATCACTAAATCCAGAAAGAATACTTACAAATGTAGGCGATTGCCCTATGACATCTGTGATTACTTGAGCATTATCATTTGAAGCCATTCTTACAAAATAAGGATTAGCTAATCCTTGCATTAGCGCAGCCATACTTCCATAACCAGGAGCAAGCATATGAATAGCATTACACCCAGGAATAGCCATATTTGAATAAGGTCCTGGCATTACATTAGTAGCTTCCGTTGTTGGAGTACCAGGCAGTGTAGCAGGTCCAGCTCCATCAAAATATAATCTTGGACCTTGGAATTGCATACCACCAACTAATAGCCCACCAATGTTATCATTCATATAAGGCTGAGTAAATTCACCTCCTCCTGCATGAGCCATTACACCAGCCATAATATTTGGATATGAGTTCATTTGTCCTTGATGAAATAGAGCACCATCAGTATAACCAGCAGTCAAGGTGGCTCCCATAGCAACTACTCTAGAAAAATCAGCATCTCCAGAAGTAATTTCTACAGCCTCTGCACCCCCAGGAGCTTCAAGATCTTCATCAATACAAGCTGTAAAGGTTATGATAACCAATGACAGCAATAAATATTTAATTTTCATAATTTATTAGTTTAATTATTATTTAATTATAGATTATTAGCAGTCCATGATATATAATATTGTTGACCAATGAATCCTGAACCAAATGCAGTATAGTATTCTTGACTTCCAATATTAGCACCACCTATTTTTATTGTTGATTTCAACTTTGGAAGAGTAAAGTTGATCTGCGCATCTATTACATGAGTCGCAGGAACATCTCCATTTCCGAATGTTGATTCCCAATAAAAATCACTAAACCATCTCCAAGCTACATTAAACCCAACGTTTTCAAATAAGCTTGTATTTCCAAATTGAACTTTTACCTTATGCTCTGGTGTATTCCAGTAAGTTGAAAAGTCTGGATATAATTCTTCATCAAATTCTAAAACTGATTTAGTATAGTTTGCTGATAAATCATAATTTTTAAAGATTTTAGTTGACATACCAAATGTTGCTCCCCATGATTCTACTTCAGCATCAGCATTTGTATAAGCACTATATGTTTCGAAATCACCATTAGCAATTGCTAAAACAGACAAACTATTATCTCCAACTTGTCCATAATAAGGAGAAATAACTGCCTCAGTACTTATAAAGTTTTCATATGCATTTCTATAAAGGTTAGCATCAATAATAAATGTTGGAGAGAGTTTAGCTCTATATCCAAATTCAATTGACTGTAAACGTTCAGCTTCTACATACTCAACTCCAGAAGCTTGTAATAGTGCAGGATTCCCTGTTGCAGCCATAGCTTGAACAGAAGATGCTGAAAAAGAGTTATTAAATGCACTTTCTCCTGTTAGAGTAACAGTTGCTGGAATCCCCAGTTGCTGACCTGCAGCACTAACTGAATAGTCTCTAACAAATCTTGCTGGATTGTCTGGAGAAGAACCTACTAATCTTGCTATTCCAACATCAAGACCTATAAATAAATCCTGTGTAGTTGGGTTTCTATACCCTGTTTGATAGGACACTCTAAAGTTATGATTGTCATATTCTCCAGCAGTATAAGCAAGAGCAACTCTTGGAGTGATTGCCCCATCAGAAAACTCTGCTTTATCATATCTCGCAGCAGCAGTTAACCTTAATTTATCATCTAACATATCTTTAACAACTTGAGTATATACTCCAACATCGCCATAATTAATTGGGCCATCATAGTCAGTATATATTGTTCCGGATGAATTTAATTCATAGTTTCTGTATGATCCTCCAACTTGAACTTCAGCCCAATCCCACATGTGACCAAAGTTGTAGTTCCAATCACTATGATATACTTTAGATTCATCCTGGAATTTTGCTCCAGTTGTAAGATCAGGATTAGTAATTACAGCTTCTTTAGCATCCATGTATGCTTGAGTTCCTGGAATTAAACGACCAGTATCTGCTGTAGCTCTACCTAGTGCATGAGCAGCATCCATAGTTAATCCGGCAAGAGTTCCTCCAACAATTCCTCCTACATATTCTCCAAACCATTGATTATCACTTTTCCATGATCTATTTATATTAATTGCAGTAAAGTTCATATCATACGAATCTCCTGCGTTATCTGAATTCATATATGTTCTAACAAAAAAGTTAGGAGATTTAACTTCTAATTTGTGTTGAGTCATTAAGAAATTCTCTATTGCATATCTGTTAGTCCCTTGATATACTGTTTCACCAGTACCATATTTTCCAACATATTGAATTTCAAGATCATCAGTACCATCAGGCCTCCAGTATAAGCCCCAATCAGCTTTTTTGCTTCTTGCAACGTGATCAGTTAAATCTACTTCTCTATACCCAGTTCTGGATACAACTACGGAAGGAACTAAAGCAGAAGCTCCAGCTGGAAGTAATCCTCCTACTTCCATTAACTGAGCAACATTTTTAATATTAGTTGCTACTTCATCTCCGTAGATGTTGATCCCATCATGATTATATGCAGCTCTAGTTAAGCCTACTCCATTTTCATCAACTCTTCCTAATTTATCTACTTCACTATCAGCTATCCAATCAGTACCAAGCAGGAATGCAAAATTAACTTTCATTGCTACTTTGTCGCTGAATTTATGACCCCATCTTACTTGAAGATCTCTAAACTCATTGTCTCCCGCGGCATCTTGAGATGTAATACCATGTTTGTATTGACCACTAATTCCTTGGTGATCAAAAGGATTTTTACTTTCCATAAGTAATATTCCGTTGAATGCATTTGCACCATATAAAGCTGATGAAGCTCCAGGAATAATTTCAACACTCAATACATCTGTTTCCGTCATACCTAGTAAGTTACCAAGCGGGAAGTTTAATGCAGGAGCAGAGTTATCCATCCCATCAACTAATTGTACAAATCTTGTATTTGCAAAAGTTGCAAATCCTCTAGTGTTAATTGCTTTAAACGTCAAGCTGTTAACATTTATATCTACACCTTTTAAGTTTTCAAGACCATCATAAAAATCTGCAGAAGCATTAGTCTTAATGTCTTTTATTCCGAATCTCTCAATAGTAACGGGAGATTCAAAAATTCTTTGAGGTGTTCTTGATGCAGAAACAACAACTTCATCAAGTGCAGTATTATCTTCTAGTACGAAGTCAACTGTGGATGAAGAATTTACTTCTGCAGACATAGCTTTAAATCCAACACTACTAGCTTCAATAGTAAAAGGAGTGTCCATGTCTGATGTGATAGAATAATTTCCATCAAAATCTGCAACTACACCTGTAGAAGTACCAACAATTACAACCGTTGCTCCAGAAAGAGGCTGGCTGTTTCTATCAGTAATACTACCAGTTACAGTGGTTTGTGCGTAAGAAAACACACAAAATAACATCATAAAAATTTTAAGAATTGTTCTCATAATTAGGTTATTAGTTTAATTTTTGATAGCACAATATACTTATATAATCTCTTATGTGCACAGGATTTCCTAAAAAAATGAGTTTTTTGATTGCCAATTTTTTACAAAATATTTAATAAAATGATAATATTTAAAACAAATAATCACGTTATTTATAATTTTTACAAAAAATATTCTAAAAATTAACAATTTAATTGAAAATATGAAATTGGGCTTTTTTTTGTTAAAAATCCAGTGAAAATCCAAATGTTGGGATAGGAGTATTTCTATTGACATCGACTTCAGTTAATTCCATTGGCATAACAATATCTCCATTACCATCTCTATTTAGACCGTACTCTGGTGGAAGAGGAATTTTTTGAGCAAGAATATTTAATATTTCAAAATAAAAGCTAATAGAGATTTTTTCTTTATTCCATTTTTTGTCTACTCTGATGTCAAATTGACTAAAATTATCTAGTTTATCTTCCCCTAGCCTAGAGTAATCTAATATCATTTCTGGATAATTCATCATACTGGCATTTAGATCATATGGTACATAAGGAGTTTTACCAGCAAATCTTAATCTAGAACTTAATTCCCAGTTATTATTCAGTTTATATCCATTACTAAAAGAGATTAAGTGCCTACTATCCCATACTGAAGGCAAGTATTCAGAAGTAAACCCTGAAAATTTACTATGAAAATAAGTGTATGAAAAAATACCATAAAAATTGTTGGTTAATTTTTGCTGAAATAATGCCTCTATTCCATATGTCTTTCCTTTCCCTGTTGAGCGAACTTCTTCGTTACCAAGAACTTCAAAATCTCCCCCCTTATTTGCAAGTGATACTTGATCAATTACTGAAACAGGGAAATTATCATATTTTTTTAAAAATGCCTCAAGTGAAATTTTAGATGAATTTGTTAGATTATAATCTATACCAGTTACATAGTGTGTGCTCTCAGTATATTTATTATTCTTGTTTAAATATTCGCCATTATTATTTTGATATCCAAGCATCGTATATGTTGGCATTTTATAATATTTACCAACAGATGTATTCCATCTCCATTTTCTGTCATCACTAATTGCGTAAGATAAGGAAGCTCTTGGTGAGAAATTATCTAATAAACTAGACCCTGTTGAGAAAGTATCTTCATCTAGCCTAAATCCAATTGAAAAATCTAATCTATTTTTAAAAAAACTCCTAGATCCATTTGCAAATAACCCATATTTATAAAATTCTATTTCTGTATTGTAGTTAAGACCAGTAGATAAATTTTGAGTAGCGTTAAAGTAGTTTGATAGCTGAATATTACCACCCCATTTAAGTTTCCAATCTTTGTAATAATTTATAGATTTAATTCTGAGTTTAGTTTCCCATTCATGAGAGTCATTTCTAAATATTAAATCAGATTCATTTAAATTATCAGAATATCTAGAAAAAATATTCTTTAATTTGTTTGTGCTCAATGCTGTAATTAATTGACCCCTTTGGTTCTTATATTTTCTCTTCCATGAAATTCCAGTTGTGGTAGTATTTTGTTGAATAATTGGAACCTGCTCCAGTTGAGCCTGTTGTTGTGCATCAAAATCGTCAGGAGCTTCAACTGTAAAATCATCAATTGACCCTAATCCAATAAAGTTTATTGAATTATATTTATCAATATCATGATGAATCTTCCATTGATAATCCCAATAGTCTGGTCTTATTGGAAGTCCAATAAGTTTGAATAGAAATTGCAAGTAGCTTTTTCTTAATGAAAAGATCATTGTAGTTTTTACTTCTTCATTAGGCTTATTAAAAATTGGCCCTTCAAATGTTAATCCAGATTCACTAGCTCCGACTCTTAAATTACCAGCAAATTGATTTGTGTTACCTTCTTTTTGATTAAAAGAAAGTACTCCGCTTAGTGGATTATCATATTCAGCCCCAAAAGCAGAAGTTGACAGAGTTACTTCTTGAATAAAGGAAATATTTATCATACCTCGTGGACCTCCTGCACTTCCTTGTGTGCTAAAATGGTTTATGTTAGGAATTTCAATGCCATCTAGGTAATATACAGTCTCATTAGGAGCTCCTCCTCTAATTATAATATCATTTCTAAATCCTCCGACCGATGGTGATAATCCTGGCATACTTTGAACAACTTTTGTAATATCATTATTTGCCCCTGGATAACTTTCAATTTCAACTGCTGAAAAAGTGTTTATTGAAAGTGGAGATTCCATAGTTTTTTTAAAAGGGCTTTCAGTTATGACAACCTCATCAAGGGTTTCAGTTGATTCATTTAGAAATATTTTTAAGTCTGGATTTCCTTTACTTTTTATAATTACGTTATATATTTTTTGTGATTGATAGCCTAAATAACTTATAGTAATATTGTATGATGTGGTTGGAATATTTTTTATTATAAAATATCCATTTTCATCACTTATTGTACCAATAGTTGTTCCATCAAGAATAATATTAGCACCAGTTACTGGAAATTGACTTTTGGCATCAAAGATTTCTCCAGTAATTGTCCCTAAGTTTTGTGAAAAAGAAGAAAAAATATTTAAAACTAAAACGGCTAAAAATAAATTCAAATTTTTCATATAACACAATTAAAGATTAGAAGTGTATTCCATTAAATAGGTGCAAATCATTGCACCGTAGGTCCCTACTACATATCCGAAAACTGCAAGTAGCACTCCAACTGTCGCTAAAGAAGGATGAAACGCTGCAGCTACGACAGGGGCAGATGCTGCACCTCCTACATTAGCTTGGCTTCCTACTGCTAAAAAGAAGTAGGGAGCCTTAATTAATTTTGCAACAACAATTAATAAAAATGCATGAATTGACATCCATATTATTCCAATTAGAATTAGTTTAGGTTCATCAAAAATTGATCCTAGATCCATTTTCATTCCAATGGTTGCAACTAGTACATATATAAAAATACTACCAATTTTGCTAGCACCAATTCCTTCAAAATTTTTAGCTTTTGTGAACGATAATCCAATCCCAATAAATGTTGCAATTGATATCATCCAAAAAAACTTAGACGCAAAAGAAGATAACCCTGAGCTTTTATCTGCAACTATTTCAAAATTTGAGGTTAGAAATTCTGAAATAAACTCAGCTCCTAGATGTGAAAAACCAACAGTACCAAACGCTATTCCTAGAAGAATCATATAATCTGTTAAATTTGGAATTCTTTTATTACTGTTCGAAAATGAAGTAACTTTTTCTTTTAGTTCTTCAATTGCAGATGTATCAGCCTTTAACCACTTATTAATTGCTTTTTTCTTCCCAATACCAAATAATATTAGAGCCATCCAAATATTTGCAACTACTATATCTACTAAAACCATACCACCATATTTTTGTGGATTATATTCAAATATCTCTAGCATTGCTGCTTGATTTGCACCACCACCAATCCAGCTCCCAGCTAAAGTTGATAATCCTCTCCAAATTGCATCAGGCCCAGCGCCATTAAATAATTCAGGGAAAAACACTGATAAAATCATAATTGATATTGGCCCTCCTATTATAATTCCAACAGTACCAGTAAAAAACATAACTAGTGCTTTGTAGCCCAAATTATATATTGCTTTTAAATCAATACTTAATGTCATTAATAGTAATGAAGCGGGTAATAAATATCTGCTTGCTATATAGTAGGTTTGAGATTCTTCAGCAGAAATTATTCCTAATGAGTTGAATATTGCAGGAATAAAATAACACATTAATAACCCTGGAATAATTTTATAAAATTTA
>JAZABS010000007.1:0-9806 GCA_036136835.1 Bacteroidota bacterium
TGGCAGTGAAATTGAGTCTCATAATTCTGAAATTATTGAAAAATTTGAAAAAATTACCGGCATTAGGGAAAGAAGATATGCAAAAAAGAATTTAAACACATCTGATCTAGGCTATATAGCTGCTAAACATGCAATTGAAGATGCAAATATTGATCCTGAAACTATAGACTATATTATTGTAGCACATAATTTTGGTAATGTAAACTATAAGTCTGATGAAATTGATGTATTCCCTGGGCTAGCTGTAAGAATAAAAAATCTATTAAAAATTAAAAATCCTAAATGTGTAGCCTATGACATTTTATTTGGATGTCCAGGCTGGCTAGAAGCAGTTATTCAAGCTAAAAGTTTTATAAAATCAGGAATGGCAAAGCGCTGTTTAGCTATTGGTGCTGATACTTTATCTAGAGTAATTGATGATTATGATCGAGATGCAATGATTTTTGCTGATGGAGCTGGTGCTACAATTCTAGAAGATTCTGAATTAGAAGGTGGAATATTATCTCATAAAACGGAATCATATACTGATGATGAGCTGTTTTATTTATTTTATGGCAAATCGAACAAAGAAACAGAAGATAATAAAGACACTAGATATATTAAAATGAATGGTAGAAAGGTATATGAATTTGCCCTAACAAATGTTCCAAATGCGATTAAAATGTGTATTGATGAAGCAGGAGTTAATATATCTGATGTAAAGAAAATTCTTCTACATCAGGCTAATGCAAAAATGGATACTGCTATGGGGAATAGGCTTTTCAAACTGTATGAAATGGAATTTAATGAAAGTATTATGCCTCTGACAGTTAAATACTTTGGTAATAGTTCTGTTGCTACAATCCCAACGATGTTTGATTTAATTCGAAGAAAAAAATTAGATGATCATATTTTTAATTCTGGAGACATTATAATTTTTGCAAGTGTAGGAGCTGGCATGCATATTAATGCAATGGTTTATCAATACTAAAATTGATAAATGTACAATGAAAATTTTCCATATAATAGGTATAAAATAACCCTTAAGTTTTTAGAAAAACATATAGAAAAAGATAAATTAATTTTAGATCTAGGGGTCGATAATCCACTATCAAAATTAATTAGAGAAAATGGTTATATGGTAAATAATACATTTGGGGAGGATCTTGACACTGACAGGTCTAACATAATTAATTCTAATGCTGAAGTGGTAACTGCATTTGAAATATTTGAACATTTGTTAAATCCTTTTACTGTACTTAAAGATATTCAAGCAAAAAAACTAGTAACAAGTATACCGCTGAGATTATGGTTTGCTAAAGCATATAAAAATGAAAATGACCAAAGAGATATGCATTTCCATGAATTTGAAGATTGGCAATTTAATTGGCTATTAGAAAAAACAGGCTGGAAGATTATTGATTCAAAAAAATTTACAAATCCTGTTAAGAAAATAGGAATAAGACCTTTGTTTAGATTGTTTACACCTAGATACTATTTAGTATATGCAGAAAAAAAATAGTGAACTATATGAATATTTATATTATAATACCAGTCTTTAATGAAGAAAACTATTTAAATGATTGCATAGATTCTATAATAAATCAATCATTTACTCCAAAAAAACTTTTATTAGTTAATGATAATTCTACTGATGATTCAGAAACTATCATAAAAAAATATTCTCAATCTATTTCATGGATTGAATATTTAAATACAGCATCAGATCAAGGTCATATTCCAGGAGAAAAAGTAATTAATGCATTTTACAAAGGCTTTAACAAAATCGATAATGATTATGATATAATATGCAAATTTGATGCTGATATAATACTGCCAGAGAACTATCTTGAATCAATCAGAAATATGTTTATAGAAAACTCTAAGATTGGAATAGCAGGTGGAAATCTATATATAAAAAAAAATAACGATTGGGTCTTTGAAAAGATATCATCCAAAGATCATATAAGAGGGCCAATTAAAGCATATAGAAAGAAATGTTTTGAAGATATTCATGGATTAAGAAAGTCCATAGGCTGGGACACCGTAGATGTGTTAATTGCCCAATATAATAATTGGGAAATAAAGACAGACAAATCTCTAAAAGTCAAACATTTAAAGAAAACAGGGAAAAACTATAGCTACAATTCTAAATTACTTCAAGGAGAGGCATTGTACAAGATGAGATTTGGGCTTATATTAAGTATGATTTCATTATTAAAAACCTCAATTAATACAGGTAGATTCTTAATGATATTTTTTGGGTTTTTTGGATTTATTATTGCTGTAATTAAAAGAAAAGAAAGAATTGTTTCAAAAGAAGAAGGAAAGTTTATTAGAAAATACAGAAGAAAAAAAGCTTTTTCTAATCTATTAAAGCTTTTAGAGATTCTAAATCTACGTTTCCCCCAGAAATAACCACTCCTACTTTTTTATTTCTATAATATTCTTTGTTAGCAAACAATCCAGCTAGTGCTACAGCACTTGAGGGTTCAATAATAATGTCTAATCTCTCAGTAAAAATTTTTAATGCATCTATGATCTTATTTTCATCAACACAAATGATATTTTTAATTAATTTTTTAATTATTGGAAAATTAATATCTCCCAAATTTGTTCTTAAACCATCTGCAATAGTATTTGTAGTCGAATTATATTGAATAATACCAGAATTAATTGATCTATAAGCATCATCTACTTCTTTAGGCTCAGTTCCTATTACTTCGCATTTATCAGATAAAACATCAGCAGCTATTGCAATTCCAGATATTAATCCTCCGCCTCCTATTGGTGCAAAAATATAATCTAAATCAGGATATTCATCTAAAAATTCTAAGCCAATTGTTGAATTGCCTAATATTACATCCATGTTATTTGATGGATGTATAAAATGCAAATCATTTTCTATTAGAATTTTAGAAGTAGTTTTTTCTCTTGCAGTTATATTTGATTCACATTGAATCAGATTAACATCATATTTTAAAACTGAATCTTTTTTTATTCTTGGAGCATTATCTGGCATTACAATAAATGCATTGATGTCTTGTAAAGAAGATGCACAAGCTAGGCCTTGGGCAAAATTACCTGATGAATGAGTTATAACACCATTTTCTTTATATTTTGATGGCATAGATTTAATTGCATTTGAAGCAGCTCTTATTTTAAAAGATCCTGTTTTCTGAAAATTTTCACACTTAAAGAAAACATTGCATTCACATAATTCATCAACTAAATCAAATCTTAATACTGGTGTTTTATTAATAAATGGCTTAATCTGCTGATGAATTTCTAATAATAAATCTTTAGAAAATTGCATTAAATTTTATTGTGATAATTTTGAGATTCTTCCGAAAGCTTATTTAATCCTTTTTGGTAATCTCCTCCAGCTGTAGCATAAAATGGTTGTCCTCCCCCATTAGCCTTAACATGTTTGGAGAGCTCATTAATTACTTCACGAGCATCTAATCCCTTACTTTCTACTAGATTTTTAGAAATGTAGCAACTTATATAGATCTTTGAATTAAATTCAGAAATTAAAATGGCAAATAGGTCTTCTAATTCATTTCCAAGACTGAAAATTAAGTCTTTCATTGAGGAAGGATTTAAAGAAACCGTTTTTGAAATAAATTTAACTCCATCTTTATCTATTATTTCTGATTTTATTGAATGCTTTATTAAATCAGTTTTTTCTTTTAAAAATTGATCCATTTCTTTCCTTAACCTTTCATTTTCATCCAATAAATCAGTTACAGATTTTACTATATCTCCAGAATTATTTAATAATTTCTTTGTTCTGACATATTCATTCTCCTTATCCGAGTAATACTCTTTTACAGAATCAAATGTAATAGCCTCAACCCT
Organism: Bacteroidota bacterium; assembly: GCA_036136835.1. Taxonomy (GTDB): domain Bacteria; phylum Bacteroidota; class Bacteroidia; order Flavobacteriales; family Flavobacteriaceae. Next base: position 3,841 of record JAZABS010000007.1, read on the forward strand.
TCTTATTCCTGAAGCAATAGCTCCTTCAGATTTAATTTTAAACTGCCATATTTCAGATGTATTTTTAACATGAGTTCCTCCACAAAGTTCATATGAATTTCCAAATTTAATTGTCCTAACCGTATCATCATATTTTTCATCAAACAAAGCAATTGCACCATCAGAAATAGCTTTGTCAATAGGAACATTTCTATTTTCTTCTAATTCTAGTTTACCTTCAATTCTTGAATTAACAAAATTTTCTATTTCATTTAATTGATCACTGTCTAATTTAGAGAAATGTGAAAAATCAAAACGAAGATTATCTGAACTTACTCTACTTCCTTTTTGTTGAACATGATCTCCTAAAATTTCTCTTAATGCTTGATGAAGTAAATGTGTAGCAGTATGGTTACATTGAGTTCTAAATCTCTGTTTTTTATCTACTACAGCATTAAATGTTTCTGATAAATTCTTAGGTAAATCTTTTACTATGTGAACAGACAAGTTTCCTTCTTTAACTGTATCAGTTATATAAGTAGTATCTCCATTTGAAGATTCTAAATAACCTTTATCTCCAACTTGTCCTCCTGATTCAGCATAAAAAGGAGTTAAATTAAAAACTAACTGATAGAGTTCCCCGTCCTTAGAAGAAACTATCTTTCTATATTTAACTAATTTTACTTTAGATTCAAGTGAATCATATCCAACAAATTCTTGAACAGGATCATCAATTAAAACCACCCAATCATCAACGGATTTCTCACTTGCTGCCCTGGATCTATCTTTTTGCTTCATTAATTCTTTCTCAAATCCTTTTGTATCAAGTTTATAACCTTTTTCATTTAATATTAATGAAGTTAAATCTACTGGGAAACCAAATGTATCATACAGTTCAAAAGCTTTTTCCCCAGAAATTGTTTTTTTCTTACTTGAGCTAATTATTTGGTCCAACAGGACTAATCCTTGATCTAGAGTTCTTAGAAATGAACTTTCCTCCTCTTTTATTACATTTTCTATTAGTTTATTCTGCGATTTAATTTCTGGAAAAGAAACACCCATTTTTTTAACCAAAACAGAAACTAATCTGTGAATAAATGGCTCTTTTTTATTTAAAAAGGTAAAACCATATCTAATGGCTCTCCTTAAAATTCGTCTAATAACATATCCTGCTCCAGTATTACTTGGTAGTTGTCCATCAGCAATGGAAAAAGAAACTGCTCTTAAATGATCCGATATAACACGCATAGCTATATCAATACTTTCTTCTTTATTATAGTTAAAACCAGTAATGGTTTCAATTTCTCTTATTATAGGGGTAAATATATCTGTAGAATAAGTTGAATCTACATCTTGAATAACCATACATAACCTCTCAAATCCCATTCCAGTATCAATATGCTTTTTTGGTAAATCTACTAACTTACCATCTGCTTTTCTGTTATACTGTATAAAAACCAAATTCCACAACTCAACAACCTTTGGATGATCCTTGTTTATTAAATCTTTTCCTGGTATTTTCTTCTTTTCTTTTTCATCTCTTAAATCAATATGTATTTCACTACATGGTCCGCATGGTCCCTGATCACCCATTTCCCAAAAATTATCCTTTTTTCCAAAATTTAATATTCTATCTTCTGGTATTATTTCTTTCCAAATATCAAATGCTTCATTATCTAATGGAACATCATCTTTATTTGATCCAGAAAATATTGTAACATATAGATTATCTGGATTAATTTTATAAACCTTAGTTAATAATTCCCAGGACCATTCAATAGCTTCCCTCTTAAAATAATCTCCAAAACTCCAATTCCCAAGCATTTCAAAAAATGTATGGTGATATGTGTCTATTCCAACTTCTTCTAAATCGTTATGTTTACCTGAAACTCTAAGACATTTTTGACTATTAGCAATTCTACTTGATTTTGAAATAGAATCACCTAAAAAATATTCTTTAAATGGAGCCATGCCTGAGTTAATAAACATCAAACTAGGATCATTTTTTGAAATAATGGGTGCAGAGGGGTGTATCTGATGATTTTTACTTATAAAAAAATCTAAAAACTTATTTCTTATTTGTTGAGAATTCATTTTTCAGATTACCATTATACTAAATTACACATAATGTAAAACTATTATTATATTTGCACTAACAATTTTGCAATCATAAGGATATACAAAAATACAATTTTAAAGTTATGCCTAAAGTAAAATATTATTACGATTCTGAAACACTTTCGTACAAAAAAATTAAAACTACGAAAACAACGGTTTTAAAGTATGTTTCTGCATACCTTATAGGATCAGCTTTGTTTGGATTTTTGTTCATTTTTATTGCAAGTCAATATTTTGAATCTCCAAAAGAAAAATCACTAACAAGAGAATTGGAAAATTTGGAAATGCAATTTGAGGTTTTAAATAAAAAAATAGATAATGCTGAAATTGTATTATCTAATATTGAGGAAAGAGATAATTCTATATACAGAATATATTTTGAAGCTAATCCAATCAGTGAAGATAAAAGAATGGCTGGGATTGGAGGAGTAAACAGATATAAAAAATATGATGGATATGATTACTCAAACTTAATCAAAGAAAGTGCTGAAAAAATTGATGTACTTCAGAAAAGAATGATTATTCAATCAAAATCTCTAGATGAGATAACAGATCTTGCATCTAAAAAAGAAAAGCTTTTAAAATCTATTCCTGCGATTCAACCGATAAATAATAATGATTTAACAAGAGTAGCTTCTGGTTTTGGTAGAAGGACAGATCCATTTACAAAGGTTCTAAAATTTCATTATGGAATGGATTTTACCGCCCCAAGAGGTACTCCCGTTTATGCTACTGGAGATGGTATTGTAAAAAGAGTTGATAGTAGGTCTTCAGGTTACGGCAAACATATTAGGATTGATCATGGTTATGGATATACAAGTTTATATGCACATCTTTATAAATACAATGTAAAAAGATATCAAAAAGTAAAAAGAGGAGACATAATAGGTTATGTTGGAAGTTCTGGAAGATCTAACGCTCCACACCTACACTATGAAATATTTAAGGATAAAGTTAGAATTAACCCTGTTAATTTCTATTATGGTAATTTAACTGCAAAAGAATTTGATGAATTATTAAAGCAATCTTCTGTTGTTAATCAATCTCTTGACTAATGAAAGTTGAACTGCCTGAAAAAAGATATTATTCTATTGGAGAAGTAGCTGAAGCATTTGATGTAAATCCCTCATTAATTAGATATTGGGAAACTGAGTTTTCCATTTTAAATCCTAAAAAAAATTCTAAGGGAAATAGAAAATTTACAACTCAGGATATTGAAAATCTTAAACATGTTTATTTTTTAGTAAAGGAAAAAGGATATACTATTGAAGGTGCTAGAACATATATAAAAGACCATAAAAAAAGATCCTTAGATACTCTAGGAATAATTAATAAATTAAAAGAAATTAGGTCTAGATTAATTAAGATTAAGGAACAATTATAAACTATTTCTTCCTCATATATATATCTATCTGAGCTCCACTTAAATCAAAATTTTCTCTTATTTTATTTTCTAAAAACCTTTTATAAGGCTCCTTTATATATTGAGGTAAATTACAAAAGAATGCAAATTGAGGATGAGAAGTAGGTAGTTGAGTGATATATTTAATTTTCACATACTTCCCTTTTATGGATGGAGGTGGATATTTTGCAATGATAGGCAATAAAGTATCATTTAAATCTCTGGTTTTAATTTTTTTAGATCTATTTTCATAAACCTTAACTGCTGCTTCAATTGCCTTATAAATTCTTTGCTTATTAATTATAGAAGTAAAAACAATTGGGACATCAACAAATGGCTGAATTTCCTTTTTTATTTGTTCTTCATATTTCTTAGTAGATTTATTATCCTTATCAATTAAATCCCACTTATTAGCAATAATTACAATTCCTTTTTTATTTCTTTCACACAGCCAAAAAATGTTTTTTACTTGGGAATCAAATCCCCTGCTGACATCATAGATTAATAGACACACATCAGAATGTTCAATTGCTCTAACACTCCTCATAACAGAATAGAATTCAAGATTCTCTTTAACTTTAGACTTTCTTCTTATTCCTGCTGTATCAATTAAATTAAACTCAAATCCAAACCTATTATATTTTGTGTGGACGGAATCTCTAGTAGTTCCTGGAATTTCAGTTACTATATTTCTATTTTCACCAATTAAAGCATTAATAAGAGATGACTTTCCAGCATTAGGCCTTCCAACCACTGCAAATTTTGGCAAATCATCAGACAAATCAACATTTTCTGAAAAATTTTCAACAATTGCATCAAGCAAATCCCCAGTGCCAAATCCATTTATACTAGCAATTGGATAATATTTGTCAATTCCTAACTCATAAAACTCGCTAGCATCATTAATCCTGCTAGAATTATCTACTTTATTTACAACTAAGAAAACTGGTTTTTTAATTTTTCTTAGCATATCAGCTATATCCTTATCCATTGAAGTTATACCAGTATCAACATCAACCATAAAGATTATTACATCAGATTCATCAATTGCTAGTTCAACTTGTTTGTCAATTTCTAATTCAAAAACATCATCACTCCCCACAACATAGCCACCAGTATCTATTAAAGAAAATTCCTTTCCATTCCAATCTCCTTTTCCATAATGTCTATCTCTAGTGACTCCACTAACAGAATCAACAATAGCTTCTCTTTGCTTAACAATTCTATTAAACAATGTTGACTTTCCTACATTAGGCCTTCCGACTATTGCAATTATATTACTCATAATATTAAAATGTGTGCAAATGTAAGGTTAAAATTAAAGTAAAAAAAAGAGCAGCTTAAAAATAAGCTGCTCTTTTTAAATATCTATCTATCTATATTTATTCTATTGAAGTAGACATTTCAGGTCTAAATTCTAATGTTTCTACAAGATCACCTGAATATTCTCTTATAGCCTCATTTGCTTTTCTTCTATCATATTCTAATGATCTCCAACCAAACATTTCATTATATTTGTCTTCATAATCAAATGAATCATCTTCAAATGTTCCTAATCTAGTTCCATGTGAATCATAAGGTTCAACTACATGAATTTCCCATCCACTACCTGAAACAACCCAAAACACACCTCTTATTCCAGTATAGCCATTGTCTCTCTTAAGTTTTGCATCTCTTCTCATATAATCAAACCAATCACGTCCATCTTCAGATTTTAATCTGATAGTTGTAAATTTCACATATTTTTTTGGTGATTCTGAATTATCCCAATTATAAGATAACGGCTTAATTCTTGCAGTTCTTATATTACCCATTTGATCTTTTACATAAGGCATAACATTTTTCACCCAATATGCATATTCATCTGAATCAGATAAACTTTGATTAAAAAAATCTGCAGTTTTCGGTCCAACTACTCTCATGTATTTTCCTGAATCTGGTCCAGTAGATATTTGAAAGGTTAAAATTGCAGTTTCTTCAGAATTATTAAATTTCTGAGTCTTTTTAGAAACAGCTGATTCAAATTCTTTTGCCATTCCATCTTTTGCTTCCCATCTATTTATTTGCCAATATTCTGCATTTGGATTATTCTGAGAAAAAGCAAATAATGGTAAAACAAAAACTAATAAAATTATTTTTTTCATTATTTATATATTTAAATTTACAAGTGAATTTAACTATGTAGGATCATCCTAAAAAAAGTTAAATGTTAAATTCTTATTAAATTCTATTTATAACCAAATCTCTTCAATTGATTTTGATTATTTCTCCAGTTCTTATTGACCTTTACAAATAATTCTATATGAATTTGCTTTCCAAAAAAATCTTCTAAATCCTTTCTAGCCTGAATTCCTGTTTTTTTCAATGCATCACCTTTATGGCCAATAATTATTCCTTTTTGACTATCCCTTTCAACCATAATAATAGATCTTATTCTAATAATGGTTTCATCCTCTTTGAATTCTTC
>JAZABS010000008.1:0-6680 GCA_036136835.1 Bacteroidota bacterium
CCTGGGTTTTCTGCTAATAAGTCTTCTCCACTTGATCCTTTGCCAGGGATAATATCTCCAGGGGTTGCTTTACCATCTTGAATTTCTTTTATTTCATCCACATAGGGAATTAATTCTCCCATTCTAGAAGCTATAGAAGGGACTTCATACATTGGTTCAGAAGTACCTGAACGGATTGGTCCTATTCTATCTTCATTCTGTGAAAAAGAAAATAATGAAAATAAAAGTGTTAATATTAATGTTGTAATTCTTATGTTCATAATTATTTATTTTAAAAGGTGTCGTAATTTATAACTTTTGACTCAGAATATAAAATTCTATCACTATGAATTAGTCTTCAGCCAATTTTTTATATCTACTTTTTTCTCAATTTCTTTAGAAATACTACCAATTGGCACTCTATTTTGATCCATGGTGTCTCTATCTCTAATGGTTACTGTGTTATCTTCTAAAGTTTGGTGATCAACAGTAATAGACAAGGGAGTTCCTATCGCATCCTGTCTTCTGTAACGTCTTCCAACTGCATCCTTTTCATCATAAATAATGTTAAAATCTGTTTTTAAATTATTATAAAGAGAAGTTGCAAATTCAGAAAGACCATCTTTCTTTACTAAAGGCAAAATAGCTGCTTTATAAGGTGCTAAAACTGATGGAATTTTTAATACTGTCCTAGATGAACTATTTTCCAATTCTTCTTCTACTAAAGAATTTGATAATACTGCTAAAAACATTCGATCAAGCCCAATGGAAGTCTCAACTACATAAGGCACATAGCTTTTGTTTTGATCTGGATCAAAATATTGAAGTTTTTTACCTGAATGCTTTTCATGTTGTGACAAATCATAATCTGTCCTAGAATGAATTCCTTCAAGTTCTTTAAACCCAAAAGGAAAATTATATTCTATATCACATGCAGCATCAGCATAATGTGCTAATTTAACATGATCATGAAATCTAAAGTTTTCCTGACCAATTCCTAATGAAAGATGCCAAGCCATTCTATTTTCTTTCCATTTATCATACCATTCCTGCTGACTTCCAGGCTTAACAAAAAATTGCATTTCCATTTGTTCAAATTCTCTCATTCTAAACACAAACTGTCTTGCTACAATCTCATTTCTAAATGCTTTTCCAATTTGAGCTATACCAAAAGGTATTTTGAGTCTTGCTGATTTTTGAATATTAAGAAAATTTACAAAAATTCCTTGTGCAGTTTCAGGTCTTAAATAAAGGTCAGAACTCGAATTAGCTGTTGATCCTACTTTTGTGCTAAACATTAAATTAAATTGCTTAACGTCTGTCCAGTTTTTTGATCCTGATATAGGATCTGCAATTTCTAAGTCTTCAATTAATTTTTTTAAAGAAACTAAGTCATCTGAATCAAGAGCTCTAGCCATTTCAGATTTTATAGATTCTATTTTCTCTTGATAACCAATAACTCTATCATTTGTCTTTAGAAATTGATCTTTATCAAAATCCTCTCCAAATCTTTTCTGTGCTTTGGTTATTTCCTTATTTATTTTTGTTTGAATTTTTTCACAGTAATCTTCAATTAGAACATCTGCTCTATATCTTTTTTTTGAATCTTTGTTATCAATAAGGGGATCATTAAAAGCATCAACATGTCCAGAAGCTTTCCAAGTGGTTGGATGCATAAATATTGCACTATCAAGTCCAACAATATTATCGTTCATTTGAACTATTGAGGCCCACCAATATTTCTTGATGTTATTTTTTAATTCAACTCCATTATGACCATAATCATATACAGCACTTAATCCATCATAAATTTCACTACTTGGGAAAATAAATCCATATTCTTTAGCATGGGAAACAACTTTCTTGAATTTGTCATCATTAGAACTCATGCTACAAAAATATAAAACGCTTTTAACTAAAGGAATGCTTTTTTTTAAAATTATACGTTAATTTGTATTGAATTCATGAAAGAATTAAAGTATATTATTGCAATTGGAGTCATTCTTCTTGTTCATAGTTGTGCAAATAGGGGCACACCATCTGGAGGAGAATATGACAGAACTCCACCAGTAGTTTTGGAATCTAGTCCAGAAAATTTTACAAATAATTTTACTAGTTCAGAGATAAATATTCTTTTTGATGAATATATAAAAATTAGAAATCTGCAAAAGGAGTTAATTATTTCACCTCCTATTGATCCACTCCCTGAAATAACACCTATTGGGTCTGCAAGTAAAGATATATCGATCAAAGGAATAGACTCATTATCTCCAAATACGACCTATAGCTTTAATTTTGGTGAAAGTATTGAAGATAATAATGAAGGAAATCCTTTTTCTAATTTTAAATATGTCTTTTCTACAGGTCAATATATTGATTCACTAATAATCAAAGGCTATGTTAAAGATGCACTGGAAAGAGAGGTAGATGAAGGTATAAACTTACTACTATATGAAGTTGATGAAAGCTATAATGACTCTGTAGTTTACATAAAAAAACCAAAGTATATGACAAAATTAGTAGATAGTACATCAACATTTAGATTAGAAAATTTAAAAACAGGCAAATACCTATTAATTGCTCTTAAAGAAGATGAAAGTGAAAGAGATTATATTTTTCAAAATACAACTGATAAAATTGGATATGCTAGAAATTTCTTAAGTCTTCCAAATGACTCGATAGCTGAGATTAATATTTTTAAAGAGGATATTCCATTTAATATTAAGAAAGCTAAACAAAAATCTAAGAATTATTTTGCTTTTGGATATGAAGGTAAAATTGAAGATTTTAAAATAGATGTGTTAGATGTAAAAGAGCAAATATTAGAAAACAGAATTACTAAAGATCGTGATTCAGACACCCTAAATTATTGGATAAAATCATCATCAAAAATAGATTCAATTAAATTTTTAGTCACAACACAATCACAAACTGACACATTGAAAGTTAATCTAAGAAAAACTAATGTAGATTCTCTAGAAATTAAATCATTGCAAACTAGTTTATTAAAATTTTATGAAGATTTGCAATTACATGCAAATATTCCTTACAGTACGATCGATCCTACTAAAATCAACGTGCTCGATAAAGACTCAATTAGAGTCCCGTTCTCCTATGAATTAGATACACTCAACAATATTTTTAAAATTAATATATCAAAGTCAGAGGATCAATCCTATAGCTATGAATTGCTTCCCGATGCAATAAAAGATTTTTATGGAAATACAAATGATACTCTATTTTATAAATTAAAGACTAAAACATATGATGACTATGGGAATTTAAGATTAACACTAAAAAATGCAATAGCTCCAATGATTGTTCAATTGGTCAGTAGAGTTGGAGAGGTTAAATATGAAAAATATATTAATAAAATAGAGCCAATTGAATTTACAAATATAGATGCAGGAAAATATTATATTAGAATTATTTATGATTCAAATCAAAATGGGCAATATGATTCTGGAAGTTTTTTAGAAAGAAGAATGCCAGAAAGAGTTAGCTATTTTCCAGAAGAATTAGATGTAAGAGCTGGTTGGGATTTAATACAAGAATTTATTTTAAAGTGATCTATTTGTTAAATGAAGCTTTCATCAATTCTCTATTCATTCTAGCTATATTATCCAACGATATTCCCTTAGGACATTCAACTTCACAAGCACCTGTATTAGAACAATTACCAAATCCTTCTAAGTCCATTTGATTTACCATATTAATTACTCTATCACTAGCTTCAGTTTGACCCTGTGGAAGTAGAGAATATTGAGAAACCTTTGCTCCTACAAATAGCATAGCAGAAGAATTTTTACATGTAGCTACACAAGCTGCACATCCTATACATGTTGCAGAATCAAATGCTAAATCTGCATCTTTTTTGTTGATAGGAATAGAATTAGCATCCTGTGTGTTTCCTGAAGTATTTACTGAAATATACCCTCCTGCATGCTGTATCCTATCAAATGCACTTCTGTCAATTACTAAATCCTTGATTACCGGAAATGCTTTAGCTCTAAAAGGCTCAATATATATAGTATCACCATCCTTAAATTTCCTCATATGAAGCTGACAAGTAGTAATAAATTTATCTGGTCCATGTGCTCTTCCATTAATAAATAAAGAACATGATCCGCAAATACCCTCTCTACAATCATGATCAAATGCAACAGGGTCCTCCCCATTTTCTATAAGCCCATTATTAAGGACATCTAGCATTTCTAAAAAGGACATATCAGGAGAAACATTGTCAATATCATAGTCAACTAATTGTCCTTTTTCTTCAGAATTTTTTTGCCTCCAAATTTTTAATTTCAGTTTCATAATTATTTATAACTCCTTTCTTTAACCTCTATATTATCATATGCTAATTCTTCTTTATGTAAAATAGCATCCTTTGGACTACCAGAAAATTCCCATGCTGACACATATTGGAATTCTTTTTTTCTAGTTGCTTCACCCTCGGGCGTTTGATATTCTTCTCTAAAGTGTCCTCCACATGATTCTTCTCTAACTAATGCATCCTTTGCAAATAATTCCCCCAATTCAAGAAAATCAGCGACTCTTCCTGCTTTTGCAAGTTCTTCATTGAATTCTTCACTGCTTCCAGGAACCTTTACCTGCTTCCAAAATAATTTCCTTAATTCTTGGATCTCACTAAGCGCCTCCTTTAATTGTTTCTTATTTCTAGCCATGCCACATTTATCCCACATAATTTTTCCCAATTTCTTATGAAAATAATCAACTGGGTATTTTCCTTTATTATTGATAAAATAATCTATCTTCTCTTTAACCTCTTTTTCGGCCTGTATAAATTCTTTTGTATCATTTGCTATAGGTCCAGTTGAAATATCGTTAGACAAATAGTCTCCAATTGTATAAGGAAGAATAAAATATCCATCCGCAAGTCCTTGCATTAAAGCAGATGCTCCTAATCTATTCGATCCATGATCAGAAAAATTAGCCTCACCAATAGCATATAATCCAGGAACAGTTGTCATTAGATTATAATCTACCCAAACTCCACCCATAGTATAATGAACTGCAGGATAAATCATCATTGGAGTTTCATAAGGATTTTGATCAACTATTTTTTCATACATCTGGAATAAATTTCCATACTTTTTCTTTACAACTTCCTTTCCAAGCTTTTTAACTAACTCTTGATCATCTTCATCCAATCCCTTTATATGCGCTTGTTCACTTCCGTATCTAATAATTGCAGAAGCAAAATCTAAATAAACTGCTTCACCCGTTTGGTTTACACCATATCCTGCATCACATCTTTCTTTTGCAGCTCTAGAAGCAACATCTCTAGGAACTAAATTTCCAAAAGCAGGATAACGTCTCTCTAAAAAATAGTCTCTATTTTCTTCCGATATATCTGTTGGTTTTAATGATCCGTTTTTAATTGACTTAACATCATCTATATTTTTAGGTACCCAAATCCTACCATCATTTCTCAATGATTCACTCATTAGAGTTAGCTTAGATTGATGGTCTCCAGAAACAGGTATACATGTAGGGTGAATTTGCGTAAAACAAGGATTAGCAAAAAATGCACCTCTTTTGTGGGCTTTCCAAGCAGCAGTTACATTACTCCCCATTGCATTGGTTGACAAATAAAATACATTTCCATATCCACCACTTGCCAAAACTACTGCATGAGCAGAATGTCTTTCAATTTCTCCAGTTACTAAATTTCTAGCAATTATCCCTCTAGCCTTACCATTTACAATTACAACATCAAGCATTTCATGTCTATTATACATATCTATCTTTCCTCTACTAATTTGTCTATTCATTGCAGAATAAGCTCCAAGAAGTAGCTGTTGTCCTGTTTGACCCTTAGCGTAGAATGTTCTTGAAACTAGTACACCGCCAAAAGATCTGTTATCTAGAAGCCCACCATAATCTCTTGCAAATGGGACGCCTTGAGCAACACACTGATCAATAATATTAGCCGAAACCTCAGCTAATCTATATACATTAGATTCTCTAGATCTATAATCACCACCCTTTACTGTATCATAAAATAATCGATAAACAGAGTCACCATCACCCTGATAATTCTTAGCAGCATTTATACCACCCTGCGCTGCAATAGAATGTGCTCTTCGTGGAGAATCCTGAAAACAAAATGCCTTAACATTATAACCCAGTTCAGCAAGAGTTGCTGAAGCAGAGCCACCAGCAAGACCAGTACCAACCACAATAATATCTAATGCACGCTTATTAGCAGGACTAACTAAATTTATCTTATTCTTATGATAAGTCCATTTGTTCTCTAAAGGACCTTCAGGAACATTACTAAAAAGATTAGTAGAATATCCGTTATTTGAAAAAGAATCAAAATATTGATCTTTAAAAGAATCAACCTTATGCTTAAGTATATTATTTTTTTCTATATAATTAGGGTCTGTAGACTTAATTGGAGACCTATCATCATTATTATGCCAATCCTTATCCCAATCAGCAAGTTTACATTTAACACCAGTACTTTTCTTAATAATTTTAGCCTTGGAATCCTTATGATCCTTATGATAATAACGAATACAAACCATTAATTCATCATTATCAGAATACTGATCCTTAGGTTTTCTATAGTTAAGAGAATAAGTTAATTTATTCTTCATTTTGTCCACTATTATTGTGTTACAATAATGATACAAATGTAATGATTTTATATAAAATAAACAATTTTTATA
>JAZABS010000009.1:0-5483 GCA_036136835.1 Bacteroidota bacterium
TATAGCAATTGTAAAAATTAATTTTAGATTTTTCATTGTGTATATATTTATTTGTTATTCTTCAGTTTCTTCTTCAGTAGCAGGAGCTTCATCTATTACATCTTGCCCATAAAAGCCCCATCTAACAATTTTACCATCAATTACATAGACATGGTTAATAGCCTTAAATTTATCTACTAAATCACCTTCAGTATACTCAGCATCAACATAAACATTAACATGTTCTCCTCCAAAAGTAGGATCTAGGTCAACTGAAAATAGATTAGTACTTTTCCATTTAAATGTAGCTCCTACAGAATCTCTTCTAGAGTCTTGACTCATTCTATCTTGAACAAACTGATCAATATTAGTAATTGTCCCATTACCAGAAGTAAATTGAACAGTATCTGAGCACATGCTTCTTAATGTCTCATAATCTCTAGATTGCCAAGCAGTATTAAAAGTTTTTACTACCTCAATAGCATCTTGAGTGCCTAAATGCCATTTCATATCTTCAACTCCCGCCCAGGTTGACATTCCAACAGATCTTTCAGGGTCTTCCATCATTCTTTGAACAGCTGAATTGTTACATGAATAACTAATCAAAGCTAGGATTAAAACAGCAAATATTAATTTTAAATTTTTCATAAAGTCGGTATTAAAATATTAGAAACTATTAATATACGAATTATTTAAATAGAGATAAAAGAAAAATATATTATTAAAAGGTTACTATAAATTTTAGTATTTTTGAAATTAATCATAGAGGAATATGGATTTAGAATTTCTAAGTATTGAATTTTTAAATAATTCAGTTAAGGATTATTTATATTTTGCATTAACAATTATCATAGGTTTAATTGTAATAAGACCAATAATTTCATACCTACTAAAAATTTCTTACAAGCTCTTTGGCAGCAAAGATTCACAAGATGACAAACACAAGTTAGATTCATTATTAAGAAAGCCTTTGTATTACTTTTTCTTATTAATGATTCTTTATATTGGTTCAAATATGCTTGATTTACCAGTTGAATGGGATTTGAATGATTCTTCCGAATTTGGAATAAAAATGATCATTAATAAGGGGTTTTACCTTGCTGTTATATGCTCTATATTTTGGACAATTCTTAGATCAGTTGAGTTTATTGGAATAGGACTTAAAGATAAGGCTGCTCAGACTGAAAGTAAGGTTGATGACGGGCTCATTCCTTTTGCGATTGATCTTACAAAGGTTATAATTGTCATATTTGCTTTAGTTATAATTCTTGGAAATGTATTTAATGTAAATATCACAGCTTTAGTGGCTGGTCTTGGGGTAGGGGGTGTTGCTATAGCTTTGGCTTCAAAAGAAAGTTTAGAAAATTTACTAGGCTCATTTACAATATTCTTTGATAAACCTTTTGCAGTTGGCGATATAATTACTTTAGGTGGGGTTACAGGTGTAGTTGAGAAAGTAGGTTTTAGAAGTACCAGAATAAGAACATATGATAAAAGTATAGTAACAGTACCTAATAAAAATATTATAAATACAGAATTAGATAATCTAGGTGTAAGACCAGTAAGAAGGGTTAAGTTTAATATAGGGCTTACTTATGATACTAAAATTGAACAAATAAAAAATATTGTGGATGATATCCAAAAACTTGTTGATGATCATCCAATGACAAATGAAGATGGGAGAGTTAGATTTTTGTCTTTTGGAGCAAGTTCATTAGATATTATGGTTTTATACTATGTTAACAGTCCTGAATGGGAAGACTTAATAGATGCTCAGCAGAAAATAAATTATAGTATAATTGAGATAGTAAATAAACATAATAGTGAATTTGCATTTCCTTCAACTTCTGTTTATATAGAAAAAAATAGTAATTAAGATTATTGAATATGTCTCTTAACCCTTTAAACTCAAATTTAGGCCAATTAAGAGCAAAACATTTATTAAGAAGATGTCTTTTTCATTATAACAATGATTTATTAAATAACATCTCTAATTTAAATGCTACAGAGGCAGTCAGTCAATTACTTTTAGATGATTCAGTCACCTATAGTGAGCCTTATGATCCACTTCCAGATGAAAACCCTCATGGTTTTTGGTTGTCTTCTGGAGTTTACCCTCCTGATATTCCAAATCAAGGAAGAAAAAGAGGTTTATTAACTGCATGGTGGTGGTATAATATGATAAATAGAGTTAATTTAAAAGATAAGTTAACTTTTTTTCTTCATACAACTTTCACTATAGCTAATGGGGATGTAGGAGCATCACATTATTTCTATGATCATTTAAGATTGCTAGAATATTACTCATCGGGAAATTTAAGAGATTTAGCTAAAAAAATCACTTTAGATAATGCAATGCTAAATTATTTGGATAATACTCAAAACAATGCCAATAATCCAAATGAAAATTATGCAAGGGAATTTTTAGAATTATTTACTATAACTAAGGGTGAGCAAGTTGGGGAAGGGGACTATTCTACTTACACAGAGCAAGATGTAATTGAAGCAGCTAGAGTTTTTTCAGGATTTAAAACACAGCTAGATCGGTCTATTATAGATCCTGATACTAATATTCCTATGGGTAGACTATCTATTAATCAGCATGATCAAGGAATAAAAACATTTAGTTATGCATTTGATAATTATGAATTACAGGGAGGAAATACTCAAGAAACGATTTTTGAAGAATTATATGAGTTTGTAGATATGGTTTTTGATAAGCAGGCAACTGCTTTAGCTTATGTAAAAAAACTTTATAGATTTTTTGTTAAAAGCGAATGGGATGAAGATGTAGAACAAAATATTATAATTCCACTAGCTGACGATTTATATAATAATGGTTATGAGATTTTACCTGTAGTTAAAAAACTTTTAGAATCTCAACATTTCTTTGATGCAGCGGATTCTGACCCAACAGATGAGATTATCGGTTCAATAATAAAATCTCCTCTGCAACTATTATCATCAACAATAACTAATCTAGGATTTAATATACCTGATCCGGAAAATGATATGGAAAATTACTACAAATTTGTAATGTTTTTTATGAGGAATACATATTTTCCTATGGCAGGAATGAATGTTTTTGCTCCAGATACTGTTGCTGGTCACCCGGCTATCTATCAGAGTCCAGATTTTGATAGACATTGGTTTTCTTCTAGTACAATTTTAGCACGATATAGGCTAATAGAATGTTTAATTACTGGTAGAAATAAGCTTGGGGGAAATGGTTTCTTTGGTTCAGAGTTAGATACTGTAGCTTTTGTAGAAAATACATCTGCTAATCCTGGGAATATATATTATCTAGTAGATGAAATAGCAAATATTCTATATCCAAATCCTATAGATCAAGATAGAGTAGATTATTTTGCAGAATTAATACTAGAAGGCTATCCTTCATATTATTGGACAGATACTTGGGATGAATATTTATCTACTGGGGAGAATACTATAGTTAAAACTAGGTTGGATTTATTAATTGGTGCAATGATAAATGCACCAGAATATCAATTAATGTAATGAAAAGAAGGAATTTCATCAAACTTACTAGTAGTGCTTCAGCATTAGGCTTGTTCCCATATGAAATAACATCAGCTTTAAAAGTTGCAGAAAACTTTCTTGATTGCAACATCACAAATAGAAAGTTAGTTTTGATTAACTTGGCTGGTGGTAACGATGGTTTAAATACTGTTATTCCAATTGATGGATATGATTTGTATAGCAACTTAAGACCTACCATAAGAGTTCCAGATTCAGGAGCAAATTCATTTATAAATCTTGATTCAACATTACCAGACAACCAACAATTAGGTCTTCATCCAACTCTTGTAGGATTAAAAAATATATATGATAGTGGAATTTTAAGAATATTACAGTCCGTAGGATATCCTTCGCAAAACAAAAGTCATTTTGCATCAACAGATATATATAATACAGGTAATGATGGTAATAGCTGGTTAAATGGAGGTGATTCAGGTTGGATAGGAAGATTTATGGAATCATACTACTATGACCTTGTTGAGTCCACATTTCCTTTAGGAGTTGAAATAGGTTCGAAAAGTGGTTCATTAGGTTTTCATGGTGAAGCAGAGCATGGGTTAGCTATTAATATTGAAGGTCAAGATGCTTCTGGATTTTATTCAGTATTAAGTGGGCTAGGGGGGCTTCCTCCAGAATATATCCCAGATTCTCATTATGGAGAAGAACTTCAATATATAATAGAAAATGATCAATTATCTAATACTTATTCTGAAGCTATTTCAAATGCTTTTAATAATGGAACAAATAGTAATGACTATGAAGATACAGATATTTCCAACCAGTTAAAGACCGTTGCTAGATTAATTAGTGGAGGTCTACAATCTAAAATATATTTAGTTCAGTTACGAGGTTTTGATACTCATTTTAGTCAAATTCAATCTCAAAATGATGTGATTGGTAGACATAGTGAACTATTAACTGAATTAGATGGCGCAATTTCCAAATTTATGATTGATGTTCAATCTCAAGGTTTTGATGGGGATATTGTAGGATTAACATTTTCAGAGTTTGGTAGAAAAGCTAAAGAAAATGGGAATTTAGGAACTGATCATGGAGAAATAGCCCCAATGTTTGTTTTTGGAACACCAGTAAATGGAGGGGTGTCAGGAATAAATGTTGACCTAACTGAAGCGAATGAGAATAATAATTGGCAGATTCAATCCTATCAGTATGATTACAGACAAACAATAGGTACTTTATTGCAAGATTATTTAGGTGCTGATAATCAAGCTATCGATGCTACATTTTTTGACCATACAAATAATGATAGTTTTTCAAATAACAAAATTTCTGAATTGATTAAACCTGAATATTCGGTAGAAGAAAATTGTTATACTAATACATTATCTGTTAATGAAAGTATTAATAAGTTGTTTACAGTTAGCCCAAATCCATTTAGCAGTTCAATTATTCTTAGTGGATATAATTACAATGGTGATATATCATTTAAAGTTTATGATTTAAATTCTAAATTAGTCTTAGAGGGTAAAACACTAACGGATACACCAGTTAGAATTACCGGTATAATGAATGGTATTTATTTTATTAAGTTAAAATTTGGGAATAGGGTAGAAACCCACAGAATTATTAAGACATAGATACTTATCTATTAAATAATCCTATTTTACATAATATAAATTATAGAACAATATATCTGTTATTATTGCCTGTACGTACCATCAGGTAACACTGTAGGAAAAGTATATTCTTGATTAGTCAATAATATAAACAATGATGTATCTATAGATTCTACAAGTTCTGCAGTATTTAATATCCATTCATCCCCAATCTCATTTAATCTGTTTACTTGAGCTCCAAGAATTGAAGTTATACCCCAATATATGTATTCTGCTGCCATACATTCATATTCACATGTATAATCATAATATGTATACCAAGCATTAGATGGATATGATTGAGGCACTGTTGGAAAATAGCCACCTCTTGCTATATCCATAGCATTT
>JAZABS010000010.1:0-23608 GCA_036136835.1 Bacteroidota bacterium
CTTTGTCAAATTAGAAACAGTGGCAACAAACATTAATAATAATTTTGCTCTCGACTCAAGTGAGTTATCCAATATTGACAATATTAAATTTGGCATAGTTGTTTCAAATTGGAATAAAAATATTACAGACAATCTTTATGATGGAGCATTTGATACTTTATTAAAGTATGGAGCTAAAGAGAATAATATTAAAAAATTAGAAGTTCCAGGAAGTTTTGAGCTGGTATATGGATGTAAGAAAATGCAAAATGAAGATTTAGATGTAATTATAGCTATTGGCTGTGTTATAAAGGGAGAAACTGATCATTATGATTATATATGTAGTTCAGTTTCAAATGGAATTGTCCAGTTAAATATAATTAATGACACACCTATAGTTTTCTGTGTTTTAACTGATCATAATATTGAACAATCCATTAGTCGTTCTGGAGGTAAACATGGAAATAAAGGTGTTGAATCTGCAATTGCCGCAATTAAAATAGCTTCTATTTAATAAGATATTTGCTATATTTATTTAAATTAAAATATCATACAGTGGGCCTATTTAATCTTAGAAAAAATAAACGATACAGTTATTCAGGAAGGTTTAATGAGGAGAAAATGGTGGATGGTTCAACTCAACAAAAACATAAAAAAATTAAATCAAAATTTGATGAGTATAGAACTACTCTAGGAGATAATAATAGTTTTAAAAAAAAGTTTAGGAATGCAATCCAAGACTATAAGAAAGGTTCTGACAATTCAGTAAGAAAAAGACTAGTTATTATTCTTACAATATTAATTACTCTATTCTTACTGTTCTTTTTGATTTAAATTTTAGTAATTAATGAAAGATATAATTCATTTATTGCCAGATAATGTGGCAAATCAAATAGCTGCAGGTGAAGTTGTACAAAGACCAGCATCTGTTGTAAAGGAATTATTAGAAAACTCTATTGATGCAAAGGCTACTGAAATTAATTTAATCATAAAGAATGCTGGTAAAACATTAATTCAAGTTGTAGATAATGGAATTGGAATGAGTTCTAATGATGCGTCTATATGTTTTGAAAGACATACTACTTCAAAAATAAAATCTGCAAAAGATCTTTTTAATATTCGTTCTAAAGGATTTAGAGGTGAGGCCTTGGCAAGTATCGCAGCTGTTTCTCATACAGAATTAATCACTCGTCAATCTGGCAGTGATCTTGGAAAAATAGTTAGGGTTAAAGGCAATAAAATAGTAGAGAATAAATCAATAGTTTCTAAAATAGGAACATCAATAATGGTTAAGAATCTTTTTTATAATATTCCAGCCAGAAGGAATTTTTTAAAATCTGATAACGTTGAATTAAAGCATGTTATTAATGAATTTCATAGAACATCAATAGCACATCCAGAAATTAAATTTATTTTTCATAGTAATGATTCAGAATTATTTAATCTTCCAAAAAGTAATTTAAGAAAGAGAATAGTAAATATTTTTGGGGTTAAATCAAATGAAAAATTAGTTCCTGTAAGTGAAGAAACTGATATTTTAAAAATTAATGGCTTTGTTTTTAAGCCTGAATATTCAAAAAAATCTAGGGGAGAACAATTCTTTTTCGTAAATAATAGATTTATTAAAAGTCCATATTTAAATCATTCAGTTAATTCTGCATTTGAGGGATTAATTGATGTAAAATATAATCCTTCATATTTTTTATTTATGGAAGTTGATCCTAAATCTATTGATATTAATATTCATCCAACTAAGACAGAAATTAAGTTTGATGATGAGCATTCTATCTATGCAATCTTAAGATCTTCTATTAAGCATAGCTTAGGTCAATTTAATATTGCTCCAATTCTAGATTTTAATCATGACAAGGCTATGGAATTACCATATTCTTATAAGAATAAGAAAGAAGTTAAAGGAGTAGGTATAGACATTAATGAAAATTATAATCCATTTGTGAATTCAAAAGTTAAATCTTCTGAAAATGTATATTTAGATATTGATTTAGAAAAAAATGTCCAAATTGAAGAGAATAGTAGTGTAAACACCATAGAATTTAATGATGATGCTATTTTTGAATCAATTTCAGTTTATCAGTTAAACAATAAATATTTAGTTAATAAAATTAAATCGGGTATTGTAATTGTCAACCAGAATAGAGCACATCAAAGGATATTATATGAGAAATTTTTGAAATTTATTACTGTTGATGGATCCAAGCCCCAAAAATTAGTTAACCCTCTAAAAATTAATCTTTCAATTCAAGAGATTGATATATTGGTTAGTTATAAAAAACAGCTTAAATCATCAGGATTTGTATTTAAAAAAGCCTCAGGTAATGATTTAAATTTCGAAGCTATTCCAACTTTTTTAGATCCTAATAGGGTTGGAGAATATATTCAAGATCTTTTGGATAATATTAAAGATGAAATTCCTGACAAAAATTTTAGTCAGTCTGATTTAACTGCAAAATTGATGGCAAAGAGTTTAGCTATTAAAACTGGAAAAAAACTTTTGCCAGAAGAGCAAGAATATATAATTAATAGTCTTTTTGCCTGTAAGGAACCTAATGTATCACCATTTAACAAAAAAATATATCATACAATTACTTTTGATGAGATAGAAAAAAAATTCCTTTAAATAGATATGATGAGATTAACAGAGACAGTAAAGCAACTATTAATTATAAACATTATCATGTTTTTAGGAACTATGATGTCAGGTAATATTGATTTAGTTTATTCTTTTTTAGGGCTTCATTTCCCTGAAAATAATTCATTCGGATTTTGGCAAATAATAAGTCACATGTTTATGCATGGAAGTTTTCAGCATATTTTGTTTAATATGCTTGCTCTATGGATGTTTGGTATTCAGATTGAAAGAATGCTAGGGTCAAGAAGATTTCTATTTTTTTATATTTCATGTGGTTTGGGAGCAGCTCTAATCCAAATTATTTATTTGTATTTTAATTTTTATTCTAATCTAGAATTATTAATTGCCTCTGGCTACAATTCTTCACAAATATTTGAAATTTTAAATCAGGGCAAATATAGTACAGCTTGGTCAGGTATTCTTGGAGATAATGGATTAATAAGTTTTATGTCCTCATTTAATTCATTAATGGTTGGTGCTTCAGGTGCAATAATGGGTGTATTAGTTTCTTTTGGTATGTTTTTTCCTGAAAGCAGATTAATGCTAATTTTTCTTCCAGTTCCAATAAAAGCCAAGTATTTTATTCCTGGAATCATATTATTAGACTTAATTTCAGCTACTACAGGTGTCTCTATCTTTAGCCCAAGTAATACGGCTTATGTAGCACATTTAGGTGGTGCATTAACTGGATTTTTAATAATGTATTATTGGAAAAGGAATCAATTTAATAGAAATCGTTGGTACTAAATGAATAGTATATTATCTGATATATCCTATAGAATTAGAAATTCAAATACATTTGAAAAAATAATTTTTTTAAATATTCTAGTATATATTTCCTATTTGATTCTAGATCTATTTAGTTTATCATATATAAATAAATTTTTTGCCTTAACTCATGATTATCTATACAATCCTTGGGTAATAATAACTTATGCTTTTATTCATCAAGAGCTTTTTGAATTATTGTTTATGTTAATATTAATTTATTATTCATCTTCAAAGCTTGTAAATCTTTATAGTGAAAAAATTCCTTTAAAAATTTTCTTTACGGGTATTATACTAGGGGGGTTATTCTTTCTTCTTTTTTTTGATGGAGTAGGGCCTTTAATAGGATCTTCAGCAGGAACCTATGCATTATTATTTTTTATGTT
Source organism: Bacteroidota bacterium (assembly GCA_036136835.1). Classification (GTDB taxonomy): domain Bacteria; phylum Bacteroidota; class Bacteroidia; order Flavobacteriales; family Flavobacteriaceae. The sequence continues at coordinate 3,784 of JAZABS010000010.1, forward strand.
TTGTTGTATGCCTAATGATTTAATTAAAATTTCTTTTATAAAATTTGAATTTAAATATTTAATGTACTTTTTGTTTTTTATGGATATCATAAGATTATTTGCTGGAAATGATCCTGATGGAGGGGCTATTGCTCATCTCGGGGGATATTTAGCAGGTTTCTACTATTATACATCCTTATATGGTATGATTGATTTTAAAAAGTATTTTAATAAAACAAATAGAGCAAAAAAGAGAAGTAAAAGTACAGTTGACTTTTCTGAGCAGAAGAGAATAGATATAATATTAGATAAAATAAGTAAGAGTGGATATGATAGTTTAACTAAATCTGAAAAGGAATTTTTGTTTAAGGCAGGCAAAAAATAATATTATGAAGAAATTAAATCTAATTGACAAGTTGATCTATATAGTTAACTCTGTTTTTGCTTTCATTTTATTATTGTCTTATTTAATACCTGAAATTAAGCCCTCTATCTTATCTTATCTTTCATTACTTAGCTTATTTATGCCAATAATTTTTATTATTAATATTCTCTTTGTTTTTTATTGGATTATCAAATTAAAAAAGCAATTTATTTTATCATTAGTTGTCATTTTATTAGGTTTCAATCATTTAAGGTCATTTATTAATTTTTCTAATAATTCAGAATATGTTGGAGGTAATAATATTTCAATAATGAGTTATAACGTTAATGTATTTAACTATAATAAATTTAATAATGAATTAGAACAAAAGTTAAGTCGTGATAGTATAATAGAATATGTCAGTAACCAACTAGTAGATTTTATAAGTTTTCAGGAGTATAGTAATAAATTTCCTTTTGAATTAGAATCTTATCCTTATAAATTTGAGTATTTAAGAGATGGACATCTTAGTTTTGGTCAGGCAATATTTTCTAAATTTCCTATACATTCATCTGGAAAAATAAAATTTGAAAATTCTAATAATGGCGCAATTTTTTCAGATATTATAATTAATAGAGATACACTAAGAATTTATAATATACATTTACAATCTTTTAAGTTTGATAGGAGCCTAAATATTCAGGCTATAGATAATGCTGAAAAATTAATTTCAGATTTGAATAATACCTTCCAAAAACAACAAGATCAAGCCGAAATATTATCATTTCACATAGGGAATTCTCCTTATAAGGTTGTTGTTTCAGGAGATTTTAATAATACATCATTTTCTTATGTATATAATTTAATTAAATCTGATTTAAAGGATTCTTTTCTTGAAAAAGGAAATCTTTTAGGTCAAACATATAATTATAATTCAATTCCTTTAAGAATAGACTTTATACTGGTAGATAAATTATTTAAAGTAAATGATTTCAAAATAGAAAAAGTCTATTTTACAGATCATTCCCCAATTATTTCAAAATTTACTTTTAACTAGTTTTTAAGAAATTAATTGCATTTGGGCCTTCATTAAATATAAGGTCTAAGGCTGATAAATTTTCTATATATCCATGTTTTGATTCAAATACTTGAGTATATTCTTTTATTTTAAAACTAGAATTTAGTTTTTTATAATTATTCCTGTAGTCAAGTATGTCTGAATATTGTTCACTATATCCTTTAGTAAAATCATATTCTAAATTAATTTGAAGCATATCAAATAAAACATCTATTGATCTTAAATTAAAATCATAGAGGTATTTTTCTCTTCTTACATATAGATCTACTAGTTTGTCTTCATAATATTCAAAAAAAGGAGAACTTCTATATGAAATTTGAAATGATTTTAAATGTTGGGTTAGCCAATCATAATCGTAAGCAATCTTAACATCTTTAAATTTTTTTCTGTTTTTTTGAGAGTGAATTACAGGAATAGATAATAAAAGTAGTCCATTGGCTCCATATATATATGTTCTATTTCTATGGGTTTGTTTTTGAAAATTATCGTTTATTTCAAAAATTAATTTTTTTGAATCAATTATCAATTTTAATTGTGAGATTGCTGGCAAATAATTAGGGTGAATTAATAAATTCATCTATTTTTTTATTTTATCCCAGCCAAATTTAAAATTGCTATAGTCAATACTAAGTAGCCAAAAAATTATAATTATAGTTATAAAACCGAAAAACAAATTAACAGGACCTCCAGTTCCGCTAATTGAAGTAAATAATCTATTCCATCTAATTTTTTCAAGTCCTTTAGCATTTGAATCCCAGCTGAACCACTTAAAAACTGGTTTGCCAACAACATGGTCAAATGGTACAAATCCCCAAGACCTTGAATCTTGTGAATTCCCTCTGTTATCTCCCATCAGCCAATAATAATCTTGCTTGAAGGTATATTCAGAAACTTCTATATTATTTATATATATCTTTTCTTCATTTATTTCTAGGTCATTATTTTCATAGACATCTATTACTCTTTTATACAAAGGAATATTTTTACTATTTATTTTTATTGTTTCTCCTTTTTTTGGAATATAAATTGGGCCAAAAAAATCATTATTCCAGTTATAATTTTCATTTTGAGGGAAAACACTTGAGTCTCTGTAGCCTCTTGGTAAGGTATCTTTTACTATAATTTCAACATTTGGATGATAATTAAGTTTGTTTAATGCATCTTCACTAATTCCCATAAATTTATAGGTATTATTTCTGTTAATTATTCCAAATGCATCTGTAATATCATATTTACTAATCATTATTTTTTTACTAAATCTATTTTTTTTTGGTTGTACCAAATATGAGAATTGTAGTTTAGCTTCTTCAGGCAAAATATTCTTTTCCCCATTTATGTGAACATATCCATTAATTACTTCTAAAGTATCTCCTGCAATTCCTACAGCCCTTTTAACATAGTTTGTTTTTTTATCAATAGGCTTATAATAATTTTTATCAGTATAAAACATATTAACCATAGTATCTACAGGCCAATTAAATACCACAATATCATTATTTTTTATTTTTTCAAATCCAGGAAACCTTAAATATGGAAGCTCACTGATAAAAGGAACCTGTTCCTTATTTAGATAAGATTTTTTATTTATAAATGGTAGCGTATCGTGAACCATTGGAGCAGCAATGGTGGTCATTGGAACTCTAGCACCATAATTAATTTTACTTACAAATAGAAAATCTCCAACAAGAAGTGTTTTCTCTAGAGATGAAGTAGGTATTGTATAGGGCTGTATAAAATAGGTGTGAATTATTGTTGCAGCTACAATTGCAAAAATCAATGAACTAGTCCATTCTCCATTTGAACTTTTCGGATTTAAGCCTCTATTTTCTACGTACTTAACTTTTGTAAAGTAATTTAAATAATAGTTATAAAAACCTAAAGTTATAATTGAAAGAAGAGTGTCTAAATAGCTATTTTTTCCAAAACTTCTTGATAGCTCCACCCATACTACGGGTACCATTATCACATTAATTACGGGAAGAGTTAGAAGTATAATCCACCATTTGGATCTATTAATTATATTCATTAGGATAATTATACTATAAATAGGTATAAATGCTTCCCATGATTTATAACCAGCCTTAGAATATAGCTTCCATGTTCCTAAGCCATGAATTATATGTACAATAAATAAGAAAAGAATTAAAGTTTTCATTTTATAAACCTATAATTAGCTAATTTCTTCAAAATTAAGTTAATCATTGATATTTAATGATATAAGCTTGTTAAAAATATTATAATTTATAATTTCAATTTTAATGACAATGATAAATTAGAAGTTGCATCTAATTCATTATAATTAATTTTTGGACTTAGTGTAAGATTATCATCAAGATTGTATTGTAGCAAATGTGCATCTACATTAGCATCAATAATATTTAATGCATAAATTCCTATGGTTACAAGAATAGATAATTCTTTATTCCTTTTCAGACTTTTTTGAGCTCGAATTAAACCATCATTTGATATTGCAGGAACTGACCCATTGCCATAAAATTCATCATCGGTAAACCCAGCTAATCTTCTTTTATATGCATCTCTGTACTTATGGTATAAATCATTGTTTTTGTTAAAGTAATAAATACCTCCTGCTAAAGCGCCGTAAACTATAGGCACTTTCCAGTATTTTTTGTTATAGACTTGTCCTAATCCTGGAAGGACAGCTGAGTAAAATGCAGCTTTTGCAGGGCCCAAAACTTTCTTTTCATCATCAATTAGATCATTCTGACAAAAAGCATTATGATTTGAAAAAAAAAGTAATAATATGAATGCTAAATGTCTATAAATCATTTAATTTTTTATTTATTTTTTTGAATTCAGATTCAGATTTAAAAGGGATTACTATTTTACCCTTACCTTTTCCAGAAATGTTTATTGAAATATTGGTTTTAAAAATTTCAGATAATTTGCTTATTGCAGTCGAAATATATTTTGGCTTTTCAGCTTGAAAATTCTTTGTTTTATGTTTTTTATAATTTTTTACAAGTTCTTCGGTATTTCTTACTGATAGATTTTTAGAAATTATAGTTTCATATACTTTAATTTGATCTGATTTATTTTCAATATTTATAATTGACCTTCCATGACCCATAGAAATAAAACCATCTTTGATTCCACTTTGAATTATTGGATTCAGTTTTAAAAGCCTTAAATAGTTTGTTATTGTACTACGATCCTTACCAATCTTACTGCTGAGTTCTTCTTGGGTTAGATTAATTTCATCAATCAGTCTTTTATATGATATAGCTATTTCTATTGCATCAAGATCTTCTCTATGAATATTTTCAATTAGTGCCATTTCTAATGATTCTTGATCGTTAGCAGTTCTTATGTATGCTGGAATATTCTTTAATCCTAATTTTTTACATGCTTTTAATCTTCTTTCCCCTGAAATTAATTGATAAGCATTCTTTTTGATTCTTCTTATAGTTATAGGCTGAATTACACCAATGTTTTTTATTGATGTAGTAAGTTCTTGAAGAGATTCTTCATTAAAACTTGATCTAGGTTGATAAGGGTTCAAATTTATTAGGTTAATATCTATGTTGTCAATTATTGCATTTTTCCTTTTAAGATTTAATGATTTAGTTGAATTAGAATCATCTTTTAGAATTGATGATAATCCCCTTCCTAATGCTTGTTTTTTTGTTGCTTTTGCCATTACTAATTATTTAGTATCAATTCTCTTGCCAAATTTAAATAATTATTTGCTCCAGTACTATTAACATCATATTCTAATATGCTTTCACCATAACTTGGTGCTTCACCAAGTTTTACATTTCTATGTATAATTGTTTTAAATACCATTTCATTAAAGTGTAATTTAACTTCTTTTATTACCTGATTTGATAATTTAAGTCTAGAATCATACATAGTAAGTAATAATCCTTCAATTGAAAGATCTTTGTTATGAATTTTTTGTATACTTTTTATTGTATTTAAAAGTTTACCGAGTCCTTCTAGAGCAAAATATTCACATTGTATTGGAATAATAACTGAATTAGAGGCTGTGAGTGCATTGATAGTTAATAATCCCAGAGAAGGTGGGCAATCGATTAGTATATAATCATATTTTTCATTTATTTCTTTAATAGAATTCGCTAGAAGATATTCTCTGTCAATTAAATCCACTGATTCAATTTCAATTCCTACTAAGTCAATATGTGAAGGAATAACATCTAGGTTTTCAATTTTATTATCAATAATGCAATCTAAAATTGTGCATGACTTTTCAAACAATTGATATGCTCCATTTTTAATCATTTCACTCTCTATGCCTAGAGAAGATGTAGCATTTGCTTGAGGATCTAAATCAATAAGCAATACTCTTTTTTCTAATATTGCTAGAGATGAAGATAAATTAACAGCTGTTGTCGTCTTCCCAACACCTCCCTTTTGATTAGAAATTGCAATTATTTTTGCCATTTATTCTTAATAAATCACCAGGGTTAAAAGTACAATTATTTGAATTGAAATAAAATATAACTTGTTAACAGAATGTGTTAAAAATGTTACAGTTTTTTAATTAATAAGTTTAGAATTTCTAGAGCTGTTTCACTTATTTTTGAGCCAGGTCCGAAAATTGCAGAAACACCATTTTTTAATAGAAAACTATAATCTTGTTCTGGAATTACACCTCCTAATATGATTAATATATCATTCCTTCCATATTTTTTTAGCTCTTCAACCAATTTTGGAACTAATGATTTATGTCCACCTGCTAGAGTTGATATTCCTACGATATGAACATCATTTTCAACAGCTTGCTTTGCAACTTCTTCAGGAGTTTGAAAAAGTGGGCCTATATCAACATCAAATCCTATGTCTGCGAAACCTGTTGCTACTATTTTTGCTCCTCTGTCATGACCATCTTGTCCAATTTTTGCAACTAATATTCTCGGACGCCTACCTTCATCATTCGCAAATTTATTAGCAAGTTTTACTGCTTTATTAAATAATTTATTGTTATTAATATTTGATTTATACACTCCTGTAAATGTTTTTATTTCAGATTGATATCTACCATATATTTCTTCAAGTGATTCACTTATTTCTTCTAATGTCGCTCTTTCTTTAGCTGCATCTATAGCCAAAGCTAATAAATTTTTATTTTTATTTTTTGCAGCATTACGCAATTTATCTAAAGCTTTTTTTACTTTTTCAGAGTTTCTTTTAGCCTTTAATTTATTAATCCTCTCTATTTGCTGATTTCGTACTTTATTATTATCTACTTCTAAATATTGAATCATATCTTCTTCTTCTAATTCATATTTATTTACTCCAACAATAATACTTTCTTTTGAATCAATTTTTGCCTGTTTTTTAGTTGCTGCTTGTTCGATCCTAAGTTTTGGTATTCCTTTTTCAATAGCTTTAGTCATACCTCCAATATTTTCAATTTCCTCTATATGTTCCCATGATTTTTTAATAAGTTCATTAGTGATTGATTCCAGATAGTAACTTCCAGCCCATGGATCAACTGTATTGGTAATTTTAATTTCATTCTGAAGAAATAATTGTGTATCTCTAGCAATTTTTGCTGAAAAATCAGTTGGCAGTGCAATTGCTTCATCTAGCGAATTTGTATGTAGACTCTGGGTGCCTCCAAAAACAGCTGAGCAGGCTTCAATGGCAGTTCTTGTAATATTATTGAAGGGGTCTTGTCTTGTTAAGCTCCATCCACTAGTTTGGCAATGAGCTCTTAATGCCATTGATTTACTTAATTTAGGATTAAATTTCTTAATTAGTTTAGCCCATATGACTCTAGCAGCCCTTAGTTTTGCAATTTCCATAAAATGATTCATACCTATGCCCCAGAAGAATGATAGTCTTGGGGCAAATTCATCAATTTTTAGACCTGCATCTATGCCATTTCTTACATATTCTAATCCATTTGCTAGAGTATATGCAAGTTCTAAATCATTTGTTGCACCAGCTTCTTGCATATGGTATCCTGAAATACTAATACTATTAAATTTTGGCATTTCTTTACTAGTATATTTAAAGATGTTTGATATTATCTCCATAGATTCTCTTGGAGGATATATATATGTGTTCCTAACCATATATTCTTTTAATATATCATTTTGAATAGTCCCTTTTAAATCAGAAGTTTTTACCCCTTGTTCATTTGCTGCTACTATATAAAATGCCATTATTGGTAAAACAGCACCATTCATAGTCATTGAAACACTCATTTTATCAAGTGGGATTCCTTTAAATAATATTTTCATATCCTCAACTGAATCAATTGCCACACCTGCTTTTCCTACATCTCCATAAACCCTTTTATTATCTGAATTATAACCTCTATGAGTAGGTAGATCAAAAGCTACTGACAATCCTTTTTGCCCAGATTTAATATTTCTTTTATAAAACATATTGCTTTCTTCAGCAGTTGAAAAACCTGCATACTGTCTTATAGTCCATGGTCTTGTAACATACATACTAGAATATGGCCCTCTTAAGAATGGCTCTATACCAGCTCCAAAATCAATTTGTTCAATATTCTTTAAATCATTCTTAGTATATCTAGACTTTATGTTTATATTTTCAGCTGTAAGAAAATTTTCATTTTTTTCTTTAATTTCTGATTTATCTAAATCATTTAAACTGATATTTTGTAAGTTCTTTCTATTCATTATTTATTCTGCTTAATTCAGTTTCTTCAGCTATTCTACTTTCAATAAGAGGCTCAATTATGCCTTTAATTGTATTAGTTTTTTTAGAAATATCTTTTGTAATTTCAGATTTAATTTTTAATGATTCATCCTTATAAGTATTTATTCCAATTAGTTTTTCTTTTCCATCATCAAAATGCTTTTGTTCAATTTTATGACTATCCTTGATTTTATTTTGTATTATATTTTTTTCTAAGCAAACAATATGCCCTCCTTTTTCTTCTATATCCTTAAATATTTTTAATGCTCCTTCAGCTATTGTTCTAGTTAGATTATCTATATAATAGGAGCCATCTGCTGCATTTTTTACTTTATCAATATTTGTTTCATTTTTAATTATTAATAATTGGTTTAATGCTATTCTATCTGAGAATTCATTTTTTTTGTTAAATAAATAGTCATATGTTGAATTTGATATTGTATTTGCTCCACCAAAAATTGCTGAAAGACATTCTGTAGTAGTCCTTAGTATGTTATTATTATATTCATATATAGTTTTATTCCTATTAGATGGTTTTGCAATAATATGAGGGGAAATAATTTTATTTCCATATTCACTAGTAATATTACTCCATAGAAGTCTCATTGCTCTTAATTTTGCAATTTCAAAGAAATAATTTGATCCTATAGAAACTTTAAATGCAATTTTTTCTGCATTTTTACCATTAAAATAATTTAAATATTCATTTGCATGATTCATGCTAAATGCTATTTCTTCAAATATATTTGCTCCAGCATTTTGATAAATACCAGAATCTATAACTATAGTATTATTGAAATTTTTTAGAAGATTAACATTATTTTTTAATTGATTTAAATCTTCATTCATTGATTTTGTCCAATTACCAGATTTTACCAAATTCCCAATTGGATCATAAACAATGTTAAATAAATTTGATTTTTTCGCTAATTCATTCAATGAACTTAATAAGGGAGCAGAAGATGATTCTATTTCAAGGAACAGTTCAATATTCTTTGATGAAATATTTTTTAATAGTTCTTTAAATGAGATTTCTCTATTTCTAATTATAAAATTAATACTGTCAGCTCCTTTATCTATTAGATTACATGCCTTTAGATTTCCATCAGATGAATTTTCGACAATTACGGTATTTGATATCCTCCAATTTTCAGGATATGTTAAGTCTAAATTTTTTGAATTTATTTGGTCTTCTTTAGTATAAAATGGCTTAATGTCAATATTTTCCTTAGAACTATATTCAGGAATTTTTCTATATCCTAATTTATTTAGATCATCTTTAATCTTTCTTTTCCAAGATTCGGGATCAGTTTTATTAAATTCATTTAATATTTTCTTTCTCATAATGAATATTAATCATTTATGCTATCAAACTCTATTATAAAAATTTCTTCATCTTCTTTTTTCATAAAAAGTTTTTCTCTTGCATATTCTTCAAGACCACTGTCAGTTTTAATTTTATTTAATTCTTTAGTATCTTCTTTAATACCTTCTTTATAAAAATCCTTCTGCTTTTCTAATTTTAAGATATTTTTATTTAATTCTCTATGAAATAAATATGAATTACTGAAAAAAAACAACATCCATATAATAAACGAAACTATAATTATAAAATATATATTTTTAAAAACTGATGGAATTTTAAGTTTCATTCTACAAATTTTTATTAATTATTTTAATTAATGGATTTATTTCTATTAAATTTTTTTTGTTATTAGTAATTATAATATCACAGAACTTTTTCATTGGTTCTACATATAATTTATGCATTTCATTTAATCTATTGTTAAATAATTCAATCACTTCTTCTTCAGACCGTCCTCTTTCAGATATATCTCTATTTAATCTTCTTTTAAATCTTAAATCAACTGATGATTCTATAAATACTTTTATATCAATTAAATCCCTTAATTTTTTATTATTTAAAATTAATATTCCTTCAACAATCATTATTTTTTTTGATTCAATTGTTTTAGTTTTTTCAGTTCTATTATGGTCAAAAAAAGAATAAATGGGTTGATTAATGTTCACTCCATTTTTTAAATCAATTAGGTGATTAATCATTAATTCAAAATCCACTGCATCAGGATGGTCAAAATTAATTTTATTTTTTTCTTCAAAACTTAAATCCCCATTATCATTGTAATAAGAATCTTGAGAAATAAAACCAATATCTTTTTCGTTAAATTTTTCTTTAATTTGGTTTAAAATGGTTGTTTTACCACTTCCTGTACCACCAGTTATTCCAATAGTTAACATCTATTAATTATTATAAATAAGTTTTATTATTCCAAGATTCTCAACTCCTATATAAATATATCCATCAGGACCTTCTCTAATTGATCTTACTCTTCCAATACCTTCTAAAATTCTTTCTTCTTTGTATACTCTATTATCTTTCATTATACACATATGAACATATTCAAATAATAATGATCCAATTAATAAATTGCCTTTAGAATTTGGATATCTATCTGATGTAATAAAAGCCATTCCACTAGGAGCAATAGAAGGAACCCAATAATGTATAGGGTCTTCCATTCCAGCTATTGAAGTTTTATCTGTAAATTTTGTTCCTATATAATTTATCCCATAACTTGCCATGGGCCATCCATAATTCTCCCCTTTTTTTATAATATTAATTTCATCTCCACCTCTAGGTCCATGTTCATGAATCCATAATTCTTCAGTAAAAGGATTAATCACCATACCTTGAGGATTTCTATGTCCATAACTATAAATAGCTTTCTTAGCATTTACATTATTAATAAAAGGATTGTCAATTGGGATCTCTCCATTATCATATAATCTATAAATTTTTCCACCATCCCTTTCGATACTTTGGGGATTTATATCTCTATTTCCTCTATCTCCAATTGAAAAAAATAAAAAATTATCATTGTCAAATTCAATCCTACTACCATAATGTCTATCTCTTCTGCTATTCGGCAATGCTTTATATATAATTTGCTTTTCAATCATATTATTATTTTCAATTTTGAATCTCATTATTGATGTATTTGATCCAACCCTTTTTTCATTTGATGAAGAATAAGAGATGTATATCCATCCATTTTTATTATAATTAGGGTGAAGTTCAATATCCAATAATCCTCCTTGATTTTTAGCAATAATTTCTGGAAGGCCTTTTACTTTTATTTTTTTGCCATTTTTAAAATGGATTAATTGACCTTTTCTATCAGTAATTAGTAATGAATTGTCTTCTAAAAAAACAAATCCCCAAGGAACATCTATATCAGAGACAATTATTTCATATGAAAATTCATTACTAAATAGTGATGGAGTAACCAATATAAAATATAAAGGAAATAAAAATCTATAGATAAAATTTTTCATTCTGTTTTTTCTTCAATTTACAAAAAATAGAATATTCATTTGCTATTGAATTTTATATAATTTCAAAGAGAAAATTACACGCATTTATTGTTATATTTGAAATACTATTATGGCAGAAAAAATAAAATGTTTAATTATTGGCTCAGGCCCTGCTGGTTATACTGCAGCAATTTATGCTGCGAGAGCTAATATGGATCCAGTTTTATATCAGGGAACTCAGCCAGGAGGCCAATTAACTACAACAACTGATGTAGAAAATTTTCCTGGATATCCAAAAGGAATATCTGGTCCAGAAATGATGATAGAATTGCAGGACCAAGCTCAGCGTTTTGGAACAGATGTAAGAAATGGCTGGATTACTAAAGTTGATTTTAGCAATGATCTAAGATTATGGGTTAATGACGAAGATGAGCTTATATGTGAAAGTGTTATTATTGCAACTGGTGCAACAGCAAAGTATTTAGGTTTACCATCAGAACAAAAATATTTAGAACTAGGAGGTGGTGTTTCAGCATGTGCTGTTTGTGATGGATTTTTTTATAAAGGTCAGGAAGTTGTTATCGTTGGAGCAGGGGATTCTGCTTGTGAAGAAGCTCATTATCTTTCTAAATTATGTAAAAAGGTTACCATGTTAGTTAGAAGAGATGAATTTAGAGCATCTAAAATTATGCAGGATAGAGTAAAAAATACTGATAATATTGAAATTCTTTACAATACTGAAGCAAAAGAGGTTTTAGGTGATGGAAGTGTTGTTGAGGGTGTTTTGGTTTATAATAATCAAACATTAGAAGAATTAACAATCCCTATAACTGGGTTCTTTGTTGCTATTGGACATACTCCAAATACAGAGATATTTAAGCCTTATTTAAAAATGGATGAAACAGGATATATTATTAATGAACCTGATACTACAAAAACTAATGTTCCTGGTGTTTTTGTATCTGGAGATGCTGCAGATCATATTTATAGGCAAGCAGTTACAGCTGCTGGAACTGGGTGTATGGCGGCTCTTGACGCAGAAAAATATTTATCATCTAAATAAATGAAATTTTTTAAATACAATTTTTTCCTACTAAAAGATTTGCCATCTGCATTTTTTTGTGGGACTAGAATAAAATCAATAGATGAAAAACAATGTGAAATTAAAATTAGGCTTAATTGGTTTAATAAAAATCCATTTAAGTCAATGTTTTGGGCAGCTCAAGGTATGGCTGCTGAATTAACTACAGCTTTAATGTTGAAAGATAAGATTGAAAAAACCGGATATGATGTATCGATGTTAATGATTTCAAATAAGGCTAATTATTATAAAAAGGCAACCGGTACAATAATTTTTAAATGTAATCAGGGAAATGAAATTGATAATATAATAAATGAGTTAATATCTTCCCAAGCTCCACAGACTATCCTTTTGTCTTCTGCCGGCATAAATAATAATGATATAGTTGTATCTAAATTTACATTTGAGTGGTCTTTAAAAATTAGGGAAAAACAAGTTTAGTTAATGACCTTTGATGATTTTATAAGAATTATTCCAAAAATTAAAGAAACAGAAATTGATTCTAATCTATCCCATTTAAAAATGGCCCCACCATTTAGAAAATATTTATTAGAATTAACAAAAACTAATTATTATAATTCTAAAAAGGCAGGAGTTAGTATATTATTCCATCCAAATAATAATAAGGTCTATTTTACACTAATTTTAAGAAATGAATATAAAGGGGTCCATTCAAACCAAATTGGTTTACCTGGCGGAAGATTTGAGAATAAGGATAAGGATATATTTCAAACTGCATTAAGAGAAACAAATGAAGAAATTGGTGTTAATTCTAATAAAATTACACTAATTAAAAAATTAAATAATATTTATGTACCTCCAAGCAATTATGATATTTTCCCATTTATGGTTTATACAGATGACAAAGTTGAGTTTATTATTGATAAAAATGAAGTCCAGGAGGTAATAAATATTGAAATTGATCAATTGATTAATAGTGAAATAGTGAAGACAAAAGCCTCTCAAATTTCTAATAGACAAATAGATGCATTAGTACCCGCATATAAATTAGGCGAACATTATGTTTGGGGTGCTACAGCTATGATCTTATCCGAAGTTAAAGATATTTTTACCTCAGTTCTATAACTTTTAGTTACTTTTGTAGTCAAATTTTCTAAATGGGAATTATAAAGAGAAACCCTTTTGGCCACATACTTTTTCTTAAAAAATGGCTTATAAGAATTTTTGGACTTTTAACTCATAGAAGGTTCAGAGGGTTTAATGAGTTAAGAATTGATGGCTCTGATATAATTAAAAATTTACCTGACAAGAATGTTTTATTTGTTTCAAATCATCAAACATACTTTGCTGATGTTGTTTCAATGTTTCATGTATTTAACGCAAGTTTGAAGGGTAGAGTAGATTCAATAAAAAATATTGGCTATATATGGAACCCAAAATTAAATTTATATTTTATTGCAGCGAAAGAAACAATGAGTTCAGGCATATTGCCTAGAATAATGGCTTATGCAGGATCTGTTAGTATTGAGAGAACTTGGAGGAGTGACGGACAAGAAATAAATAGACAAGTGAAAATGAGTGATGTTTCAAAAATTGGAATTGCACTAAATGATGGATGGGTTATTACTTTCCCCCAAGGAACAACAACACCGTTTAAACCTATAAGAAAAGGAACAGCATTTATAATAAAAAAATACAAACCAATTGTAATTCCTATTGTTATTGATGGTTTTAGAAGGTCTTTTGACAAAAAAGGAATTAGAATTAAAAAGAAGAATATTTTGCAGTCAATGGAAATCAAACCCCCACTAAAAATTGATTATGAGAATGATTCTCCTGAAGAAATAGTTAAAAAAATTGAATTTGCAATAGAACAGCATCCCTCTTTTTTAAAGGTTATTAGTGAAGAAGATTTAAAAATTCAGCAAGAATTAAATACAAAAAGACTTTGGTAACAAAATATTGCTTTTAAAAACAATATTTATTTTCTTTTTTAACTTTTTCAGCGATATTATTTCTTATTCCTATTATATCAGGGTTGTTTTTATATTTAGAAAATTTTATTAAACCTTTTAGTAGCATTTTTTGTTTATTCCCTCTAGAAATTGATACTATGATTTGTTTGCATGATTTTGATATTATGTCAACAGCATTATATAAATATAATTTTGACATATCTATTTGAGTTTTATAATCTTCTTCACTAAATCTATTTACATTTTTTTCAGTTCTTAGCAAAGCTGATTCAGCCATATAAATTTCTATCAATATATCTGATAATGCCATAAGTGTTTGTTGATGTTTTTCTAAATCTTTTCCAAATTTTTCAACAGAAAATCCATTAATCATTAAAAATAATTTCTTTAAATTTTTAAGTAATACCTTTTCTTCAGTAAATAGAATTGAATAATTATTTTTTTTAAATGATAATGATGGCACCCCCATAATTTCTTTAAATACGGCTTTAGTTGGACTCAGAATATCAATATTCTTTTTCATTGCTTTCTTAAGAAGCATTCCAATTGAAAGCATTCTATTTATTTCATTAGTTCCTTCATAAATTCTTGCTATTCTAACATCTCTCCATGCTGATTCGATTGGAGTTTCTTCAGAAAAACCCATCCCTCCAAATATTTGTATACCTTCATCAGAGCAGATTTGCATATCTTCTGAGGCAGCTACTTTTATTATTGAGCACTCAATTGCAAATTCTTCAAGTGCATCTAATTCAGCTTTTTGTTCTGGAATTCCAGACTCAATAAGATAATTAATTTTATTCTCAATATCCTTTGCAGCTCTATAGCATGCAGATTCACCTACATAGGTGTTAGTTGCCATTTCAGCAATTTTATATTTAATTGCACCAAAATCTGAAATTCTAGTGTTAAACTGTTTTCTGTTATTTGCATATTGGACAGAGGCTGTAGTACATCTTCTTTGAGAATCAATAGTTGCAACACCAAGTTTTATTCTTCCAACATTTAATGAATTGACAGCTATTTTGAAGCCTTCTCCTCTTTTACCTAACATATTTTCAGCCGGCACAATTGTATCATTAAAAAAAACTTGTCTTGTAGATGAAGCCCTTATTCCAAGCTTTTTTTCTTCATCTCCTAAAACAATCCCATTACTCTTATCTTTTTCTACAATAAATGCAGTAATATTTTTATCATTTTCAATTCTAGCAAATACTATAAATAACTGTGCGAACCCTGCATTTGAGATCCACATTTTTTGACCATTAATTTTGTAAGATTTTTTATCAGAAGTTAGTACTGCAGATGTTTTTCCAGAATTAGCGTCACTTCCTGCATCTGGCTCAGTTAAACAATAACAACCAAACCATTCTCCAGATGTAAGTTTAGGTAAGTATTTGTTTTTTTGATCTTCATTACCAAACAATAATATTGGTAATGTGGCAATTCCTGTATGTGCTCCAAAGGCAGTACTAACTGATCCACTACCACTAGAAATATATTCACAAACTAGCATTGTTGAAATAAATCCCATTCCTAATCCACCATATCTTTCAGGGACATGAACTCCTAGAAATCCCATTTCACCAGCTTTTTTCATTACCTCTTCAGTCAGATCAAAATCCCCTTCTTCAAATCTATGCTTTTTAACAATTACTTCTCTTTCATTAAATTCAATAACTGAATCACGCATCATTTTTTGCTCTTCTGAAAAATCTTCTGGTGTAAAAATATTTTCGGCCTTTGATTCCGTTACAATAAATTCACCACCAATTATATATTTTTTTTCAGTCATGATTAATTAGTTTATAAATTCAAAAATTCCAGCAGCACCTTGACCAGTTCCAACACACATTGTTACTAAACCATATTTGCCATTTAGATCCCTTTTTCTCATTTCATCAAAAAGCTGAACACTCAATTTCGCACCTGTACATCCAAGTGGATGACCTAATGAAATTGCCCCTCCATTTACATTTACAATTTCATTATTAAGGTCTAATTCATTAATTACAGCTAATGATTGTGATGCAAATGCTTCATTTAGCTCAATCAATGTTATATCATTAATTTTTAACCCAGACTGATTTAGTACTTTAGGAACAGCTTTAACAGGTCCTATACCCATTATACGAGGCTCAACTCCTGCAACAGCATAATTTACCATTCTTGCAATTGGCTTTAGATTAAGTTCATTTACCATTTTTTCACTCATAATAAGAGTAAATGCTGCGCCATCACTCATTTGGGATGAATTTCCTGCAGTTACACTTCCTTTATTTGAGAAAACAGGTCTTAGCTTATTCAAAACCTCAATATTAGTTCCTTCTCTAGGTCCTTCATCTTTTGAAACAGTATAATCTTTAGTACATTTTTGATCATTATCATCAACATATGTTTGGTTCACCTTAATAGGTACAATTTGATCATCAAATCTTCCTTCTTTTTGAGCTTTTAATGCTTTCATATGAGATTTATATGAAAATTCATCTTGGTCTTCCCTTGAAATAGAATATTGTTTTGCAACAGCTTCAGCTGTTAATCCCATTCCCCAATAATAATCTTCTTTACCCTGGTTAACTGTTTTATAGTCAGGTGTAGGTTTATATCCTCCCATTGGAATCATGCTCATACTTTCAACTCCACCAGCTATAATACAATTTGACATTCCTGATTGAATTTTAGCTGTAGCCATTGCTATAGTCTCAAGCCCTGAAGCACAATATCTGTTAACAGTTACACCAGCAACATCATCCGTTTTTAATCCCATTAAAGCTATTAGTCTTGCTATATTTAAACCTTGCTCTGCTTCTGGTGTCGCAGTCCCAACAATAACATCATCTATTCTTGATTTATCTAGTACAGGAATTTTATTCACCATATATTCAATAGTTTCTGCAGCTAATTCATCAGGTCTTTTGAACCTAAAAAGTCCTCTTGGAGCCTTACCAACTGCAGTTCTATATGCTGAAATAATATATGCTGTATTCATTTTTTTAATTTCTTAAAGGTTTCCCTTTGGTTAACATGTGCTGAATTCTTTCTAATGTTTTTCGTTCTCCACAAAGACTTAAAAAGGCTTCTCTTTCAAGTTCTAATAAATACTGTTCAGAAACCATTGTAGATTCTGATAAATCTCCACCAGCCATAACATATGCTAATTTATTCGCTATTTTTTTATCAAATTCACTTATATAATTTGCTGATTCCATTGAATGAGTTCCAACAAGAAACATTCCTAATGCTTGTTTCCCTAAAACTTTAATATTTTTTTCTCTTAAAGGAGCAGTATAACCTGATTCAGCCATAATTTTTGCATGACTTTTGGCTACTGCAATTTGACTTTTATTATTCATTATAATTAAATCATTTCCTTTTTCAAATATGCCAATGTCATAAGCCTCATATGCAGAAGTAGAAACTTTTGCCATTCCAATAGTTAAAAAATATTCTTGTAATATGTTAAGTTCTACATCATTTTTATTGTATTTGTTTGATGCTCTTAACGTCATTTCTTTTGTACCACCACCACTAGGTATTAATCCAACACCAACTTCAACTAGTCCTGTGTAAGTTTCTGAATTAGCAATTGTTTTATCACAATGCATTAATATTTCACAGCCTCCTGCTAGACTCATACCTTGAATTGAAGCAATAGTGGGTATATTGCTATAGCGTAAACGCATTGTTGTTTCCTGAAATTTGACTATAGAATCATCTATTGCGTCATATTCTTGCTCTGCTGCAGCCATAAGTATCGATGCAAGATTTGCTCCAGCAGAAAAATTAGGTGCTTGATTCCCAATTACAAGTCCTTGAAAATTTTCTTCAGCTAAATCAATTGCTTTATTTATGCCTATTAGTACATTTTCTCCTATTGAGTTCATTTTTGATCTAAATTCAGCATTTAAAATACCATCACCTAGATCTTGTATTACGAATTCTTCATTCTCCCATACAAGATTAGATTTTCTAATATTATCAAGAATTATAAATGATTCCTGACCGGGTTTTATTTTATGTTTCTTTTCTGAAATTTCATAATAATATGTAAATCCATTTTTAATATTATAGAAACTTTTAATATTAGAATTAATTAAATCTTCTATCCATTTTGCAGGTTTTTTACCATATGATTCCATAAGTTTAATTCCTTCCTCAATTCCAATTGAGTCCCATACTTCAAATGGGCCATTTTCCCATCCAAAACCTGCTTTTACAGCATCATCAATACTATATATATCATCTGATATCTCAGGAATTCTATTTTGTGCATATGAAAACATTCCTGCTAACATTTTCCTGTAGAATTCATTCACTTTGTTGTCTCCATCAATTAAAACTTTAAATCTTTCAATTGTATTTTCTATTTTTTTAGCCTTGCCAACAATATCAAATTTAGTTTTATTCATTTTTCTGTATTCCATTGATTCAAAATCCAGAACTAGAATTTCTCTTTTCCCATTTTTATCTCTAGTTTTTTTGTAGAAACCTTGACCTGTTTTATCACCAAGCCAATTTTTTTCTAGCATATCTTTTATAATGTCTGGGACTATAAATACGTCTCTACATTCATCATCAGGACAGTTTTCATATATTCCATTGCTTACTTTAGACAATGTATCAATCCCAACAAGATCAGCTGTTCTAAATGTTGCAGATTTAGGTCTTCCAATAAGAGGACCTGTCAATGTATCTAAATCTTCTATTGAAAGATCCAGTTCTTTCATATTATGGAAAAGATCTTGTATTCCAAAATTTCCAATTCTGTTTCCTATAAAACCTGGTGTATCTTTAGCTAAAACAGAGGTTTTGCCTAAGAATTTTTCCCCATACATAGTAAGAAAATCTATGACTTCATCTTTACAATTAGGCCCTGGAATAATTTCAAATAATTTTAGATACCTAGGTGGATTGAAAAAATGAGTAACAGCGAAA
The DNA here is from genome assembly GCA_036136835.1 of Bacteroidota bacterium. Taxonomy (GTDB): domain Bacteria; phylum Bacteroidota; class Bacteroidia; order Flavobacteriales; family Flavobacteriaceae. Next base: position 23,157 of record JAZABS010000010.1, read on the forward strand.
TGTTTTTGAAAATCTTCAGAACGATTACTATTCATGAATTTAATAGGAATTCCTGAAGTGTTTGATGTGATAATGGTTCCAGGTTTTCTGTGCTTTTCAATTTCTGAAAAAACTTGATTTTTAATTTCAAGATTTTCTATAACAACTTCAATTATCCAATCTGATTCAGATATTTTTTCTAAGTCATCTTTTAAATTTCCAGTTTTTATTCTTGATTTAAAATTTTTATGATATAATGGAGAAGGTTTGGATTTTATTGCTTTTGCTAGTGATTCATTAACAATTCTATTTCTGACTTGTTTGTCTTCTAGGGTTAGTTTTTTCTTAATCTCTTCATCAGAAAGTTTACTTGGAACAATATCAAGCAATAAGACTTCCTTTCCAATATTAGCAAAATGACATGCAATACCACTACCCATTATACCTGATCCAATAACTGCAACCTTATTTAT
>JAZABS010000011.1:0-14798 GCA_036136835.1 Bacteroidota bacterium
AAAAACTATACAAAAGATAAATAGAATAGATTTAACTTCTAATATAAAACTGTCCATTCATATTAGTTTGAATGGACTTTCTTTTTGTATAGTTGATGAAAATAAAAATGAAATAGTTTTTTTAAAAGAAATTGTTTTTTCAAAAAAGATAACTCCAAAAGAATTACTAAAACATTTAAAAAGCTCATTTAAAGATAACTCTGAACTAAATGACACCTTTTCCTCTGTAAAAATTATACATTATAATAATTTATCTACAGTAGTTCCTAAAGTTCTTTTTGATAAGAACAATGCATTAAGTTATTTAAAATTTAATTCTAAAATTCTTCAAAATGACTATGTTGCAAATGATTCAATATTTAACAATGAGTGTATAAATGTTTATATTCCATATGTTAACATAAATAATTTCATATTTAAAAAATTTGATTCATTTATATATAATCACTACTCCTCGATTATTCTAGAACAAATTAAATTAAATGAAAAAAACTCAACTAATCCTTCTTTATATCTTAATATTGGTTTAAATCGTATTGATTTAACTTTTTTTAAAGAAAATAAGCTAGTCTTTTATAATACATTTGAATATATATCCAAAGAAGATGTGATCTATTATGTTCTATTTGCTATTGACCAATTAAAACTTAATCCTGAAGAAACTCCAATTGTTATTTCTGGAAAAATTACCGAAGAAGATGAATATTATAAGATTATATATAAGTATATAAGAAATGTTTATATTTTCAATTCTAAAATTGAGAATAAAAGCAAATTCTATGATGACTTAAGGTCAGATCTAATACTAACCAATAGTTTTTAAATGCGAATTATTTCTGGTAAAAATAAGGGGCAAAAAATAATATTTCCTAAAAATTTGCCGGTGAGACCTACAACTGATATGGCTAAAGAGAGTATTTTCAATATACTTTCAAATAAATTTAGCTTTAAAAACAAATCTGTAATTGATTTATTTTCAGGATCAGGTAATATTAGTTATGAATTTTATTCAAGAGGTGTTAAATCGATATATACTATTGATCATAATTTTAAATGTATCGATTTTATAAATGCGAAGAAAAAGGATTTAAATATGAATATTTATACAATAAAAAACGATGTATTTAAATACTTAAAAAAGGGCATTAATGCTGATATAATTTTTGCTGATCCCCCTTACTCTATGGATAAAGAAAAGTTAAACTTAATTATTGAATTGATTTTTGGAAATAAAATACTTAACAATAGTGGGATTTTTATACTAGAACATTATAAGAAACATGATTTTTCTTATCATCATAATTTTATAGAAAAAAGGACATATGGAGATAGTTGTTTTAGTTTTTTTGAGTAATAAAAAAGCGAGTATTATAAATACTCGCTTTTCTTAAATAAGTTAGTCTATAAGCCGAATTCTGTACTTTTTCAAGCCCCTGTCATTTATCTTGATAAATTGTTACCAATTTATTCTAGCTGCCTACCCTCCAACATTGAGCGTGCAACTCTTATAGCTGGTTTACATGGCATTGCACCTCATAGAGTTTACCTGATTTCACTACAGCATTACCTGTACATACTTTCTGTTGCACTTTTCCTGATTTCACAATCGGTGGCAATTAACCACTATGATGCACTTTGGTGTTCGGACTTTCCTCTATATAATATAGCGACAAGGCAACCTACTTACAGCGCAAAAATACTGATTTTGTTTAAAAAACAATATTTTAATAATTATTATACATAATTGTATAATTAGATTACAATATTTTGTAAATTTAAATTCATGGGGGATTATCAGATTTCTGCAAGAAAATATAGGCCAAAATCGTTTGATGAAGTTATTGGTCAAGAAGTTATCACATCAACATTAGAAAATGCCGTAAAAACAAAACAATTATCTCAAGCTTTATTGTTTACTGGACCAAGGGGGGTTGGAAAAACTAGTTGCGCTAGAATCCTTGCTAAAATGATTAATGAGGGTGTGAAAAATAATGATTCAGATTTTTCTTTCAATATTTTTGAGTTAGATGCTGCATCAAACAATGGTGTTGAGGGAATTAGAAATCTAACCGACCAAATTAGAATACCTCCACAAACTGGGAATTATAAGGTATATATTATTGATGAGGTTCATATGCTTTCATCAAGTGCATTTAATGCATTTCTTAAAACTTTAGAAGAACCTCCTAAACATTGTGTTTTTATTCTAGCAACCACTGAGAAACATAAAATTATCCCAACAATTCTTTCTAGATGTCAAATCTATGATTTTAATAGAATAAGTGTTGATGATATAAGCTCATATCTTATTGAAATAAGTAATAGAGAAAAAATTAAATATGAAGAGAGTGCTATAAACATTATAGCAAAGAAAGCTGATGGATCTATGAGAGATGCTCTTCAAATATATGATAAAATATTAAGTTCAAAAGATAATGAAATTTCACTTTCTACTGTGATGGAAGGTCTTAATATTGTTGATAATCAAGTTTATTTTGAACTATTTGATATGATTGTGTCAAATAAAATACCTGAACTTCTAGTGTTAACAAATTCTATTTTATCTAAAGGAATTCAAGGTGATTTGTTAATATCAGGTCTAGGCACTTTTTTTAGAGATTTATTAGTGAGTAAAGACAATAAATCTATTAGGCTTTTCAATAGCGATAAAGAAACTAAACAGAAATTTAAAGAAGTTTCTAGCAATCACAGTGTTGAATATTTTATTGAATGTATTAATATAACAAATACATGTGATATTAATTTTTCAAAAAGTATAAATCAGAATCTTCTAATAGAGTTAACTTTTATGAAATTAGCATCATTAAATTATAATGATGAAAAAAAAAAGTTTAATTACAAAATAATCCCAGCATCTTACTTTAATGCAAATTTAATTACTAATAAAAATGTAATTAAAGAAGAAATACTTGATGTTAAACCAAAATTAGATATTGAAATTGATAAGCTAACAACCTCAAGATTATCTTTAAAAAGTGTCGGAAAGAAAGAATTTATAAATAGCTCTGAAAATAATATTCAAGAATCAAGTCATGAAAATAATCCATATAATGAGACAGATATTATAGCATTATGGGAGAAATATTCTGAAATTATGGAAGAAAAAGGAAGATATAATATTGCTTCAATTTTACGTATAGATAATCCAACATTAGATCAAAACACCATAAAAATAGTTTTACCTAACTCAACAAACAAAGTTGAATTAGAAAATGAGAAAAAGGAACTTCTAATATATCTGAGAGAAAATCTTAAAAACAATGAGGTCTATATGGAAATAAATGTAGATGAATCTGTTCAAGAAAAATTAGTATACACTGATAAAGACAAGTATGAACTAATGAAAAAGAAAAACCCGGATATTGAAATACTTAAAGATTCATTTAATTTGTCAATATAATAATTGATTTCCAAAATTCTCATCATAAGAAATCATTCTAATTATACCGTCAGCTAATCCAATCCTTGGGATTATTATTTGATTAGATTTGCAAAAATTCATAGATTTTAAATAGATTTCTGTTGCTGGAATGATTACATCAGCTCTATCAGTACTTAAATTTAATTTAATAACTCTATCTTCAAAAGAATATTTATTTAATTCTAAATATATTTCTTTAATTACTTCTATAGACATTGGTTTTCTTATTTCTTTTCCAGATATTTTAAGTAGTTTATTTGCATTTCCTCCTGATGCAATGGTTAAGATTCCATTATAAATTTTGGTGTGTTTTTTTATCCATTCTTCATATTTGCCCCAAGTATCCTTTTTAACTAAATTATTTAATATTCTAATAGTACCAATTTTAAATGATTTTGATTCTACAATTTTCCCTTTATCTATTATAGTCAATTCTGTACTTCCTCCCCCTACATCAACATATAAAAGATTCTTGTGATTATTGAAATCCTTTGCAAAAACATTTGCTATAATTGAAGCCTCATCTTTTCCAGAAATTATATTAATATCTAAGTTCAGTTTTTTGCGAACTCTTTTTAAAACTTTTTTTGAATTCTTTGATTCCCTCATTGCTGATGTTGCACATATCTTGTATCTGTCAATATTATGAACACTCATTAATAACTTAAAAGCTTTTAATGTATTTAATAAAAGTTTTAGTTTTTCATTAGAGATTTTTTTATAAAGAAATACATCTTGGCCAAGCCTTATAGGAACTCTTACAAGGCTAATTTTTCTATATTTATGAACTGAATTAGTTTTAAGAACTCCTACAATCAATAATCTAATAGCATTTGACCCAATATCTACTGCAGCATACTTTTTCATTTAACATCTACTATAAATAATGTATTTAAGGAGATAATCTGTATTTTTCCCATTTAGCATTATTAACTGAATATTTAATTCTATCATGAAGTCTATTCTTTCTTCCTTGCCAAAATTCATACTCAACTGGTTTTACAATATATCCACCCCAATATTCTGGTCTTGGAACATCTTTATCTTTGAATTTAGAACATAAATCAATAAAATCTTTATCTATAACTTCTCTAGAACTAATTACTGAACTTTGATCTTTTGAAACATGAGCTGCTATTTTACTTTCAAAAGGTCTAATTTTAAAGTAGTTCTCATTTAATTTTTCACTAGTCTTTTCAGCTTTCCCTTTAATTATAATCTGTCTTTCAGATTCTTGCCAAAAAAATGTAAGTGAAACTTTATTATTATTGAGCATAGATAAACTTTTTTCACTTCTATAATTTGTAAAAAAAACAAAACCTTCTTCAGAAAAATATTTCAACAAAACTAAACGTCCTTTTGGAAAACCATCATTGCCAATAGTATTCAAGACCATTGAATTAATTTCCTTATTATATAAAGTTTTCTCAGATTCATTAAACCATTGATTAAAAAGAGTAAAGGGATTAGAAGGTGTATTTTCTTCATCTAGGATATGTTTTGAATAATCTTTTCTATAGCTGCTTAAATCTTTCATAAAATTATTGGATTTTAAAAGTATTTTTCTTTGCTAATAAATATATTATTGCCATTCTAACAGCTACTCCGTTTTCAACTTGATCTAAAATTATAGAATATTTTGAATCTGCAACATCGCTAGATATTTCAACTCCCCTGTTTATAGGGCCAGGATGCATTACGACTATTTCATTATCTAATAAATTCAAATGATCCATAGTTAGTCCGAAAAATTTTATATATTCTCTTACTGATGGGAAGTAGCTGCTTTTCATTCTTTCATTTTGAAGTCTAAGCATATTAACAACATCACACCATCTAAGAGCTTTCATTAGATCATATTCAACCTTTACGCCAAGTTTATGCAAATACTTAGGAATTAATGTTTTTGGACCACAGACCATAACATTTGCACCCTGTAATTGAAGTGCATAAATGTTAGACAATGCTACTCTACTGTGTTTAATATCGCCAACTATTAATACGTTTTTTCCTCTAACTTCTCCTAATCTTTCTCTTATTGAGTATGAGTCTAAAAGAGCTTGTGTTGGATGCTCATGAGCTCCATCTCCAGCATTTATTATGGAGGCTGAAATTTTGTCTGAAAGTTGAATAGGTGCTCCTGGGTTAGGGTGTCTTATAACAATCATATCTACTTTCATTGAAAGTATATTATTAACAGTATCAACTAACGTCTCACCCTTTTTAACTGAAGACTGAGATGATGAAAAATTTATTATATCTGCCGATAATCTCTTTTCAGCAAGCTCAAATGACAATTTAGTTCTAGTTGAATTTTCAAAAAATAAATTTGCAATAGTAACATCTCTTAAAGATGGCACCTTCTTAATTGGCCTATTTATAATTTCCTTAAAGTTATCAGCTGTATCAAAAATTAATTTGATATCATCTAAAGTAATATATTTAATTCCTAATAAATGTTTTACACTTAATTCATTCATCATCATTCATTTTTACAATGTAAGCATAATCATCAACTCCATCTACATCCCAATTCACTAAAGCTCTTTCATTTTTATAAACATCTACCTGAATCCCTTTGTAATCTGGCTGTATAGGTAGTTCTCTACTAAATCTTCTATCAATCAAAATCATTAATTCTATTGATTTTGGACGTCCAAATGATTCTATTGCAGTTAAAGCAGCTCTTATTGTTCTTCCTGTAAATAAAACATCATCAATAAATACTATATTTTTGTTTTCAATTGATAGTGTAAAGTCTGTTTTATTAGGTTTTAAAATATTTTCATTTCTTCTGAAATCATCTCTGTAAAATGTTATATCTAAAAGACCAAATTTGGGGTTTTCAATATTATAATTAGACTTTAAAACATCTACAATTCGATTACACAAATACTTTCCCCTAGGCTGTATTCCAACTAAAACTGTGTTTAAAAACTCACCATGATTTTCAATTAATTGACAGGCTAGCCTTTGTATTGTTACATTAAGTTCCTTTGAATTAAGAAGTATAGATTTTTTCATTAAAAAAATATAATACTTAAATATAAAAATTTAAAACATTAATTACGAATCAAAAAAGCCTTTCAATTTTGAAAGGCTTTTTTTTTATTTTCCATCCATTTTGTCTTTCAACTCCTGTAATTGTTCATTTGCATCACCTATTGTATTTTTACTTTCTTCTTCTATATTAGGTTTCGCTTTCTTTTTATTCTTAGGCTTAGAAGAATCATCTTCCTTTTTTTCAAATGTTTGTGTATGAGACAAAACAATTCTTTTTGAATCCTTATTAAATTCTATAACCTTAAAATCTGCTTGTTCATTAGGTTCTAATTTAGATCCATCTTCTTTAACTAGATGTCTTGATGGAACAAAACCTGTAACATCTTCATTAAATTTAACTATAGCTCCTTTAGGAACCATTTCACTAATTTCTGATTTATGTATAGAATTTAACTCAAATTCTTTTTCGTATTTATCCCAAGGATTCTCCGTTAATTGTTTATGACCAAGACTTAATTTTCTATTATCAACATCTAATTCTAAAACAACTACCTCGATATTTTCATTTGCATTACAAAAATCTCTAGGATGTTTTATTTTCTTAGTCCAAGAAAGATCAGATATATATATTAAACCATCGACTCCTTCTTCAAGCTCAACAAATACTCCAAAGTTTGTAAAATTTCTAACCATACCTGTGTGCTTAGAACCAACAGGATATTTTTTAGTTATATCAGTCCAAGGATCAGGTGTTAATTGTTTTACACCTAATGACATTTTTCGCTCTTCTCTGTCAAATGTTAATATTTTTGCTTCAATTTTATCTCCTACATTAACAAAGTCTTGTGCTGATCTTAAATGGGTTGACCATGACATTTCTGATACATGAATTAGTCCTTCTACTCCTTCAGCTATTTCTATGAATGCACCGTAATCAGCAATTACAACAACCTTACCTTTTACTACATCACCAATCTTTATGTCATCTCCTAATGCTTCCCAAGGATGTTTACTTAGTTGTTTTAATCCAAGCTGGATTCTTGATTTATCTTCATCAAAATCTAATATTACAACTTTTAATTTTTGATCTAATTCAACAATTTCATTTGGATGATTTATTCTAGACCATGATAAATCCGTTATATGTATTAAGCCATCTACTCCACCTAAATCCATAAAAACCCCATAAGTTGTTATATTCTTAACAGAACCTTCCAATATCTGCCCTTTTTCTAATTGTTTGATTATTTCTTTCTTCTGCAGTTCAATATCTGCTTCTATTAATGCTTTATGAGAAACAACAACATTTTTAAATTCATGATTAATTTTTACAACTTTAAATTCCATAGTTTTATTAACAAACTGATCGTAATCTCTTATTGGCTTAACATCAATTTGTGATCCTGGTAAAAAAGCTTCTATACCAAAAACATCAACAATCATTCCTCCTTTTGTACGGCATTTAACAAACCCATTTACAATCTCCCCACTATCATGAGCAGAATTAACCCTATCCCAAGCATTTATAACTCTTGCCTTTCTATGAGATAAAATTAATTGACCTGATGCATCTTCTCTAATATCAATTAATACTTCAACTTTATCACCTACTGATAAGTTTGGATTATATCTAAATTCATTTAAGGATATTACACCCTCTGATTTTGCATTAATATCAATTATTGCATCTCTATCAGATATATGAACAACTGTTCCTTCAACAACCTTGTTTGTTAAAGTTTCTACAAAATTCTCTTTTACAAGTTTGTCAAAATCTTCAAGTTTCTTTTCATCAACCTTTTCAATTCCCTCTTCAAAATTATGCCAGTCAAACTCCTTAAGAAATTTTTCTGGAGAAACTTTTTTTTCTTCTTTAACAGAAGAATCTTTTAAATCAACTGAATCTTCTTTTTTTGATTTAGTTGGTTTATCAGAAACTTTTGATCCCTTTTTTTTGGTAGGTTTTTTTGATTTAGAATCTTTGGAAGTCTTTACTGTATCTTTTTCTTTTTTTTCAACTGACGATTCTTCTTCAGTTTTTTCTATCTTCTTCTTAGCCATGAACTAAAAATTTGTATTCTGAAAAGTCATCGACAGAATTAAGTAAAATTAACTTTCAGAAGAATTAATATTATTTTTTTCCTTTTGTCATGTCGAATTATTACCAAAAGGAATGCGAATGTAAGAATATTAAATTGAATTGCCTAATTTACTCTTTTATAAGCTAAATTTAGACTTTATTATTTTAAGGACAGATTCTAGTTGTTCTTCAATACTTAAATCTGAGTTATCAATTACAATTGCATCTTTAGCAATAATTAATGGAGAATCTTTCCTTTCAGAATCTTTTTTATCTCTACTAATGATATTATATAGAATATCATCATAATCAACCTTATGCCCGTCCTTATTTAATTCATCATATCGTCTTTTTGCTCTAACCTTATCTGAGGCTGTTAAAAAAAGTTTTAAATCTGCATCTGGAAAAACAACTGAACCTATATCTCTGCCATCCATAACTAATCCCTCTTTACTTTTAAAAGATTTTTGAATTTTAACTACAAATCTTCTTATTTCAGGAACCTCAGCAACAAAACTTACGTGATTTGAGACTTCAAGTGAATTAATTTGCTTTTCTACATTTAATCTGTTTAAATAAATATCTGAAAGTTTGGATGATTTGTTTATTATGTAATCTAACTTAATTTCTGGAAGAGAGCTTATTAAATCAGCTATATTTTTTTCATTTAATGGTATTAATTTTTTATTTATGGCATATAATGTAATTGCTCTATACATTGAACCTGAATTCACATATATATAGTTAAGTTTTAGAGATAATTGTTTTGCAAGGCTACTTTTCCCTGTTGATGCATAACCATCAATTGCTATTATAATTTTTTTCATTAGTTTAAATCAATTTGTAGACCAAGAAAACTAATATTAGATGCACTAGAATATCTTGCATGACTATAATTAAAACGAAGTTTATTAAATTTAATTCCAAATCCAAATGATAATCCTGAAAAATTTTTCTGATCTACTATTCTTAACTCTTCTCCCCTTCTAAAGCTATAGCCTAATTGTAAATTAAATATGCTTTTTGGGAATAGCTCTGCCCCAACAATTACATGCCTTAATAAATCATTCATAAAACTAACTTTCTCTTCAGTCACATTGCCATCTAAATCAATAATTAATCTAGAAGGATTTGACAATCCTATTGGCCACTTTTGAATATTTTCTAATGTTATATGCCATCTGATTGGTGCATTTTCTACAAGCTGCGAGATACCTAAATCAACTTCAAAAGGTAATTTCTCATGCACATTGTCATAAGATTTAATTTGGGTGCCTATATTTCTAAATACCAAACCTATATCTAACAATAATTTATCATTTTTATAATAGAACCCTATATCTGAAGCAAGACCTAAAGAGTTATATTGCTCAAATTTTGATGTAACAATCTTTACATTAACCCCATAATATATTGGTATATCCTTAAATTTATTAGCATATCCAACTGATAATGCAGCTTCATTTCCAGTAAAATCATTTGTAGGATCACCAATTTCATTATATCCTTCAAAATTTCCATAATTAATATATGAAAGACCGAAATGCAAAGTATTTCCTCTATTATCTAAAGTATATGCATAAGCAGCACTACCATAAGTTATATCAGCAAAATAATTAAAGAAATTTAAAGAGAAATTATTGTCCATTTCCGAATTTATTACAGAAGGATTATAGATTGCTTGACTTACATCATAATCATAATTTGTAATGGTTTTACCACCTAAAGCTAGCTGTCTTGGTGAAGTAGAAACATTTAAGAATTGATATGTGGATTCACCAGCTAATTGTGAAAAGGTGTTATTTACTATAAAGAAAATTAAAACTATTAGAGTCCTCTTCATTATTTTATTTATATAGTATTATATGAATAAACTCTAATTCTATTTGATTATTGTAAGGTTTTATGGTTTTTAGCTTTCTGATTTGTTATTGCTATGTCTATAACTTCACTCATTTCATTTACATAATGAAATGTAAGTCCCTTTAAATAATCCTTCTTAATTTCATTAACATCACTTTCATTCTGTTTAGAAAGAATGATTTCTTTAATCTTTGCTCTTTTTGCAGCTAAAATCTTTTCTTTAATTCCTCCGACTGGTAAAACTTTACCTCTTAAGGTTATTTCTCCAGTCATAGCTATTTTAGATTTTATTTTCTTTTGAGTATATAAGGAAACTAGTGATGTAAGCATTGCTATACCAGCGCTTGGACCATCTTTTGGAGTTGCTCCCTCTGGCACGTGAATATGAACATTATAATTTTCAAACATATCAGTAGAAAGTCCAAATTTATCAGCATTAGACTTTATATATTCCTGTGCTATCTTAGCTGATTCACTCATAACTTTTCCTAAATTCCCAGTTATAGATAACTTGCCTTTTCCTTTTGACAATATTGATTCAATAAATAAAATATCGCCGCCAACACTAGTCCATGCTAAACCAGTAACAACACCTGCAATGTCATTATTCTCATATTTATCTCTTTCCAGTTTAGGAGTGCCTAAGATTTTGTGCATCTCTTCAATAGATAAGCCTGGGTCATATTTTATTTCTGTTGCAATGTTTTTTGCACAATTTCTAACAAGTTTTGCTATTTGCTTCTCAAGACCTCTAACCCCTGATTCTCTAGTATAGCCTTCGGTTATTTTTTCCATAACTGAATTTGAAATTTTAAGATCTTTATTTTTTAAACCATGTTCTTTTAATTGTTTTGGTAATAAAAACTTTTTACCAATTTGAATTTTTTCTTCAGTAGTATAACCAGTAACATTGATAACCTCCATTCTATCTAATAGAGCTGGCTGGATTGAAGACAAATTATTAGATGTAGCAATAAACATAACTTTAGACAAGTCATATCCTAATTCTAAATAATTGTCATAGAATTCATTATTTTGTTCAGGATCTAAAACTTCAAGCATAGCTGATGAAGGATCTCCAATATTAGAACTTGTTATTTTATCTATTTCATCAAGGACAAATACAGGGTTAGATGTATTTGCTTTCTTAACATTTTGTATTATTCTACCAGGCATAGCACCAATATATGTTTTTCTATGGCCTCTAATTTCAGCTTCATCTCTTAATCCTCCCAATGAAACTCTAACATATTTTCTTCCAATTGCTTCAGCAATTGATTTTCCTAATGATGTTTTACCAACACCTGGAGGCCCATGTAGACATAAAATAGGCGATTTCATGTCATTTCTTATTTTTAAAACTGCTAGATACTCTATAATCCTTTTTTTAACGTCATCAAGCCCAAAATGATCTCTATCCAGAATCTTTCTAGCTTTTATTAGATCAAACTTATCTTTACTATAACTATTCCATGGTAAATCTAAAAGTAAGTCTAAATAATTCCTTTGAACAGAATACTCGGCAACTTGAGGATTCATTCTTTGCAATTTAGCTATCTCTTTTTCAAAATGTAATTTAGTAGCATCATTCCATTTTTTCTTTGATGCCCTTTTCTTCATATCCTCTATTTCAGTATCATGACTCACACCTCCAAGTTCTTCTTGAATTGTTTTCATTTGTTGATGAAGGAAAAACTCACGTTGCTGTTGACTTAAATCACTTTGAACTTTAGATTGAATATCGTTTCTAATTTCAAGTTTTTTAAACTCAGTATTCATAAATTTTAATGTATCCATTGCTCTTTTCTTCAGATCATTCATCTCTAAAAGCTTTTGTTTGTCAGATACAGGTAAATTCATATTAGATGAAACGAAGTTTATAAGGAAGGAATTACTTTCAATATTTTTTATAGCAAAAGATGCTTCTGATGGAATATTTGGGTTTCTTTTAATTATTTCTAAAGAAAGGTCTTTAATTGATTCAATTATAGCTTTAAATTCTGAATGATCATCTCCAGGATTGATTTCAGGCACATCTTTGATATTCGCAGTTATATAAGGTTTTTCTGATATGATTCTATCTATTTCAAATCTCTTTTTACCTTGGATGATAACTGTTGTATTACCATCAGGCATTTGTAAAACTTTTAAAATTTTTGCTACAGTTCCTATAGTATATATTTGATTTGGCTTAGGATCTTCAACCTTTTCACTCTTTTGAGCTACAACTCCAACAAGTTTATTAAAGTTATTAGCATCTTTTATTAATTGAATAGATTTATCCCTACTGGCTGTAATTGGTATAACAACACCAGGAAATAAGACAGTATTCCTTAAAGAAAGAATAGGAAGTGTTTTAGGTAAATTTTCTTTGATTATTTCCTTTTCATCCTCAGTTGTCATTAAAGGAATTAACTCAGAATTTTCATCAATATCCTGAACTGACAAATTGTCAATATTAAAGATCTTTTCTTGCGACATATTTTTATTTTTCACTTTATTGTTTAATTTCCTTATCAGTTATTCAACAAAAAAAGCATTATTTCAACATATATTGTTCAATTTCTATGCCAATAGATTTTTATACAGTTTTTTTATCTAGTTTAATTAATATAACTGCACCTATAATAAAGAAGATCACAAAGAGAAGTATGGAATTTCTCATACTCCCTGTAATTTGATCTATTGTTGCAAAAAGTGTCATGCCAATTACAATACTCAATTTCTGAGAAACATCATAAAAACTAAAATAAGAAGTGTTATTGTTAGTTTTTGGGATCAGTTTTGAAAATGTTGATCTAGACAATGCTTGAATACCGCCCATTACTAAACCAACTAAACCAGCTGCAAAATAAAATTCAAGGGATGTTTCAACATAATAACCAAACAAACAAATAAGTGCCCAAATAAAATTTAGGCCAATCAAAGTTTTGAAATTTCCTAATTTATCAGATATTATAGCACTAATTAATGCACCTGCCATTGCAACCAACTGAATTAACAAAATACTTAGAATAAGCCCAAATGTTTTCTCCCCTTCACCCCATTGAATTTCAGCTTCACCAAAATAAGTTGCCACTAAGATAACCGTTTGCAGAGCAATGCTATATATGAAAAATGACAATAAAAAAACCTTTAGAGTGTAATTGGTTTTAAGTTCATCCCATACAGACTTTAATTCAATAAAACCTGAAAAAATTACATTCCTAGATTTTATTTCTGATCCAGATTGAGATTTAATTTGATTGTAATATTTTATTCCTGGTAAATAATAGAAAGTATATTGGCTAAATAGAAACCACCAAAAACCTACCATTACAAATGAAATTTTCATTGCCATTATCTCCGCTACTACTCCATTTGAATCAGTAATTCCAAATAAATCAGGAAAATTAATCATTATAAGATTAACTAGAAGTAGAATAACACTTCCGAAATACCCCATTGCGTATCCCTTAGCACTTATCTTGTCTTGCTGTTCAGGAAATGCAATTTCAGGTAAATATGAATTGTAAAAGACTAGACTTGCCCAAAATCCTATCAATGCAATAAAATAATACAAAAGACTTAAATCCAGATTATCAATTTCAAACCAATATAAAAGTATACATGAAGCTGATCCAGAGTAACAAAAAAGTTTCATAAAAAACTTTTTTCCTCCAGTATAATCAGCAATACCTGATAATAGAGGTGATAGAAAAACTAAAATTATAAATGCAAACGCTGTCACATAGCTAATTAAAGCAGTGTTTTTAAATGAAATCCCAAGAAAATTTATATAATCGTCCGTAATTATACCATAATATATTGGGAAAATTGCGGTAGATATAACAAGAGGATATACTGAGTTAGCCCAGTCATATATAGCCCATGCATTTAATAACTTTTTACTTCCTTTTTTGTATTTTTGCATATAATTAAGATACTTTTGCAGAAGGTATATTCTAGTTTAATTAATAGGTTAAAAAGATAAGAATATATTTTATATTATAGCCAATTAAATTGTTATTTATATGAAAAATCTATGGGTGTTAGCAATCTTATTTCTGTGTTATTCTAATAGTGTTTTTTCACAAGAAAAGATTGTAAATACTACCCAAAAAATAAAACAAAATGATATGAGCAATAAGACACCTGAAGAATGGAAAAAAATACTAAATGATGAAGAGTATAGGGTATTAATTGAAAAAGGTACTGAATACCCTCATACAGGAGAGTATAATACGCATTTTGAAAATGGAGTATATAATTGTAATGGTTGTAAAACTCCTTTGTTTACAAGTGATCAAAAATTTAAATCTGATTGTGGTTGGCCAAGTTTTGATGAATCTATAAAGGGAGCAATAAAGTATGTAGATGATTATTCTTTGAGTAGATACAGAGTAGAAATTGTATGTGCAAACTGTAATG
>JAZABS010000012.1:0-9016 GCA_036136835.1 Bacteroidota bacterium
TCACTAAAGACATCAATTTTATCTAAATCCTTAGATCTAATCACTAGATGAGGAGAACCATTATTTAAATACAATTTATTGTTATCTAGAGTTAATTTATTAGAATTACTCATATTAATATCGTTCATCTTAATTTTTATTAGATTATTATTAATTATTTCTGCATAATGAACTCCATCTATTGCTTTAAAGGTGGCTGTTCTTTTTATAATACCTAGCTTATGTGCAAACTTAACTATACATCTTGACCCGTTTCCACAAAAACCTAGTTCGGAACCATCAGAATTAAAGTATCGCATGGTAAAATCATAATCCTTATTACTGTCAATTAAAATTAACCCATCTGATCCTATACCAAATTTTCTATCACAAACGCTAGAAATAAAAATTGGAGAAATGTTATTATATAATCCATCTAGATTGTTAATTAAAATAAAATCATTTCCTGAACCTTCATATTTGTAAAAATTGATCTTCATAAAAACAAATATATGTAATAATTATATCTAAAATTGATTGTTAAATGTACGTTAAATATCTTATTTAGAAATTAGATAATTAATAGCTTTATATTTGAACCACACATTAAATAGTTATGAAAAAAAATCTGTTTATAATATTAATATTAGCTGTAAGCTTATTTTTAATAAATAAGTCTATAAATTATATAAATTCAATTGAAAAAAAAATAGATTCAATAACAGCAGCCGAAACTAAAAACCAATTTTTAGAAAGAGTACAAACTTCTAATACTTTTCAAAATTTAAATTTTCAAACCCCTGATTTTGTTGAAGTAGCCAAAAAAACGATTAACAATGTTGTTCATGTAAAAAACTCAACGAATATTTCAAATGATTTCAGTTTAGAAGATTTAATTTTTGGTAGAAGACAGCAGCGTCCTTCAATTGGCACAGGATCAGGTGTGATAATATCTCCTGATGGATATATTATTACTAATTCACATGTAGTAAACAATGCTGATAAAATTGAAATAACAACTAATGATAATCAAAGTTTTGAAGCTAGTCTGATTGGAAGTGATGAGCAAAATGATATTGCATTATTAAAGATTAACAGTGAAGAAGATTTACCTTATGCAACCTTTGGAGATAGTGATTCCACTGAAATTGGGGAGTGGGTTCTTGCCGTTGGTAATCCATTCAATTTAAATTCTACAGTTACTGCTGGAATAATTAGTGCTAAATCTAGAAATTTAGATCCATCTGGAAGAACAACACAGTCTTATATACAGACAGACGCAGCAGTTAATCCAGGCAATTCTGGTGGAGCATTAGTAAATACAAAAGGTGAATTAATAGGTATTAATACTGCCATACAATCTCAAACAGGCTCATATATTGGCTATTCATTTGCTGTTCCAAGTAACATAGCAAGAAAAATAGTAGAAGACATTATGGAATTTGGAGTAGCTCAATATGGTTTTCTTGGTGTAACTGGATCATCATTAAATAGCTTATTATCTGAAGAGCTAGGAATAACTGATACGGAAGGTTTTTATATTAATTCTGTTGAAGAAGGATCAGGAGCAAATATTTCTGGAATTAAAAGTGGAGATATTATTAAACAAATTGACGGAATAATTATAAATAAATTTTCAGATTTAAAAGGATATTTAAATACAAAAAGACCTAATGATATTGTAACTATAAAGTTAAAAAGCAATTCAGAAGAAAAATTGATTTCAGTAACTCTAAATAAGAATGAAAGAATTCAATTTTATCTAATAGGGATACTGAAAAATTTAAACCCAGATGAATTAAAGAAAAGTAATATTTCTAAAGGAGTTAAAATATCAGAATTTAATAGTGTTTATAAGAAATATTGGACAGATTATGGAATAAAAGAGGGGAATATTATAAAATCAATAAATGGAACTAAAATAAATACAATCACAGATATTGAAAAGATTTTACAATCTAGAAACTACAATGATCCTGTTAGTATTGAAATAATAAATGATGATAATATAACAGAAAGATTTAATTTTAGATAAAATTTCTTTTTAAATAACTAATGAGAATAGATATAATTACTGTAGTTCCCGAATTATTAAAAAGTCCTTTTGAATCATCCATTCTAAAAAATAGTATTGAAAAAGGTATTGTTAGTGTTAATATTCACAATTTAAGAGAATATTCAACCAATAATTATAAGTCTGTTGATGATTATCAGTTTGGAGGTGGTGCAGGAATGGTATTAATGGTTGAACCTATTGACAAATGCATCTCTAAACTAAAAAAGGAAAGAGAATATGATGAAATAATATATTTATCCCCTGATGGTGAAAAATTCAATCAGTCAATTGCAAATAGATTTTCACTTTTAGAAAATATTATTTTTCTATGTGGACATTATAAGGGTATTGATCAAAGAATAAGAGATAATTTGATAACAAAAGAAATATCTATTGGTGACTATGTACTTTCAGGAGGTGAACTTGCAGCTGCTGTAGTCTGTGATAGTATAATAAGACTAATCCCAGGTGTAATTGGAGATGAAACCTCTGCACTTACAGATTCATTTCAAGATAATCTTCTTTCTTCACCTATATATACAAGACCAAGAGAATATAAAGGATGGAAAGTACCTGAAGTTTTGGTTAATGGAAATAATAGTGAAATAGAAAAGTGGAGAATGGAAAAAGCAATAGAAGAAACTAAGAAAAAAAGACCTGATTTAGAGTAATTTTATATAAAGAATGTAATTATAATTGTTAATTATCATTTTATTGTTATTTTTGCTGGCGTTTCAGGTTAACCTCTCAACAAAAACTGTTCACGTTAGCTTGAATTAATTTTAAATTTAAAATAATGAGTTCATTAATTAATTTTGTAAAAGATCAGTTTGTTACAAAACAAACCCATCCATCATTTAGTTCTGGAGATACAATTACAGTCTATTACGAGATTAAAGAAGGTAATAAAAAACGTGTTCAGTTTTTTAAGGGAGTAGTTTTACAAAGAAGAGGTAGTTCATCTACTGAAACCTTTACGATAAGAAAAATGTCAGGCTCAATTGGTGTAGAAAGAATTTTTCCTGTAAACTCACCATCTATCCAAAAAATTGAAGTAAATAAAAAGGGGCAAGTCAGAAGATCAAGAATATTCTATTTCAGAAATCTTACAGGTAAAAAAGCTAAGATTAGAGAAAAAAGAAGCTAATCTAAAGTTATTAACAATTGTTAATAGTAGTAGTTTAAAAGCTGTTGAAATTTATTTTCAATTTATTTGCTGTATTTAGCTATTATTAATCTATATTAGATACAAGAATTTGAAGCAATTGCTACATCGGCAACGATACAAGTTCAACAAAAAGAAACGTTCTTTTAAATATAGTTGTTTTCAGCAAGCAGAAAGTCGAATGCGCAAGCAGGAAACCAAAGCAAATTTTAAACTATAAGATGTGTGCCTGCACAAACCTTATGACCTAAAATTAGACCCAAAAGAAAATTCTGAAAGTTCGCTTGAAGAATCTATTAAGGGTAAGTTCAAGCAAAAAACTCACATGCAAATGAGAGTCGAAGGCCAGAACCACGAAAACAATTAAACTAGGATCCGAAAAAAACGGGAGCCAAAGAGAGCAATCTCCAAGGCAAACGGGAAGTTCAGATTCTAACAGAATCAGCGATGAAATCAAGACAAAATGCAAATTCTGTCACAACCAGCAATGGTAAATTGATTACAAAGCAGATTCGTAGAAAGCCATATTAGAGTAGGAAACTACAATAATGTGGCTTTTGTTTTTTATATCTATAACTTATTTACTGTTATTTCTCAATGGCAATTATTATCTTTGGAAAACTAATTTTCTGATATATAAATGTCTAAAATTATTTACACAAAGACAGATGAAGCGCCTGCTTTAGCAACTGTCTCTTTTTTACCAATAGTAAAAGCATTCACTAAATCTTCTAATATAGATATAGAAATAAGGGATATTTCATTATCATCAAGAATCTTAGCTAATTTTTCTCATAAATTAAATAAAGATCAGATAGTTGAAAATGATCTAAAATATTTAGGAAATCTAGTTAATCAACCTAGTGCTAACATAATTAAATTACCGAACATAAGCGCTTCTATTCCTCAGATAAAAAATGCAATAATTGAACTACAAAAATTAGGCTATAATATACCGGGATATCCTGATGACCCGCAAAATGATGATGATGAAGAAAATAAAAAAATATATGACCTAGTCAAAGGTAGTGCGGTTAATCCAGTATTAAGAGAGGGAAATTCTGACAGAAGAGTTCCTTCTGCAATTAAAAACTATGCTAAAGCAAACCCCCATTCAATGGGTGAATGGAAAGAAGATTCAAAAACGCATATTTCTACTATGAATAAGGGTGACTTTAGAAATAACGAAAAATCATTAACATTAAATACTGAAAAACAGATATATATTTCTCATACTAATTTAGAAGGGAAAGAAGAAATTTTAAAAGATGATTTCCAAGTTCAAAAAGGAGAAGTTATTGATGCTTCTGTGTTAAAAAAAGAAGCTTTAGTTGACTTTATACAAAATGAAATAATTGATGCTAAAAATAGTGGATTACTTCTTTCATTACATCTTAAAGCAACAATGATGAAGGTAAGTGATCCAATAATTTTTGGGCATGTAGTAAGGATTTTTCTTAAAGATGTTTTTAAAAAGTATTCAAAGATATTTAATGAACTTGAAGTAAACCCAAATGATGGTGTTGGAACCTTATTAGACAAGGTAAGTTCTTTAGAGCCAGAAATGTCTGACAAAATTATGGAAGACATAGATATTGCTATTAAAAAAGGACCTTACCTAGCAATGGTTAATTCTGACGAAAACATTTCAAATTTACATGTTCCTAGTGATATAATAATTGATGCATCAATGCCAGCAATGATTAAAAATTCAGGAAAAATGTGGAATAGAAATAATGAAATGATGGATACAAAAGCAATTATTCCTGACAGCTCATATTCATTAGTCTATAAAGCAACTATAGATTTTTGCAAAAAAAATGGGGCATTTAATCCAAAATTTATGGGAAGTGTTTCAAATATTGGATTAATGGCAAAAAAAGCAGAGGAATATGGATCTCATGATAAAACATTTGAAATTGAACAAGATGGAAATGTGCTTATAAAAGATATAAATGGAGAAATACTTATTGAACAAAAAGTAAAAAAAGGAGATATCTTCAGAATGTGTCAAGTAAAAGATGAACCAATAAAAAACTGGGTAAAACTAGCAGTTGAAAGAGGAAAACATACAAAAGAGCCTGTAATATTTTGGTTAGATAAAGAACGATCACATGACATTGAATTAATAAGAAAGGTAGAATTATATCTCAAAGATTATAATACAAAGGATATTGAAATAAAAATATTATCTCCATATGAGGCTACTAAGTTTACATTAAAAAGAATAAGTGAGGGGAAAAACACAATTTCTGTAACAGGAAATGTTCTAAGAGATTATTTAACTGACTTATTCCCAATTCTTGAAGTAGGAACAAGTGCAAAGATGCTTTCAATAGTGCCCTTAATGAATGGAGGGGGACTTTTTGAAACTGGTGCTGGAGGATCAGCCCCGAAACATGTACAACAAATCATGAAAGAAAACCATTTAAGATGGGATTCTTTAGGTGAATTTTTGGCGCTAGAAGTATCTTTAGATCATCTAGGAAAAAACAATAATAACTCGAAAGCATCATTACTATCAAGTTGTTTAGGGGTAGCAATTGAAAAATTGCTGATGACTAATAAATCTCCTTCAAGAAAAGTGGGCGAATTAGACAATAGAGGTAGTCATTTTTATTTAGCATTATATTGGTCAGAAGCACTGTCAAACCAAACTAAGAACATTGAACTTAAAAATGAATTTAGCAAGATGTATGATTTATTAAAAAATAATGAATCTAAAATAGTTGAAGAAATTAATAAACATCAAGGTAAAAGTGTAAATCTTGGTGGATATTACGCAACAGATATTGAAAAAACAGAAAAAATAATGAGACCTAGTTCAATATTAAATAATATTATAAACACTCATTAATTAATTTAAGATTTGAATAGAAATTTTATCAAAACTACAGAACAAGACTCTTTATATGACAATTTAGAGTTAAAATCTACAATTGAAATCCTGTCAGAAATTAATCAAGAAGACAAAACTGTTGCTTATATTATTGAAAAAACAATAACAAAAATTCAACCTTTAGTAGATATTATATATAAGAAAATCAAGCAAGGTGGAAGATTGTTTTACATAGGATCTGGTACTAGTGGAAGGCTAGGTATATTAGACGCTTCTGAATGTCCACCAACTTTTGGAGTTGATAAAGGTTTAGTTATTGGGATTATAGCTGGAGGAGACAAGGCTATAAGAGAATCTCAAGAATTTGCTGAAGATTCATTAACTCAAGCTTGGAATGATTTAAAAAGTTATGATATTACAAAAAAAGATGTGGTAATTGGTATAGCAGCATCTGGAACAACTCCTTATGTCTTAGGAGGAATAAAAAAATGTAATGAAAATAAGATAACTACTGGTTGTATTACATGTAATAAAAAATCACCTCTATCAGCAATATCAAACTACCCTATTGAAGCTGTTGTAGGACCTGAATATATAACAGGAAGTTCAAGGATGAAATCTGGTACAGCTCAAAAATTAATTCTAAACATGATTTCATCAACTGTTATGATTAAATTAGGGAGAATAAAAGGGAACAAAATGGTAGATATGCAACTATCAAATAATAAATTAGTAAAACGAGGAGAGGAAATCGTAAAGTCAGAATTAAACATTACAGAATCAAAAGCAAAAGAATTACTTAAAAAAGATAATAGTGTCAGAAAAGCAATTGACAATTATAAAAATAGTACAATTGAAGAAAAATAAAATACAAAAAGGGTTTACATACTTGATAAGTTCATTACTGCCAATTATTATTGGCCCCGTAATAATCCAAATAGGTGATACAAAATATGACAGTGTATTTAATATTTACACTTTTTTGGGTGTATTTTTCTGTGTAATAGCTATATTTTTGATATTTAAGGGAATATTTAAAATAATTAATACTCTCTTTGAAAAATGATTTATAATTTTAATGCAAGAAATTAAATATTAATATTATTTTCTAGGACATGATTTCTATAACCCTAAAAGACGGTAGTAAAAAAGAATATAGCAAAAATATTTCTGTAATTGATGTTGCAAAAGATATTAGTGAAGGTTTTGCTCGAAATGTAATAGCAGCAAGTTTCAACGGTATTCCTGTAGAAATTTCAACTAAATTAAATAATGATGGATCATTGGAATTGTACACATGGGAAGATAATGATGGTAAAAAAGCCTTTTGGCATTCATCATCACACGTTCTTGCACAAGCATTAGAGGAGTTATATCCAGGAATTAAATTAACTATTGGGCCTGCAATAAAAAATGGATTCTATTATGATGTAGATTTTAATAAGTATACAATATCAGATAAAGATTTTGATAAAATAGAATCAAAAATGATTGAAATATCTAGAGGCAAACACGATTTTAAGATGCGTTCTGTATCAAAAAAAGAAGCTATTAATTATTATAAGAAATCATCAAATGATTATAAACTTGAATTAATAAAGGATTTAGATGATGGTGAAATAACATTTTGTGACCATTCCAGTTTTACGGATCTTTGCAAAGGAGGCCATATACCAAATACTGGAATTATAAAAGCTGTTAAGATTACTAATGTAGCGGGTGCATATTGGAGAGGAAATGAAAACAACAAGCAACTAACTAGAGTTTATGGTATTTCATTTCCTAAACAAAAATTACTTAACGAATACTTATTGAATCTTGAAGAGGCTAAAAAAAGAGATCATAGATTAATTGGGAAAAAATTAAATCTTTTTACATTTTCAAATAAGGTTGGAATGGGTCTACCCCTATGGTTACCCAAAGGAGTAGACTTAAGAAATAGATTAGAAAATTTTCTTATTAAAGCACAAAAGAAAGCTGGATATCAAATGGTAATTACCCCTCACATTGGGAACAAAGAACTTTATAAAACTTCTGGACATTATGAAAAATATGGGGAAGACAGTTTTCAACCTATAAAAACCCCAAAAGAAAACGAAGAATTTATGCTAAAACCTATGAATTGTCCACATCATTGTGAGATATATAATTCAAATAGATTTAGCTATAAAGACTTACCTGTAAGATATGCAGAATTTGGAACTGTATATCGTTATGAGCAAAGTGGTGAATTACATGGTCTAACAAGAGTAAGAGGTTTTACTCAAGATGATGCTCATATTTTCTGTACAGAAGATCAGCTTGATAAAGAATTTAAAGATGTAATTGATTTAACACTACATGTTTTTACAAAATTAGGGCTTAACGATTTCACTACTCAAATTTCTTTGAGAGATCCTGAAAACTCTGAAAAATATATTGGAGGAAAAGAAATATGGGATAAGTCTGAAAAAGCAATTATAAAAGCAGTTAAAGAGAAAAACTTAAATTATAATTTAAAATATGGAGAAGCTGCATTCTATGGGCCTAAATTAGATTTTATGGTAAATGATGCATTAGGAAGAGAATGGCAGTTGGGAACTATACAAGTAGATTATAATTTGCCTGATAGATTTGATTTAACCTATAAAGGTAAAGATAATAATGACCATAGGCCTGTTATGATTCATAGAGCTCCATTTGGAAGTTTAGAGAGATTTGTTGCTATTTTACTTGAAAATACCGCTGGCAATCTACCCCTTTGGCTTACTCCTAACCAAGTCATCATTCTTCCCATAAGTGATAAATATGAAAAATACTCTAAAAAAGTTTTAAATTTGATAGAAAATAACGAAATTCGCGCGCTACTTGACAATAGAAGTGAAACTGTAAGTAGAAAGATTAGAGATGCAGAATTAGGTAAAATTCCTTATATGATTATAGTTGGGGAAAAGGAAAATGAAAATGAAATGATATCACTTAGAAGTCATGGAGGCAA
>JAZABS010000013.1:0-9289 GCA_036136835.1 Bacteroidota bacterium
TATAGAACAATATATCTGTTATTATTGTCTGTATTTACCGTCAGGTAGCTCTGTAGGAAAATTATATTCTTGATTAGTTAACAATGTAAACAATGCAGTATCCACAGATTCTACAAGTTCTGCAGTATTTAATATCCATTCATCTACAATCTCATTTAATCTATTTGCTTGAGCTCCAAGAATTGAAGTTATACCCCAATATATGTATTCTGCTGCCATACATTCATATTCACATGTATAATCATAATATGTGTACCAAGCATTAGATGGATATGATTGAGGCACTGTTGGAAAATAGCCACCTCTTGCTATATCCATAGCATTTGTTAAAGAAGTCCCAGGATTTTCACCAAAAACTCCTGGATAAGCATATGCATATCCTGAATGACTAATTATATGCCATATTTCTTCGAGAGAAGCATCAAATTGACCTTGTTTGTTATTAATTACAAAACTTGGATTTGTTTCATCATCACCTAAATCTTGACCAATTCTATTATCAGGAGGATTAATATCTAGATCAGTATTATCTTTCCACATAATTACAAATGCTTTATTTTCAAGCATTTTATTATGAACTTCAATATTATCTACAATTTCATCTTCATTGTTGTCTAAATATTGTGCTAACACATTTGCAGCATGAAGTAATTTACTGTCATTTACTTCAGGAACTGCATAAATATCTATTCCAAAAACAGAGACTTTTCTATTTGTAATTGAAAATCCTTGATCAGAGTGGCTTGTTATGGTAAAATTAGGATCATCACCAGGATTAATTTCCTGAACCTCACCTTTACATGAAAAAATGCTAATTAATATTATAATTATATAATATTCAGAGATGAATTTATACATCACTAATTTTTTGAAGATATCTCCATTTCTCTATTATACTGACAGCATCCTGGTAAATTATTATAATCTTCAGGATTAGCTAAAACCAACTCTGTATCATAACCTGATTTTGCAACAGCATTATGGATTTTAATTGTAATTGAGTCTAAATTTGAGTTTGTTCTAATATCTAAAACTTTTGTTTCAATATCCCATGAAGCTTCCTCTACTCCATCAACAGATAGAGCAGCTTTTTGGATTGTAGTTTTACACATACCACAATTTCCTCTAACTCCAAAAGAAATTTCAGGATTAGTTATCGAAGTCTGATGTTTAACAGTAATTGTTTCTGTTTTTTTATTATTATCACAACCGATAATTAAAATAGTTGTAATTAGAATTAAATATATTTTTCTCATAATATTAATGTTTTTAATGTACAGGTGTTTTTACTTTATCAAAATTTACTCTAATATAAGATCTTAATCTCTTTTTATAATCTCCAGTAAGCCATTCAAGGAAATTAGGGGTGCTTTTGCTAATACATTTTGAATATCGTTTAATTAAATGGTCTATATCATCACTAAGTTCTTTAACTAAATTTAATGCATCATAAACATCTTCTGAATTTTCTACACACATCTTTGAGTGATGCTTAATAGCTTCTTGAAGTACAACTTTAGATGATTTCCCATTTCTTAAAGAGTTTACATAAACCTCATTAACATTAAAATAAATATTTTCTGAGTTTGAAAAAAGAATTTTAATTTCTTCTGGCATTTCATATCTAAAGCGACTTTCAATTTCTTCATCAGATACAATATTATCTAGATAGTTATCTGGAAATTTAAATATTTGTTGCCAATTTATATCTGATCCCCATTCACCAAATCGATAAAAATTATTACCTAAATCAATCACATCAAATGATGGTTTATTATTCAAAATCCTTGACCCTCTTCCTATCATTTGATAATATAATGTTAGAGATTTTGTTGCTCTATTAATAATTATATTTTCTACTGTAGGTTCATCAAAACCTGTTGTTAGAATACTTACAGATGTAAGAATAGCATCAGGAGTTTCTTTAAACCATCTTAAAATATCTGCCCTTTCTTTCTTTGTTGCAGTATTATCAAGATGTTTTATATTGTATCCTGCATTTTTAAAAGTATCATATACAATTAATGAAGTATTTATTCCATTATTAAAAATCAAAGTCTTTCTGTTAATACAGCGTTCTTCATATGCTGATACTAGTTTAGTCAACATATCATTATTTGTATACAAATCTTCAGAAGATTTTACAGTGTAGTCACCGTTAGCACCAACTACCAAAGATGTTAAACCAACATTATACGTAAAAAGATTAGCAGATGCTAAGAACTTGTTGGTTATTAATTCTTTTATAGATTCACCAACAATTAATTCATCATAATTATCATTCATTGGTAAATTAATATTAGAACTTAGTGGCGTTGCTGTTACTCCTAAAATAAAAGATGTATTAAAAAACTTAAATAATTTTGTAAATGAGTTATAATGAGCTTCATCAATAATTACTAGACCAACATTAGAAATATCAAGTTTATCATCTAGAAGTCTATTGTTTAATGTTTCTACCATAGCAACGAAACAACTATAATTGCCTTGGTCATCTAAAGATGCTTTACTATTAATTATTTTATTTTCTACTCCAAATTCTGTGAGTACTTTAGAAGTCTGATTGCATAATTCTATTCTATGTGTTAAGACCACTACTCTACTGTTATGATGTTTTAAATATTGTCTTACTATTTCAGAAAAAATTATTGTTTTACCACCTCCTGTTGGTAGCTGATAAAGTAAATGATAATCTGAAGGGGCTGTATCAAATCTTTTAAAGATTTCTAGTATTGCTCCTTTCTGGTACGTGTAAAGATCTTTTTCTTTTTTTGTTATCATTTTAAATAATGCAGATTTGCAAAAATAGCAACTTTTCTTAGTTATTTTATAATCTTTAAAGGAAAAATTTTATATTAAATAGATATTAATTAACTATTTTAAAATGGCAAAAGAAAAAAATTACTATATAGTTGTCGTTATTGCTGTTATAGCTTTATTTATAGTAAAACAATTTGATAAAAATATTACTACAGAGAGTTCAATGAAAATACATGAAGAAATAATCACTGTTGATACACATTGTGATATTGATGTAAGTAATTTTACAGATGAAAATAATTATACTTCAAACACAAAATCTCAAGTAAATCTCCCAAAAATGATAGAAGGAGGATTAGATGTTGCTTGGTTTGTTGTTTTTACTGCACAGGATTCATTAAATGAAAATGGATATAAAAATGCATATAAGAATGCAATAGATAAATTTGAAGCAATCCATAGGCTTGTAGATAAGTATGCCCCTGATCAAATTGAACTTGCTGTTTCTGAACAAGATGTATATAGGATTAATGATAAGGGCAAAAAGATTGCTATGATTGGGGTAGAAAACGCATACCCTATGGCAGATGACTTGTCAAATATTGAAAAATTTTACAACCTAGGTGCAAGATACATTTCTTTGGCACATAATGGGCATAGTCAGTTTTCTGACTCAAATACTGGTGAAGAAGATAATATATGGCTTCATAATGGTTTAAGTGATTTAGGCAAAAAAGCGGTAGTTGAAATGAATAGGGTTGGAATGATGATAGATGTTTCTCACCCTTCTAAAGAAGCTATAAAACAAATGATTCAAATTAGTAAAGCTCCTGTTATGGCATCTCATTCATCTGCTAGGAGTTTATGTGATCATTCAAGAAATCTAGATGATGAATTATTAGATATGATTAAAGAAAATGGTGGAGTTATTCAAACAGTTGCCTTAGCTGAATATTTAAGAGATGACATACCGCCTGAATCAGTAAGTGTTGTAGATTTAATTGATCATGTTGATTATATGGTAGATAGACTTGGAATAGATCATGTTGGAATTAGCGGTGATTTTGATGGAGGTGGAGGAATCCTGGGCTGGTCAGATGCTTCTGAAACATACAATGTTACTAAAGAATTAATAAATAGAGGTTATAATGATGAAGAAATACAAAAAATATGGGGAGGGAATCTTTTAAGAGTTTTAACTGAAGTTACTGATATAGCTAAAACAATGAATTAATAATTAAATAATTCAATTAATTCTTTTTCAAACCTGTCATAAGGCAAATACTGACTTTCTAAACTACTTTCAAAAGGAATAGGAGTTTCAAGGCTTGCTACTCTTTTGACAGGAGCATCTAAAGATTCAAAACAATTTTCCATTATTATAGAAGATATTTCAGAAGCTAATCCCCCAAACAATGAGTCTTCTTGTAGAATTATGGCTTTTCCAGTTTTATTTACAGAATTTATGATTGATTGTTTATCTAAAGGATATAAAGTCCTTAAATCAATTAAATCTACATCTACATCGGGATTATTGTCTAATACTTTCATAGCATAATGAATTGCTGCTCCATAAGAGATAACTGAAATGCTATCTCCAGATCTTAAGACTGAAGCTTTTCCAATAGGAATATTATAATAATCATTAGGAACTTCTTGCCTTAAACTTCTATAAAGTGCTTTATGCTCAAAAAATAAAACAGGATTTGGATTTTCTACTGCAGAAATTAATAGTCCTTTAGCATCGTAAGGAAATGCAGGATATAAGACAATTAGCCCTGGAGTTTTAGTAAACCAAGCTTCATTTGTTTGTGAATGAAATGGTCCTGCCCCTACTCCTGCTCCACAAGGCATTCTTAGCACAACATCAGCATTTTGTCCCCATCTATAATAAGTTTTTGCTAAATAATTTACAACCGGATTAAATCCAGAAGTAATAAAGTCAGAAAATTGTAATTCAACTACACTTTTAGTGTTACAAATAGATAATCCCATTGCAACCTCAATTATTGACGATTCACATATTGGAGTATTTCTTACTCTGTCAGCACCGAATTTTTTGAAAAAACCTTCAGTTACTTTAAAAACACCTCCATATTCTGCAATGTCCTGACCCATTAAGATTAAATTATCATCTTTTTCCATAGACTGGTAAAGTCCTTCAGAAATTGCATCAACAAATCTTATATTAGATGATTTCTTCTTGGGTTTAATTTCCTTAAAATCATATTCTTTGTATACATCTTTTAACTCATTATCAATATCTGGAACTAAGAATTCCTCGTTAAATGCTTCTTCAAGGTTAATATTAATTTCTTCAGAAATTTTACTTTTTATTTCTTTAATGTCTTCGTCAGTTAAAAGTTTTGAATCTATTAGAAAAGATTCATAATTTAAAATTGGATCTTTTTCTTTCCATTCTTTTATCATTTTTTTTGGAACATACTTTACACCACTAGCCTCTTCATGACCTCTAATTCTAAAAGTTTTAAATTCAATTAATACAGGCCTAGGTTTTTTCCTCATCTTAGCAGCAAGAGAAGATATTTTTGAATATACTTCAATAATATTATTCCCGTCGACAATGTGTGACTCTATTCCATATCCAATTCCTCTATCAGCAAGATTCTTACAATTATATTGTTCATTAGTTGGAGTTGAAAGACCATACCCATTGTTCTCAATAATAAATATTACAGGTAAATTCCAGACAGAAGCAACATTTAATGCTTCATGAAAATCACCTTCACTTGTCCCCCCTTCCCCAGTAAATACGGCTGTTACCTTTTTATTATTGTTAATTAAATTGAACAGTGCAATTCCATCAGCAACTCCAAGTTGAGGACCTAAATGCGAAATCATCCCTACAATTTTATATTCATTTGTTCCAAAATGAAAAGATCTATCTCTTCCTTTGGTAAAACCTGAAGGCTTTCCTTGCCATTGAGAAAATAATCGATTTAATGGAATATTTCTAGAAGTAAAAACTCCTAAATTTCTATGCATAGGTAGAATATATTCTTCATTATCTAATGCTAAAGTAGTTCCTACAGAGATAGCTTCTTGTCCTATTCCAGAAAACCATTTTGAAATTTTTCCTTGCCTCAATAAAACAAGCATTTTTTCTTCAATCATTCGAGACTTTAACATAGAAGTATAAAGCTCTAAATGTTTAATTGCTTTTATTGAAGTTTTTTGGTAATCCATTGAAGTATCTATTATGAGACACGTATAAAATTAGCAATATTATAGGTATTTAAAGCTATAATTTTTTCTCATATAATTAAGTGTAAAAAAAATAAATTATCAACATTTTGTATATTTGCCGAACACTAATAATCTATCATTATGAACAAAATACCATCAGTTGATTTAAGAGATTTTTTAAGCACTAATGATGAAATAAAGAATGAATTTGTACAATCTATAGGAACTGCTTTCCAAGAAATTGGTTTTTGTGCAGTTAAAGGTCATTTTCTATCAGAAGATCTTGTTAAAAGATTATATGAACAAATTAAATTATTTTTTGAGCTTCCTACTGAAGTTAAAAGAAAATATGAGTTTCCTCAATACTCCGGTCAAAGAGGTTATGTGTCATTTGGAAAAGAAAGCGCGAAGGGGAGTAAACATGGTGACCTAAAAGAATATTGGCATTTTGGACAATATATAGATGAAGCAGATAAAGACAAGTATGGTTACTTTCCAAACATACATGTAGAGGAATTGCCTGAATTTAATATTGTTGGGAAAGAAGTGTATCAAACTTTAGAGAAAACAGCTAAATATGTTTTAAGAGCATTAGCGTTATATCTGAATATTGATGAAAAATATTTTGATGATTATATTAATAATGGAAATTCGATATTAAGACCTATCCACTACCCTCCTATCCTTGAAGATCCTAAAGAAGCGGTTAGAGCTGCTGCTCATGGAGATATCAATCTAATTACATTACTTATGGGGGCACATGGAAAAGGTCTTCAGGTAAAGCATTCTAATGGGGATTGGATAGATGCAATGGCTGAAAAAGATGAATTAATGATTAACATAGGTGATATGTTATCAAGACATACAAATAATGTCCTTAAGTCTACTGTACATAGGGTGATAAACCCAGATAAGGAGTTACTTAAAAAATCAAGATATTCAATACCATTTTTTATGCATCCAGTAAGTGATATGAAATTGAATGTACTTGAGTCTTGTATATGTGAAGATTATCCAAAATCATTCGAAGATATTACTGCGGGAGAATTTTTAAATGAAAGACTGGTTGAATTAGGACTATTGAAGAAGTAATGGATTTACAAGATCAATTAAAAAATCTATTTCCTAATCATAATTATAAATCTTCAGAAATTATAGTTAAAACTAACTATAAACAGAAAGATGAGCTTGTTTGTAAGTATGAGAAAAGAAAAGGGAAGCCTATCACTATTATTGAAGGATTTTTAAATGTAAACGAGAAGGAACAAAAAAACATAGCAAAGAAGCTAAAAATGATGCTTAGTGTTGGTGGAAGTGTAAAGAATGGACAAATTATTATTCAAGGGGACAACAGGGAAAAAATAATGAATGAGTTAATTGAGATGGGATTTTCTGTAAAAAGAGTTGGAGGATAAAAAAAAGAATTAAAACTAATGGACAAATCTGAGTTAATATTAAATAATGATGGTTCAGTTTATCATTTAAAACTAAAACCTGAAAATTTATCTTCTAAGGTTATATTGGTTGGAGATCCATTTCGAGTTGATAAAATTGTTAAGCATTTTGAATCCATTGAAATTAAAACTCAAAACAGGGAGTTTAAATCTGTTACTGGTATTTATGATTCTAAAAGAATCACAGTTATTTCAACAGGTATAGGTTCAGGAAATATTGATATTGTATTAAACGAATTGGATGCATTAGTTAATATAAATTTACAAACAGGGGAATTAAATAAAACACAAAAATCTCTTGAATTAATTAGAATAGGTACTTCAGGTGCAATTCAAGATAATATACCGGTAGATTCTTTCTTACTAAGTAAAATGGGAATAGATATTGATGGATTTTTGTTGAACTATGATTTGACTAGCATTAATAATTCAAATTTCTACAATCATATAAAAACTAATTATAACATAAATGATTCAGTCTACTGTTATAATTCTTCAAATGAATTATTTAATAGATTTAACAGTAATGAAGTTAATTCTGGTATTACAATTACATGTAGTGGCTTTTATAGTTCTCAAGGTAGGTCAATAAGATTAAAGACTTCTGAAAAAAACAATCTTAACAAGCTTAAAAAACTTGATTTCAACGAATATAAAGCTACTAATCTTGAGATGGAAACTGCAATTATATATGGTATGAGTCAATTGCTAGGACATAAAGCAATTTCTTTAAGTGCAATATTGGCTAATAGGAATCTTGGTCAATACAGTTTAAATCCTGAAGATACAATTGAAAGATTAATTGAGTATACTCTTAAAAGAATTTAATTACCATATAATCTCTGGAATATTATTTGATTTAAGATAATTGTTTGCCTTACTAAAATGTTTATTGCCAAACCATAGTCCTTTGTTTGCACTTAATGGAGAAGGATGGCCAGATTTGAGAATTAAATGTTTATCCTGGTTAATCAAGGATGACTTGCTTTTAGCATAATTTCCCCATAACATAAAAACTATATTATTTTTCTTTGAAGATATTGTTTGTATTATTTTGTCAGTAAAATTTTCCCAACCCTTATTTTGATGGCTTCCAGCAGAATTCTCCCTAACGGTTAACGTGGAATTTAATAATAAGACACCTTGTTTTGACCATCTTGTTAAATCCCCATTATTTGGAGATAATATTCCTAAGTCATCTTCAATTTCTTTAAATATATTAACAAGAGATGGTGGAATTTTAATTCCTTCAGGGACAGAAAAGCAATACCCATGAGCTTGCCCCTTGCCATGGTATGGATCTTGACCTATTATAACCAATTTTAAATCATCTAATGAACAATTGTCAAGTGCTGAAAAGATAGAGTTTCCGGGCGGATAGCATATAAAAGAGCTATATTCCTTACGTACAAAATTTACTAAATCTTTAAAGTAAGGTTCATTAAATGTATCTTCTAATTCTCTTTTCCAAGAAGAATCTAGTTTTACATTCATTTTTTACCAATTATTTTTTCTACCAGCATTGATACTGTAGCGTCACCTGATATATTTACGACAGTTCTACACATATCTAAAGGTCTATCTACGGCAAATATTAAAGCTAATCCAGCTTCAGGAATACCTGCTTGTGCTAAGACAATAACTAAAACAATAATACCTGCACTTGGAACAGCTGCAGCTCCAATAGATGCAAGAGTAGCAGTAATTATAATACCTAATTGAGCTCCTAGAGATAAATCAAGTCCAAATGTTTGAGCAATAAAAACTGCAGCAATAGCTTGATATACAGCAGTTCCATCCATATTAATAGTTGCTCCAATTGGAAGAACAAAACTAGAAACCTCTTCCCTTACTCCTAGGTGGTTATG
>JAZABS010000014.1:0-7840 GCA_036136835.1 Bacteroidota bacterium
AGCCAGTATTTAACTTAAACTGGGATTGGGATATTAATGACACATCAAGTCTGTCTACTGTAGTGTATGCTTCTACTGGTAATGGTGGAGGTACTGGAGGAAGAGGTCAGAGAATTAGAAACGATCGTGGTAACATTGATTATGATGCAATTTATGGCTATAATTTATCTACTTCAGGTGCAGGAGGAAACTATGCTGCTGAAGGAGGATATGTTACTAGGGCTTCTATGAACATGCATAACTGGCTAGGATTAGTTACAAACTATGAAACATCTATTAATGATAATCTTACATTTAATGTTGGTGCTGACTTAAGAACATATTATGGAGAGCACTTTAGAGTGGTAGAGAATTTCCATGGGTTAACTTCTTGGCAAGAGAACATTAAATTAAGAGATCAAAATAATAATCATCAGCACTATGGTTCTTGGGGAACATATAAGAATGTAATTACAACTAGAGATATGGCTGCTAATCCATGGTCAGCTACATTTGCTAGTTTTGATCAAGATGAGAAAATTGCTTATAGTAATGATGAAAGAATTTCATATGCTGGAATCTTTACTCAACTAGAATATACTAGTGATAATATGTCTGCATTTTTCCAAGGAGCAGTTTCTACACAACATCACCAGAGATTTGATCACTATCAATATGCTGATCAGACTTTGATTGATGGAACTTCATCTCAAGCTACTGGTCCACTACCAAGTGGAATTACTGATGGTGTTGATTCTGAGAAAGTGGATAATGTTGGCTATAATGCAAAAGCAGGTGCTGCATGGAATGCTTGGGGAGGAAAAGTTTTTGTAAATGCTGGGTATTATTCTCGTCAACCTTATCATGATAACATTTACTTGAATTATACAAATCAAGTGAATCCTTTGACGACAAATGAAACAATAGTCGGTTTAGAAGCTGGATATACATATTCAAGTCCAAACTTCTCTACTAATGTTAATCTTTATAGAACATCATGGGCAGATAGAGTTGTTACTTCATTTAATGTACAAGATGATGTAGTTACATTTACAACGAATGAAGGTGTGGAGCAGTTACATCAAGGTGTTGAATGGGATTTTAGATGGAAGCCTCAACCTGATATGCCATATAATCTTACTGGATTTCTTTCAGTTGGTGATTGGGTGTATCAAGGTAGTGTAGTTAATAGAGTAGTAGATGAAGATCAAAATGTTATTGATACATTTGAATCAGATGTAGATGGAGGAAAGGTAGGAGATGCTGCTCAGTTTACTGCTGGAATGGGTATTGATGTTCAATTAGCTGAAAGATGGTCTATGGATTCTGATATAAGATTCTATGACAATCTTTATGCTGATGTTGGAGCTGTAAAAGAAAACCTAAAAGTTCCTAGCTATCACGTTGTTGATATGGGAATGTCATACAAGATGTATGTAGGTGAAGACAGTAATTCATTAAATATCAGATTAAATATCAATAACCTTTTTGATAGAGTATATATAAATGAATTAAGAACTAACATTGCTGCAGGAGATGGAACAGGTGTTCTTTATGATGGAATTGATACTGCTAACCAAGGATATTTTGGTTTAGGTAGAACATGGAATGTTGGTTTAAGATATAGATTCTAATATCTAACTCACAAATAAAAAAAAGCCCACAACTAGTGGGCTTTTTTTATTGGCTTAATCTTTAATTTCTTTTATTAAATAAATATAAGGTGGGAGGTGATCACTATATCCTCCAGTAAAACTTCCCCATGAAAAACTCCTAAATGGATAACCTTTATAACGGCCAGATTTATTTATAAGGTATGATTTATTAAACACCCCTGCTTTGTAGAATTGGTAGCTGTCATAATTTTTATCTAAAAAAGGTTTACTTACTAATATTTGATCAAATAATTGCCATACATCTCTATATGCATTTGTCCCGATTCCTTGATCGGATAATATAGTTTCCATAGGATTATAGATGCCATTTTCTTTAACATCTTTAATATGCTTTTTTGCATTTAATATTTTTTTCATACTATCATCATGTGGATCATCATTGAAATCTCCCATAGTAATAATCTTTGCATCTTTATATTTTCCTTGAAGTGAATCAATAATTTTTTTGTTTAGTTCAGCAGCAGCCATTCTTCCTGCCCTACTTCTTTCTTCACCTCCAGACCTAGAAGGCCAATGATTTACAATAAGATGAATTAATTCACCTTCAAGAAATCCACTAACAACTAATTGATCTCTTGTATAGTTTCTTTTTGAGGATTTGTTATCATATATTATTAATTCATGTGATTTAGTTGAAGTGATCTTAAATACATCTTCATTATAAATCATTGCTACATCAATTCCTCTTTCATCAGGGGAATCATAATGTATTATTTCATAATTTTTATCTTTTAAATTTTTGTCTTTTAATAGGTCTTCAATTACATTTCTATTTTCTACTTCACATAAACCAACTATTGATGGTGATTTTTTTACAAGATCAGTAC
This sequence comes from Bacteroidota bacterium, assembly GCA_036136835.1. Lineage (GTDB taxonomy): Bacteria > Bacteroidota > Bacteroidia > Flavobacteriales > Flavobacteriaceae. The sequence goes on from JAZABS010000014.1 coordinate 2,483, forward strand.
CAATATCAGCAATAACTCTAGCCATATTATTAACCTTCTTGTTATATATTTCAGATCTATTAAATTTTATTTCCATTATTGGACTTGCCTCATCATTTTTGTTTACGTCATTTATTGTGTCAAATAAATTTTCAACATTGTAAAATGCAATGGTGTGTATCTTAAAATTCCTTTTTTCTTGTGCAATCGAATTTATCGATATAACAATTAATATTCCTAATATGTAATTTCTCATTTATCTTAAAAATTATAATAATATTATTAAATAAAGCATTAAATTTAGGCATTAAATTAATAGCTGATAAATAAAAATTAGTATAATGAATAGATACCTGATTGTTTGCCTTTATTTTTTTCTTTATTCTTTTAATTCATTTGCCCAGTCTGACCTTATTATAGATCAGGTTATAGATTCTACCGATATTGATAACTCTGATAAGCTAATAGAAGATCTCTTTAGTATTTCTCTAAGTGATGATGAATTAAATGACGACACTTCAGCATCTGATAATATTTCAGGATTATTAAATTCTTCAATGGATGTTTTTTATAGAACAGCAGCATATGAATTTAGCCCTTCATTTTTTAAAGTTAGAGGATTAGATTCTGAGAATGCTAACGTTTTAATTAACGGAATTAATATGAATAAGATGTATAATGGTAGACCGCAATGGAGTAACTGGGGAGGATTAAATGATGTGTTAAGAAATCAGGAACTTTCTAATGGAATTAGCCCTTCGATCTATAATTTTGGAGGTATTTTAGGTTCCAGCAATATAAATATAAGGGCATCTGAATATTCTAATGGTGGTAGAATAACATATTCTTCATCAAATAGAAGCTATACTAATAGGTTGATGGCTACCTATTCATCTGGGTTAGATGATAAAGGTTGGGCATACTCTATTTCAATGGGAAGAAGATGGGGAGATGAAGGATATCAGGATGCTTCATTTTATGATTCTAATTCACTATTTGTATCTGTTGAAAAAATATTGAATGACAAGCATAGTTTAAATCTTGCTGCTATATATGCTCCAAATAGAAGAGGAAAATCATCTCCAAATACACAAGAAGTATATGATTTGCAAAATACTAGATACAATGAATATTGGGGCTGGCATGATGGTGAAAAAAGAAATTCCAGAGTAAAAAGAGTTGTTGAGCCTATTGTAATTTTAAATCATTATTGGACAATTGACAATTCTTCTTCTTTACAAACTAATCTTGGTTTTCAGTTTGGAGAATTGGGAAATAGTAGACTAGATTATGGTGGAGGTGCTAATCCAAGCCCTGCATATTATCAAGGACTACCTAGCTATTTTTTAGCTGATAATGATGGCCCAGATTATGAAGGTGCGTATTTGGCTCAGGAAAATTTTGTCAATAATGGGCAAATCGATTGGAATAGGATCTATGATGCTAATCTTACTAATAATGTTGCTAATGTTAATGCAGCTTATGTCCTCTATGAAGATAGAAGTGATGATACACAAATTACATTAAGCTCGATTTATTCAAAAGAACTTAATGAAAACATTTCAATTAGTTCATCTTTAAATTATAGAAATTTAATTTCAGAAAATTTTGCAGAGATTACCGATATGCTTGGCAGCAATACAGGATATTTAAATGTAGACTCATTTGATAATCTTCAATATGATTTGCAGAATCCAAATCAAGTAGTTTCAGATGGAGACATATTTAAATATAATTATACTATTAATGCGGATGAATTGACAGTTTTTAGTAAGATTTTATTTAAATATGAGAAGTTAGATTTTTTTCTAGCAGGAAGCTATACAAGCACTCAGTATCAAAGAGAGGGATTATTTGATAACGAAGCAAATACTGGAAACTCACTTGGAAAAGGAGATAAAATAGGTTTTACTGGATATGGATTAAAAAGTGGTGTAACTTATAAAATATCAGGTAAGCACATCCTTGATTTTAATGCAGCATATATACAAAAAGCTCCTTCAATTAGAAACACTTTTACTAATTCCAGAGTTAATCATAATGTAGTTGGAAGTGATGCCAATGGTTTAATCAATAATAATCCAATAAGTGAGGAAAAAATTATGGCATTTGATGCAAATTATATCTTTAGATCTTCCGTAATAAATGGTAGATTAACAGGATTTTATACAACAATAAAGGATGCAAATGAAATATCATTTTATTATGCTGATGGTGTAGTAGGATTTCAAGATACAAGAGAGTTTATTCAAGAAATTTTACAAGGTATTGATAAAAGATATCTTGGTCTTGAGTTAGGAATAGAAGCTCAAATTATTTCAAGTGTTAAACTTAAGGGGGCAGCATCAATTGGTCAATATACATATGATAATAATCCTTATCTATATTTAGGCGCTGATAATTATACAGCTCCCATTGGCAACTCAAATTTAAAAGACTATAAACTAGCTGGAGGGCCTCAAAGAGCATATTCAATAGGATTTGAATATAGAGATCCTAATTATTGGTGGATGGGATTAACCTCTAATTTCTTTACTAACACATATGTAGATATTAGTCCTTTAACAAGAAGTCAAAATTTTTATTTAGCTCAGGACGGACTCCCTTTTTCAGACTATAACTCAAGTATTGCTAGGGATTTATTAGAACAAGAAAAATTTGATGATTATATGGTTGTTAATCTTATCGGAGGTAAATCTTGGAAGATTGATGATTACTATATTGGATTTTTTGCAAGTATTAATAATATATTAAACCAAGAATATAAAACGGGAGGATTTGAGCAAGGTAGAAATGCAAATTATCATGAATTATTAGAGGATGTAAATAATCCTAAACGTGTCTTTGGTCCTAAATACTGGTATGGTAGAGGAACCAACTATTTTTTAAACTTATATTTTAGATTTTAAACAATACATTATGAAACTATTTAAAGCAATTATATTAATAACCTTTTTGGCAGTAACTAATTTTTCCTGTGTTCAGGATGATGATTATTCAATTCCTGAAAGTATTGGATTAGAAGAGAATCAGGATTTAATCCAATTAATAGAACAAATTAATACCGGAGAGGTTGATCTTATGACAATTTCTCAAGTAAAGTCATTTTTTGTGAATGGTGAAGTCACTTTGATTGAATCCAATATTGCTGTAAAAGGATATGTTGTTTCTTCTGATATGACAGGAAACTTTTACAAGGAATTTTATATGCAGGATGAACCCAGTAACCCAACTGCTGGTATTAAAGTTGTCTTGAATCAAGTAGATTCTTATAATCAATTTAATATTGGAAGAGAAGTTTATATTAAGCTTCAAAATCTATATATAGGTGAAACAAACTCTGGAGATGGGGTTGTAGCAATAGGAGGAAGCCTAAATCAATATGGTGATGAGGTTGAGTCTATTACTGAAAATATGGCAGCTGAAACTATTTTAAGATCTTCAAATACTGCTGAGATCATTCCATTAAGCTTAAATTTGAGCCAGATTAATGATTCACATATTGGAACATATGTGCAAGCAGAAAATGTTCAATTTCCGAATACTCTTTCAGGACTAACATATGTTAATCCTTATGATGATTATGATACGCAGAGAGATTTAGAAAGCTGTGTAGATTCTGGTTTTATTAAAGTTGAAACTAGTGCATATGCTAGTTTCCAGGATAATTTATTACCGACTGAAGGAAGTGGTAGTTTGTCTGCAGTAGTTACAAGAAGTTATGACGGTGATGATAGAGTTATGATGTTAAATTCTATTGATGATATAATGTTTGATTCTTCAAGATGTGATCCTTTGTTTTTTGATAACTTTTCTGGTGATAATCTAAATAATTGGCATGTTAAGAATGTTCAAGGAGAACAACAATGGGAAACAACTCCTTATGGAAATCCAGCCCCTAGCGCAAAAATGTCTGGATATAGTAATGGAAGTAATCCCAATGAAGATTGGTTAATTACCACCGCCATTGATTTAAGCAGTGTGACAACTGCTACTCTTACTTTCCAAAGTGTGGTTAGATATAGTGGACCAAGCCTTTCTGTACATATGTCTACAGACTATAATGAAGGCGATCCTACAACAGATGGCAATTGGACAGAATTATCAGTTACTTTAGACACAGACGATAGCAGTTGGTCTTCTTGGACTGATTCAGGCAATATAGATTTATCATCTGTAACAGGGGGAACTGTTTATATAGCATTCAAATATGTCTCAAATAGTTCTCAATCTGCAACATATGAGATAGATAATGTTCTAGTAGTAGGAGAATAATTATCTTCTATTCAAATGAATATTAGTTAGAGAATTATCTAGAAACTATAATAAATTCTGATCTTCTATTTTTAGCATGATCCTCTTTTGAGCATCCTTGACTACAGTCAACTTTAGCTTCTTCTTCTCCTTTCCCTATGCCAGTGATTCTGTCTTCACTAATGCCTTTAGAAATTACATATTGTGCAGTAGACTTTGCTCTTCTATCTGATAATGCTTTATTATATGCTGCAGGTCCTCTAGCATCTGTATGTGACTCAGCTCTAATAATCATTTCAGGATATTTTTGCATGATAGCTACTAGCTTATCTAATTCAAATGCAGCTTGATTTGTAATATTAGATTTATCAAAGTCAAAATATATTGGGTTTAAAATTATTTTTTCTTCAACTATAATTTCTTCAATAGGATCTAAATATATATCTAATACTGGCGGATCTACATTTGAAAATTTTAGATCTAACATTTTACTCTCATATCCAGTTTTGCTTACCATTAATTGAAGTTCATCATCACATTCAATCATAAACTCAGCTAATCCATTTTCTGATGTCAATTTTGTATTATCTACAATACCGGTATTATCTGAAATAGATGTTGTAGCATTGGATATAGGTTCTTTTGTTTTAGAATCTAGAACATTTGTCGCAAGTAAAATATCGCATAGAGGTAATAATTTTTTCACAGCATATACATCATCACTACCTTTCCCACCAGATCTATTAGATGAAACAAACCCATCCTCACAGTTTTCAGTAAGAATAAATGCAAAATCATCTGCATTACTATTTACTGGAATTCCAACATTCCTTGGTGTTGTCCATTTACCATCAATTGGTTTGGTATAAAAAACATCCATACCTCCTAGGCCTAAATGACCATCAGATGAGAAATATAGTATTTTATCACAACAAACATAAGGGAACATTTCTTGCCCTTCAGTATTAATTTTTTGTCCCAGGTTTTTAACATTACTTATATTCCCAAGACTATCAATCTCACCTCTATAAATATCAAAGTTACCAAATCCTCCAGGCATATCTGATGAAAAATAAACTTCTTCACCATCACAGCTAATTGATGGATTTTTGATTGAATAATTTG
>JAZABS010000015.1:0-6332 GCA_036136835.1 Bacteroidota bacterium
CCACCCGTAACCGTACCTGTAGAAGAATCAATCACTGCTCCATCCGATGGCACATCAACAAAAGCAAATGTCCCACCCGTAACACCCGTTACCTCAGCAGTAGCACCATCACAAGTAGCTGTCAATATAAAAGAAGAATCGTCTCCTGGAAGTACAGTAAAAGTAATAATTGGCTCAGTCGTATAAATACTACATCCAGTATCTAAAGCATCTACTCTAGAATATATAGATAGACCATCTGTAATATTATATATATTATTTAACTCATTTGTTGAATTTTCAGCATCAGACTCAGACAAATAATATGTTGTAGTATAATCCGCAACTTCCAAGTCTCCTAATATATCCTGAGTAAGCGAATTTAAATCAAATTCAACCTCACCATCTCCTATAGTATCACATAATGTCTGGTCATCAATATCATTGATTTCTGGATATGGAATAACATTTAACATAAAAGATGATACCTCATAACAATTTGTATCAGCATAATCAATTCTTGAATATATCATCTGGTCATCAACACCATCAAAACTATCAATATTACTAATAGGATTTGATTCACTTTCAGCATCCTGAATAGATTCATAAAAAGCTAAACTTAATTGACTAGGGTCGGGTGCTATTGATAATATTAATTCTTGATTTGAAGTAAAGTCAAAGATAAATGAGTTGGTAGCATCATCACATATATTTAAATTTTCTGGTTCTTCTATAACTATTTCTTCTGACACATTAATACAAACTGTTTCACTGTATTCACATCCAAAATCGTCTAAAACAACATATGTATAGCAATGCTCTCCCGCTTCTGTTGGAGTAACTACAATATTATTTCCATCCACATAAGTTATCGATGAATCATCACCCCACTCCTGAGAAACTATTTGTGAAGGTGGAGCTGAAAGTGACGGATCAAAATCAAGATTCCATGAAAATAATGTACCATCATCAATTGCCCATGAATCAACAACTGTAAATGTCCAATCTCCATTTAATGGAGATCCAATTAGGTCGCTAAATGAAGAACCATTTGATGCTCCATAAGTACCTTCAGGAACTGTAGATCCTGAAGAAGCCCCATTTGAAATATCCTGTGTTGAAGTAGGTGCAAAACAATAATTCCATCCTACACCTGGGTTACCCGTTGAATCATTATCAATAGGTTGGCCTAGGAAAGCTCCAGGATCATTACCATCACCATATTGAGCAAAATAAACTGTTTGACCAGTAGGTGAAGTTAAAAACATATCTAAGTCACCAAGGAAAGAATGCTCAATAACAACACATATTTGTAACAACTGTGAAATATCAGTTAAAGCAAGATTGTCAGCATAACATTCTACATTAATTGTAGATTCGTATGAAACACCTGAACCTGTACTCTGAGTGTCCTGCAACCATGTTTGTTCAAAAATCTCTGGAGCACAATCTTCTAATTGTGTTGTTTCCGCAACTCCTAAAATAGTAGTTGAATCTCCAAAGCATAAATCTGGTTTTGTAGCTTCAGTTCCAGTAAAATCAATTGAAGGCGCAACAAGAACAATTTGACCTACTTGTTCTGATGAACATCCAAGTGGATTAGTGTCAGTAATTGTTAATCCAACAGAATAAATTCCAGATTCTTCAAATACATGACTTACATTTTGACCAGTTGCAGAAGCTCCATCTCCAAAATCCCATGTATAGGTAGCATCAGCACCAGAATTTGAAAAAGTTCCAGATCCAGAAAAATCTACCTGTCCTCCTGGACAAACTAGTATATTACCGTCTGCATCTGGCGAAGGACTAGTGTTGTCTATTGATCCACTTATATCCTGACAAGGCTCATAGCAACTTATTTCTGCTTCCCAACCACTAGTAGAAGCTGCATTATCACTTGTAAAATTAATTGTAAGACAGCCAGTTGAATTATCAGCAGCAACAAAACCTGGACTTGCAGTATCTGGTCCAGAATAGGTCGTTGCTGGGGCTGTATCATCATCCCCATTATAAATTGTTAAGATGTCTGCATTAGTCTGGGTACTAAACCAAGTAAAATCTAGCTGAACCATTTGTCCTGAATTTTCAGGACATATTGTTATTGTATAATCTTCATTCGACTGATAATTACCGCCACTACCTCCAGAATCATAAAAATTTCCAGAACAAGTTATTACAGTTCCCTCATCACTGATCAACACGTCTTGAGAATAGCCTAAAAAAGGTAATAGGAAAAATATCCATATAATATTTAGCTTAAACCCTTTCATTTTAGTTCTCTAGGTTTAATTACAATAAGAAAATTGGTATTGTCTACTCTGTATATTTGTTTTGTTTTTGAAAAGAAATTAAAATTGTATAAAAGTGGATTAAAATTATTTTTATCAAAAACAGGTGTTGAAATTTTATCATTGTATATAGTAAAAATAGGCACTTGAGAAAGTAATGGAATCTTAGCCAGGTCCTTAATATTTTCCTGATATATAATAACCCTATTTCTAAAAATATCCTTTATATCCTTTACTCTAACCGGTCTATCTAATATTTGATTTTCTAACTGATTACCATATGCCATTTTCAGTTTTGCTAATTCAGAATTTGTAAATGGAATATTTATATTATCTGGATAATGAGTAATCCAGTCAGTTTGTTTTTTAATATTGTTTTGAGCAGTTAAAGCTCCAAAACTTGTAAAAACAAGAATCGAAAAAAAAAATATTGTTTTCTTCATCAAAATATGAGTAAATACAAAGGAGCTAATTTACTTTATTTTTTTCACATATAGTAAAAAACACTAGCATCATTAGTCTAGATTTTATTTCATATAAATATTAAAATAGGAATGATATTTCATTATATTTGTACGAATATAAATGTATTAATTACTAGATAATGAAACTGGAAAAATTTATATCAAATAATGACGACCTTGGCGAAGACCATGTTCAAACTTCAGATGTAACTCCTCTAAGAGATGATGCATTTGAGAAATCTGATGAAGAAAAAATATCAATTATAAAAAAGAATATAAAAGAGATTATGCATACTCTTGGACTGGATTTAAATGATGATAGTTTAATGGGTACACCTGCAAGAGTAGCTAAAGCTTATGTTAACGAACTTTTTTATGGTCTAAATCCAGAATTTAAGCCAAAATCATCCACATTTGAGAACAAGTATGATTATGGTGAAATGTTGGTTGAAAAAAATATTAATGTTTATTCAACATGCGAGCATCATTTACTTCCAATTGTTGGTAAAGCTCATGTAGCATATATTTCTAATGGATCAGTTATAGGATTATCTAAAATTAATAGAATAGTTGATTATTTTTCAAAAAGACCTCAAGTCCAAGAAAGACTAACCAAACAAATTGTTACAGAACTAAAAAAAGTTTTAAAAACAGAAGATGTTGCATGCGTAATTGATGCAAAACATTTATGTGTTAATTCAAGAGGAATTAAAGATATAGATTCAAGTACAGTTACCTCAGAATTTGGAGGAAAATTTAAATATGATCAGGCAAGCAAAGATGAATTCTTAAAATATATTCAGTTAGATACTTCATTTAATGGTCTATAAAATGTAATTTTAATAAATGCCTTCTGATAAAAGTAATAGCATAAAAATTTACAATTCTTTAACAGGGAAAAAAGAATTATTTAAGACTATTACCAAGGGTTATGTTGGGATGTATGTATGTGGCCCAACAGTATACAGTAATGTTCACCTTGGAAATCTACGAACCTTCACATCATTTGATACAATCTATAGATATCTTACTCATCTAGGTTTAAAAATAAGATATGTTAGAAATATTACAGATGTGGGTCATATGGTTGATGATAATACTGAAGATAGAATAAGTGAAAAAGCAAGAATTGAAAAAATAGCTCCAATGGAAGTTGTTCAAAAATATACAAATGACTTTCATGATACCTTAAAAAAATTCAATTTAATCCCACCTAGTATAGAGCCTACAGCTCAAGGTCATCTTATAGAGCAAATCGAGTTAATTAAGCAAATGATAGACAAAAAACTTGCTTATGAAAAAAATGGTTCAGTTTACTTTGATGTTATGGAATATAATAAATCAAATGAATACGGAATTCTAAGCAAAAGAAATGTAGAAGATTTAATTCATAATACTCGTCAATTGGATGGTCAGTCTGACAAAAAAAATCCACAGGATTTTGCTCTGTGGAAAAAAGCTGAACCTCAGCATATTATGAAATGGGCTTCACCATGGAGTTTAGGATTTCCAGGTTGGCATCTTGAATGTACAGCTATGAGCAGCAAATACTTAGGAGAAAAGTTTGATATTCATGGAGGTGGAATGGATTTGAAATTTCCGCACCATGAATGTGAAATTGCTCAGGCAAATGCATGTTTCAATACTAACCCAGCAAATTATTGGATGCATGCTAATATGCTGACACTTAATGGTAGTAAAATGTCTAAATCAACTGGTAACAGTGTATTACCTCAAGAAATCATCTCAGGTAATAATAAAATTCTTTCTAAGGCATTTTCTCCTAGTGTAATAAGATTTTTTATGATGCAGGCGCATTATCGAAGCATTCTTGATCTAAGTGATGATGCTCTGATTGCATCAGAAAAAGGGCATAACAAATTAATGGATGCTATTGAAAACATAGATCATTTAACTTCTTCAGATAGCTCAGATTTTAATGTTAAAGATTGGATTCAAAATTGCTATGATGCAATGAATGATGACTTTAACACTCCTATCTTAATTGCCCAAATATTTGATGTAGTTAAATTTATAAATCTAGTTAAAGCAGAAAAAGCTAATGTTAAAGGGGATGATTTAAATGAGATAAAGACCAAACTCAATGAGTTTGTTTTTGATGTATTAGGTTTAGAAAAAAATAAATCCAATATAGATGATAGTAAAATTAAATCTGTAGTAGATATTTTAATTGAATTAAGAGATAAAGCAAGAAATGACAAGAACTTTGAATTAAGTGATAAGATAAGAGATGATCTTAAAAATGCTGGCATTTCATTAAATGACAGCAATGGTAAAACTGATTTTACAATTAATTAAAATTATAAATGATGAAATTTTTGGCATATCCTATGATTTTTTTGGTTAAGCTTTATCAAAAATTAATTTCACCTTTTACTCCAGCAACATGTCGTTTTCAACCAACCTGTTCTCAATATTCAATTGAGGCATTAAAAAAGCATGGAGCATTCTATGGAATGTATCTTATGTTTAAAAGAATTTTAAGCTGTCATCCATTTGGAAGATCTGGATATGATCCAGTTCCTTAATTACTAATATAAAATATATCTAATGATTAATTTACAATTTACATGGGACCCTAGTTCAGCAGGAATAGATCTTTTTGGAAAATTTACAATCCATTATTACAGTTTAATGTGGATGCTTGCTTTTATCCTTGGATGGTACATTATGAAAAGGATATATATGAAAGAAAATCTTTCGGAAGAAAAATTAGATTCATTATTTGTCTATACAATTCTTGGGACAATGATTGGAGCTAGACTGGGTCATGTAATCTTTTACCAAATTGAACTTTTTGAACAAGATTTTTTTAGTGTATTTCTTCCTTTTAGATTTAATCCAACCTTTGAATTTACAGGCTTTAGAGGGCTGGCCAGTCATGGAGCAGCTATTGGAATTATAACGGCTATGTATTTATATAATTCTAGGGTTTTAAAAAAATCCGTTTTATGGATACTAGATAGAATAGTTGTTCCTGTAGCTATTGGTGGAGCATTTATTAGAATTGGAAACTTTTTTAATTCTGAAATAGTTGGAACACCAACAGATAGTCCTTTTGGAGTTGTTTTTAAACAACTAGGTGAAGACTTTGCTAGACATCCTGCTCAATTATATGAAGCCTTTGGATATATAGCTATTTTTATAGTAATGTATTTTATTTATTGGAAAACTAATAAAGCAAATATTTCTGGTTATATGCTAGGGCTATTCTTTATTCTTTTATGGAGTTTAAGATTTGTAATTGAGTTTTTTAAAGTTGCTCAAGTTGAAGGTAGAGAAGATTGGATTTTAGGCATGAATACTGGTCAAGTATTGAGTGTTCCCTTTATTATTTTGGGTATTTACCTAATGAATAGAAAATAACTATTTAATATAATGCTAAAGCTATTTAGAGTAATTGCATTTTTTGAAGGAGTATCCTATATCTTATTATTATTTATTGCTGTCCCAATAAAGTATGGCTTTGATGACCCAACTTATGTTAAGCTATTGGGTATGCCACATGGAATTTTATTTATGATATATATAATATTTTCATTTATAGTGAATAAAAAATTAAAATGGAACAGAAAAG
>JAZABS010000016.1:0-3634 GCA_036136835.1 Bacteroidota bacterium
ATAAAAGAATCAATAATTAAAGATTTTAATAGAGTTATTGCTACAGGATCTAATAATACATCTAAATATTTTGAATATTATTTTAAAAACAAACCATCAATCATTAGGAAAAACAGATTTTCTATAGCTATTTTATCTGGTAAAGAAAGTAAAGCAAATTTAGAAAAACTAGGTGACGATATATTCACCTTCTTTGGTCTAGGATGTAGAAATGTTTCAAAATTATTTGTTCCAAAAAATTACAGTTTTGATTTATTTTTCAAATCAATATACAAATGGAAAAATATAATTAATAATCATAAATATATAAGTAATTACAACTATAATAAAGCAATTAATTTAATAGATAGACAGACTATTTTAGAAAATGGTTTTATAATACTTAAAGAAAGTGAAAGCAACCACTCTCCTATCTCTGTTCTGTTGTATGAATACTACGATAATATTGATGATTTAAAAAGAAAGACAGAAGCACTTCAAGACAATCTACAATGTATAGTATCTGAAAATCTATACAAAAATGAAATCGGTTTTGGTCAAACACAAAGCCCAGAACTTTATGATTATGCTGACAATGTTGATACAATAAACTTCTTGTTAACAAAATAGTTAAAAAGATTTACTCATTTCCTAAATAAGATGTAATATATATTGACGAAATTTGCACCTTAATTTAGATCCTTGATGAAGAAACATAACTTTTGTGCAGGACCTTCGATTTTACCTAAAGAAGTTATAATTCAAGCTGGTGAAGCAATTTTAGATATTAATGGAAGTGGATTATCGCTTTTAGAAATATCTCATAGAAGCAAAACTTTTATTGACATTATGGAGGAAGCTAGAAGTTTAGCATTAGAATTGACTGGACTTAATGGCAAAGATTACACCGTACTATTTCTTCAAGGTGGGGCAAGTATGCAATTCTTAATGGTAGCATACAATTTACTATCAAACAAAGCAGCATATTTAGATACTGGTTCATGGAGCAAAAAAGCAATAAAAGAAGCTAAACTATTTGGAGAAGTCTCTATAATTGCCTCCTCAGAAAAAAGTAAATATGATCATATACCAAAAGACTATACTATAAATCAAGAATTTGACTATTTTCATTGCACATCAAATAATACAATATATGGTACTCAAATAAAAGAATTTAAAGACTCCCCTATTCCTGTGATTTGCGATATGAGTAGCGATATCTTTTCAAGAGAATTAAATTTTTCAAAATTTGATTTGATCTACGCAGGAGCACAAAAGAATTTGGGACCAGCTGGTGCGACTCTTGTTATGATAAAAAATAGTGTTTTAGGAGATGTGTCAAGAGAAATTCCTTCAATGATGGATTATAAAATTCATATGGATAAAAGCAGTGTATTTAATACTCCTCCAGTTTTTTCAGTATATGTTTCACTATTAAACATGCGATGGTTAAAAAATAATGGTGGAATTAAAAAAATTGAAGAAGTAAATAAAGTGAAAGCAAAAATCTTATACTCTGAAATTGATATTAACCCACTTTTTAAGGGTCATGCAAAGGAAGAGGATCGATCAATGATGAATGCAACATTTAACCTAGTTAATGATAACTTTAAGGAAACTTTTGAAGTTATGCTTAATGAGGCAGGAATAGTCGGAATTAATGGCCATAGAAGTATAGGAGGATATAGGGCATCCATGTATAATGCTATGCCTATTGACAGTGTAAAATTATTAGTTGAAGTAATGAGTGAATTAGAAAATAAAATATAGTATGAAAGTTTTAGCGAATGATGGAATATCAAATAGCGGAATAGAAAGATTAGAATCAAAAGGTTTTGAAGTAATAACAGATCATGTTGCTCAAGATCTTTTAATAGATTATATCAATAATAATAACATTGATGTTATTCTTGTTAGAAGTGCGACTAAAGTAAGAAAAGATTTAATTGATAATTGTCAATCTATTAAACTAATCGGAAGAGGAGGCGTTGGAATGGATAATATAGATGTAGAATATGCTAGAGAAAAAGGAATAAATGTAGTTAATACACCAGCTGCATCTTCTCTATCAGTTGCTGAGCTTGTTTTTGCTCATCTATATGGATGTGTTAGATATTTACACTTATCTAACAGGAATATGCCTCTTGATGGTGACAGCAAGTTTAAAGAATTGAAAAAATCTTTTGCAAAAGGAGCTGAACTAAGAGGAAAAACATTAGGTATCATTGGATTTGGAAGAATAGGTCAAGAAGTAGCAAAAATTGCATTAGGCATAGGTATGAAAATTTCAGTTTATGATTTAAATCTAAAAGAAACATCTATAGAATTGTCTTTTTTTGATCAATCAACTAAAAAATTTAACATAAAAATAGATGATTTCAGTTATGTGATAGCCAATTCAGATTTTATAACTTTTCATGTACCTGCTCAAAAAGAATATCTAATTTCAGATGATGAGTTTAAAGTTATGAAAAAGGGAGTTGGTATAATAAATGCTGCTAGAGGTGGTGTAATTGATGAAGTATCACTAAGTAAATATCTTGAGAATGGAGTGGTATCCTTTGCAGCTTTAGACACATTTGAAAATGAGCCCAATCCAGAAATTAAAATACTTATGAATCCAAAAATTTCTTTAACTCCTCACATTGGAGCAGCCACAACAGAAGCACAAGATAGGATAGGCATAGAGCTCGCAGATCAAATAATTAAATTTTTAAAAGATGTTTGAAAAATTAAAAAAAAGATGGGGTATTTCTTCTAATTTTCAAATTGCTAAAATTTTTATAGTTTTTGCAATTACTGGCTCAACTTCAGCACTAATTACTTCTCCTTTAAAAGAGTTTTTAGGTTTGAGTTATGACAACCTTGATTGGTTTCTTTTTTGGCCGTTAGAAATTATAATTATAACATTGGTATATCAACCAATATTACTAATTGTTGCAGCTATATTTTTTGAATTTAAATTTTTCTGGGAATTTGAAAAGAAGATGTTAAGGAAAATAGGACTTAAAAACCTTAAATAGCTATTTTAATATTTTATTATACTTCTCCATAAACTTTATAACTTTAGGACTAATAACAATTGAACAATAAGGTTCGTTTTTATTCATATTATAATAGTTTTTATGATAATCTTCTGATTCATAAAAAGCTTCTAACATTTTAACCTCAGTAACTATCTTATTATTTATGTCTTCAGATTTTTCTAATTCTTTTATATAATCCATTACTATTTGCTTTTCAGAAGTATCCAAACAAAATACTGCAGACCTATAATGTGTTCCAACATCATTTCCTTGTCTGTTCAGTGTGGTAGGATCATGAGTATTAAAAAAAACTTCAACTAGAGTTGAGTAATCAATCATTTCAGAATCATATTCAATTTTTACGGTTTCGGCATGACCAGTATTCCCAGAACATACTTGTTGATATGTTGGATTAACCACATATCCTCCACAATAACCTGGATTAACCTTTAAAACCCCCTTAATTCTTAGATAAATTGCTTCAGTACACCAAAAACAACCGCCAGCAAAAAATGCAAATTTGGATGCTTTATTCATAATTTAAATTCTAGAATTTTATTACTATTCATTTTTGATTATTAATTTGGTACTTTTATTAGTGTAATATTAATAAATTATGGTTAAAGGAA
>JAZABS010000017.1:0-12480 GCA_036136835.1 Bacteroidota bacterium
AATGGCAGCAGTACTGGCAGAGGGAAAAACTACTATATATAATGCAGCATGTGAGCCATATATTCAACAGTTGTGCAAAATGCTAATTAATATGGGAGCTAAAATAGATGGATTGGGCTCAAACTTATTAACTATTACTGGAGTTAATAAATTAAATGGAACAGAACATACAGTTTTGCCTGATATGATTGAAATTGGAAGTTGGATAGGATTAGCTGCTATGACAAATAGTGAAATTTTAATTAAAAATGTTAGTTGGGAAAATTTAGGTCAGATTCCTAATGTATTTAATTCTTTAGGTATAGAATTACTAAAAAAAGGAGATGATATGTTAATTCCAAAGCATAATGATGGTTATGAGATTAAAAATTATATTGACGGTTCTATATTAACAATTTCAGATGCTCCATGGCCTGGTTTTAGCCCTGATTTATTGAGTATTATTCTTGTTGTTGCTACCCAAGCTAGAGGTAGTGTTTTAATCCATCAAAAAATGTTTGAAAGCAGGCTTTTCTTTGTAGATAAGCTGATTGATATGGGAGCTAAAATAATTTTATGTGATCCTCATAGAGCTACAGTTATTGGACATGATTTTAAATCTCAGTTAAAAGCAACTTCAATGAGCTCACCTGATATAAGAGCAGGAATATCACTTCTTATAGCTGCTCTTTCAGCAAAAGGAACATCAATTATCAATAATATAGAGCAAATTGATAGGGGTTATGAAAATATTGATCAAAGACTAAGATCAATTGGAGCTAAAATAAAAAGAATTTAGTTGTCATTTATTGGTGCTGGACCATCAATCATAGCTTCATATTTTTCATCACCTTTTCTTTCTTGATATTCTTCTTTTATTTCATTAACAAGTTTAGGGTTTTTATATAAATCTGACATAGTCATAGCCATAGCTTTTGCTGAATATATCATTCCTTTATGCCCTATGCTCATCCCTCCGCATGCAACTACTGCCCATGAGTGCCAAGGAGTATCAATTGGAGCTGTCGTTACACTTAGGTTTATATTTGGTACATTCCAGCTTACATCACCTACATCAGTTGATCCTCCACCAGGATGATCTAATGTTTTTCTTAAAGGTTTAATATCAGAATCAATACCTAGGGTTGGTTTATTAGTAGATTCTTGAATTGTTTTTGCAAATGCAATTTCATCATCAGTATACTTAATTGGCCCTAAAAGTTCTAGGTTGTCTTGCATTACTTGACCTCCAGTTCTATTTACTAATACTTCATATATTCCTGAAATTAAAGAAACTTCATAGTCTACATCTGCTAAAATTGCTGCACCTTCAGCCATTTCAACAAGACGATCATATACAGGCATCATTCCAGATCTTTTAGTATCTCTTGCTCTTACCCAAATTTTTGAATAATCAGGAACTACATTTACTACCTGGCCACCATCTTGTATATGGTAGTGTATTCTTACAGTTGGTTTAACATGCTCTCTGTAATAATTAATTCCAGTTGTATATAATTCAAGGGCATCTGAGGCACTTCTTCCATTCCATGGGTCTGCAGAAGCATGTGCAGCCTGACCAAAGAATTCAACTTTAAAATCTATTAAGGCAAGTGATGTTTGAACATCAGCTTCAGTATTAGCTCCGGGATGCCAGCTTATATTAACATCTACATCATCCCATAATCCAGCTTCTACCATCCATATTTTTCCAAAGAATTTTTCTTCTGCTGGAGTGCCAAAAAATTTAACAGTCCCACTTATCTTTCCTTGTTCAATCATTTCTTTTATAGCAATTGCTGCGCCAAGACTACCAGCACCAAACATATTATGGCCACAACCATGACCGGAGAACCCCTCAGTTACAGGAGATTTAACAGGTTCAGTTTTTTGAGATAAACCAGGTAAAGCATCAAACTCACCTAAAACTCCGATAACAGGTTTGCCTTGTCCATATGTAGCGACAAATGCAGTTGGCATTCCAGCAACACCTTTTTCAACTGTAAAACCATTTTCTTCTGCATAATCAGATAAAATTTTTGAGGATTTATGCTCATTAAATGCAGTTTCAGCTAATTCCCAAATCTGATCACTTATATTAATTAGATTTTCAGAATGGTTTTCTACAGAATTAACAATTTCAGATTTTAATTTATTAAGTTTTTTTTGTGATAAAACAAGATTTGTTGTTAATAATAACGATAGTAATAATAGACAAGCTTTTTTCATTGTAGTTTTGTATTAGACTATTAAAGGTAATTAAAAGTTGCCAAATATTTCAATAAGCTTATTTCTTCTATAATTAAATATTTCATTCAATTTTGGTTTTATTATTATTGGATGAAAAAATCTTCCAGCAAATCCAAAAGGTAAAGCATAATCTAGAATATCTATCATTTCTACACCATCTTTTATTTCTTTTATAAGATGTTTGTGATGCCAAAATTTGTATGGACCAAATCTCTGTTCATCGACAAAGTATTCAAAATCTTTTACATGTGTGATTTCAGTCACCCAATTCATTTTGATTCCAAAAATAGGAGTTACAATATATTTTATTATTTGACCAGAATACATTTTTGTATTCTCTTTTTCAATAATATCAAAACCCATATAATCTGGTGTAATAGTTTTTAGATTGTTTGGGTCACTCAAGAATTTCCAAGCTTCATTTTTATCAATAGGAATTTTTTGATTTCTTACAAATCTATAAATCTTCATTGAATATGTTTGATGATTTTTTGACTTAAGGGTTGTGTTATTGAATACCAATAATCAATTAGATTTCCTGATGGATCGACTAAATATTTTTGAAAATTCCATCTAACAGTTGAGTTTTTGATTCCATTACTGTTTTTATCAGTCAACCATTTATAAAGAGGATGTTGATTACTGCCTTTAACT
Organism: Bacteroidota bacterium; assembly: GCA_036136835.1. Taxonomy (GTDB): domain Bacteria; phylum Bacteroidota; class Bacteroidia; order Flavobacteriales; family Flavobacteriaceae. The sequence continues at coordinate 2,884 of JAZABS010000017.1, forward strand.
TCTATTTTTTCAGTCATTAAAAAAGTAACACTATATTTTTCTGTACAAAATGCAGTTATTTCATGTGATTCACCAGGTTCTTGACCTCCAAATTGATTGCAGGGAACTCCAATGACAACAAGCTTAGATCCATATTCTTCATGAAGTTTCTGTAGATCCTTATATTGTCCTGTAAATCCACATTCTGATGCTACATTTACAAATAGTATATATTTTCCTTTAAAGTCATTTAGTTCAATAGCATCACCCCATATGTCATTGATCTTAATTTCATATATAGATTTTAAATCATTCATATTTAATAGAATTATATTTATGGAAATTAACAAAAGTTTTAAAATATTCATTTTTTGTTTGGTTTTTGGTATTCCTTTCTTACATAATCTTTAGGTATATAATACCCATCACATCCACCTATTGTAGGAATTTCACCTTTGTTTAAACTTAAAAACCCATCTTTTTCAAGTAATTTTTTATCAATATGCAAACTAACAATTTTCCCAACAATTAATTTACATTTATTCTGTTTAATTTTTATTTCTTCTAGAAATTTCATCTCTATTTTAATTGGAGAATCTTCTACAAATGGGGGATATATATTATTAATATATTCTTCTTTTAAATTAGTAACACTAAACTCAGATATATTTTTATCATACTTAGCTGATGTGTGGTGAGCATCATCAATTATTTTTTTATAAATTGAATTTATAGTATAGGTTTGAGTTTCTTTAATATTTGTGTAAGTATTTCTTGGAAAAATCTCTGTTGGCCTTAAAAAGAATCCTAATAAAGGAGGGCTAGATCCTAAATGTACGATAGAACTAAATACAGCCACATTAGAAATTCCAGATTTAGATTTTGTTCCAATAAGATTTGCTGATTTGTAACCTGAACAACTATTAATAAGATTTATTCTATATACTTTGTCAAGTTCTTCAATGTCTTCTTCACTATAATGAATCATCTATTTTTTTAGAAGAAAATTAAATAATAAACTAGCTATAACTGATCCAATTACTGTAGCACCCAAATAATAAATGAAAAAATTATGTGAAACAATATTTGCAAACTCTATATCAGGATCAATTATACTTAAGACTGATGGTCCAAAGCTTACAGCTGGATTAAAAACTCCTCCAGATATTTCACCAACTGAAAATGCTCCAGCAGCAACAGTTAATCCAATGGCTAATCCATAGTATTGATTGTTTTTTGTGTCAGGATGAGTAGCAACATTAAGAATTACAAAAACAAGTAAAAATGTAAATATTATTTCTGCTAAAAAGAAGCTTGTCATACTATCTGTTTTAGAAACAACAGCTAATGCATCAGCCCCCAGTAATATTATTGAATATGCAGCAGCTACGGCTCCAATACATTGAGATAATACATATTTTAAACATTCACCAACGGAAATTTCTCCTCTTATAATCATTGCTAAGCTGACAGCAGGATTGTAATGAGCTCCTGAAATATGACCTCCCATATATACTAAAATACTAAGCCCTATACCTATTGCAATAGGATTTCCAGTCAAACCAATAATTAGAACTAGGAAATAAGTTCCTATTCCTTCAACGATATACTTTTTCATAATATTAAATTTTGTCTATTTTTGTTTTCTACAATAAAAATATTAATAATTTATAATAAAATAAGAATCATGAAAAAATATTTAATAATCTTTACCTTACTAATATTTTCTTTTTCATTTTCTCAAATAAATACTCCTCAGCCAAGCCCATTAGCTCAAATTGAGCAAATTGTTGGTTTAACAGAAATTGAAGTTGAGTATTCTAGGCCTTCTATGAGAGGAAGAGAAATTTTTGGAAATCTTGTCCCTTATAATAGAATTTGGAGAACAGGTGCAAATGCAAGTACTAAAATTAGTTTTTCTACTAATGTTGAAATTAATGGTCAGATGGTAGAAGCTGGTAAATATTCTGTTTTTACTGTTCCAAATGAGCCACAATGGGAATTCATTTTATATGATGATACTTCAGTTAGGGGAGTTCCAAGAGATTGGGATGATAAGAATGTTGTTTTAAGCACTATGGTGGAAATAAAAAAACATCCAGATCCAATTTCAATTGAAACCTTCACAATTTCCTTTGATGCATTAAATAATAATTATGCAGTTATGTCTATGATGTGGGATGATGTATACGTTCCAGTTACAATCAATGTTCCAACTAGAGATGTTGTTGAAAAAAATATCCAGAAAGTAATGAGTGAAGATCCTACATCTTCTGATTATTATGCTGCTGCTGTATATTATATGCAAGAAAATGTTAATCTAAGTATGGCTGTTAAGTGGATGGATAAGGCTATGGAAATGTCTGAAAACCCACAATTTTGGCAATTAAGACAACAATCATTAATATATGCGGCAAATGGTGATTTAAAAGGCGCAATTAGAATAGCTAAAAAATCATTAGAAGCAGCAAAAGCTGCAAATAATCAAGATTATATTAAGATGAATAAGGATTCAATAAAGGAATGGAGTAATTAGTTTTTTTGGAATAACTGTAAAGCACTAGAAATAGCAATTACAACGAAGCATCCAAACAAATTAAGCCATAGGAATGGCATCCAATCGTTATACCATCCGTAAATGATTATTATTTGAGTAATTATTGCTCCAATAAATATAGCATTTGATTTAATGAATTTTAAAAAGAATGCTATTAGGAATATTCCTAACACATTCCCATAGAAGATGGATCCAATTATATTCACTAATTGAATTAAATTATCTGCTAGATAGGCTATAGATGCTATTACTATAGCAATTATTCCCCAAAAAAATGTAAAAATCTTAGTATATTTTAGAACTTCCTGATCTGTAACATTTTTCTTATTTCTTTTATAAATATCAATTGCAGTGGTGGTTGCTAGAGCATTTATTTCACTCGAAGTGGATGACATTGCAGCACTTAAAATAACAGCTAATAACAATCCTATTAATCCTTTTGGTAGGTTATTTAAAATAAAAGTTATAAAAACATAGTCTTTATCATTGGTTTCAACCCTAATATTTTTCTCTTTTGAAGCTAGGGTTATCAGACTTTTAGCGTTTTTCCTTAGTTCTTTTTCTTTCAACTCTAATTCTGACAGTCCGTATTTAGCATCATAATTGCCTGACAAATAATTATTTATTTGATTTTGTTTTTCATCAAATATAATATTCAGCTGTTTTTCAAGAGAATTATATTCCTTTTCATAGCTTGAATTACTAACAACTTCCACAGACTGTGGATTGAAGTTTATTGGAGAGGAGTTAAATTGATAAAAGACAAAAACCATTACTCCAATAAATAGAATAAAAAACTGCATTGGAATTTTTAATATTCCATTAAAAATCATCCCTAATTGCATTTCTTTTAATGATTTTCCAGAAAGATATCTTTGAACTTGACTTTGATCTGTTCCAAAATATGACATCATTAAAAAGGTTCCACCTAATAATCCACTCCAAATAGTATATCTATTTTCTAAATCGAAAGAGAAGTCCAACACTTCAAGTTTAGAATTGATACCTGCAATATCAATAGCACTTTTAAAATTAACATTGTCTGGCAGTAGACTGATAATTACAAATAGGCTAATTATTAATCCTGTAAAAATTATTCCCATCTGATACTTTTGAGTATAATTAACAGCTTTTGTACCTCCAGAAACAGTATATATAATTACTAAAAGACCTATTATTATATTTAACATTGTAAGGTCCCAACCTAGAACAGATGAAAGAATTATCGCTGGTGCAAAAATTGTAATTCCTGCCGATAAGCTTCTTTGTATTAAAAACAAGAGAGCTGTTAATGTTCTTGTTTTTAAATCAAATCTACTTTCAAGATATTCATATGCAGTATAAACCTTTAACTTATGATACATAGGTATAAAAACCATGCAAACTATAATAATAGCTAAGGGAATTCCAAAATAAAATTGTACAAATCCAATACCATCATGAAATGCCTGGCCAGGTGTAGAAAGAAAGGTAATAGCACTGGCTTGTGTTGCCATAACTGAAAGTCCGATAGTCCACCATTTGGCTTGATTTCCTGCCTTTATATAATCTTCAGATGATTTGGCACCTCTTGTTTTTATCGTGCCATAAATCACAATTAATAAAAGAGTAGAAACTAAAATTATCCAATCAATTGTATGCATTATCTAATAGTATAATGTAATTAAGAAAAAAACAATGAAGTATATTAGATTGACAAGAATTATCAGAGTGTAAAGTTTATTCCACTTAAATTTTATCATTTTATTTTCTTATTACCCAAATTTCATGTAAGGGATCTCCTTTACTGCTAAAGCCAGAATGATTCCATTCATCATCTTCAATTAGGTAATTAAATTCTAAGCTTAAGCCAGCTTTAGAATTATCTCTTGAGAAGAATTCAATATTTTCAGTGTATTTACCATCAATTGTCGTATAGGTTCCACCTCCTGTACCCATAAACATTTTTGTCTCAATATTGTATGCAATCCACTGAAATCTTGTTCCTGATAAAAGTTTCATTGTTTTTCTAGGACCACTGGTGTCTCTAAGTCGTTTTTTTCCATCTCTTACTCTTCCAGCCATTAGCCATGCACCTTGTAATTCACCAGGATTTCCATCATCAATTCTATTCCATTTTCTATCATTTTCTGGTAAGCTTAGTGTTCTCTCATCTACAATAACCTTAAATGAAACTTCGCTACCAACTCTTTCTGGGTTACCAGTATCAAACTCTACTTTCTCTGTCATTATATCTCCATTTAATGACCATGTACCACCATTACTATACACAAATTCTCCAGAATCTGATTTGAAGATGCTAATTACTTGATATCCTTCCGAAAATATTACCACACTCGTAAGTTTTTCACCTTCTTCTGATAGATAGCTTCTTTCCCAAGCACCAATTACACTTTGAGAACTTACACTTAAACAGAAAAGTGTAATGAATAAGAAAATATATTTTTTCATTTTGCCCAATTATTTTGAATTTTCATTACTTGTTCGATAACATCTCTTACTGCACCCATTCCTCCATTTTTATGAGAAACATATGAACATATGTTTTTTACTTCTGGTATAGCATCTTGTGGACAGCAGGGAAGACCTACTGTTTTTAGTATTGGTATATCAGGGATGTCATCTCCCATAAAAAGTATATTTTTTTTGTCTAAATTATATTTATCTATAAATGAATTTAGTTGCTCGATTTTATTATGTGATCCTAAATGGATCTCCTTTATTCCTAAGTCTTCAAATCTTTTTTTAACACTCTCATTGGTCCCTCCAGAAATTATACATATGTTATATCCACTATCAATTGCAGCTTTTAATGCATAACCATCTTTGACATTCATTTTTCGAAGCATATTCCCCTCAGAATCAATTAAAAGAGATCCATCAGTTAGAACTCCATCAACATCAAAAATAAAAGTTGAAATATTCTTTAAATCTTCTTTATAGTTATTCTCCATGTTTTTCTTGAATTAGTTTAGTCATTAATTCATATAATTTTTTTTGATCATCTTTCTTTAATGCTTTTATATGATTAAGTATAATTTCATTATTATTCCTTATTGCTGGGCCAGTTTGTGCACTTTCAGGATCTAATTTATGAATTTTATTAACGGTCTCGTCAATAAGTGGTTTTAAAATATTAAAATTTAAATCTTCAGCATCTAATAAATCTTTGGCAATTGTAAACATATGATTTACAAAATTATTTGAGAAAATTGCTGCTAGATGTATTGTTTTTCTCTGATTAAAATTTATTTTATATGATTCACATCCTATGTTTTTTGATATTTCTTCTAATAAAATTAGATCTTGATTTTCTTCAGACTCAATACAAATAGGCACTTTAGTTATATCGAGTTTTTTATTTTTTGAGAATGTTTGCAAGGGATAAAAAACACCTCTTTTATTCTTATCATCAATCTCAGTATAATCTACACTCCCCGATGTGTGAACAACAAGTTTGCCAGAGATTTTAATTTGTTTTGATATTTCGCCAATATATGAGTCACTTATGGAAATTATATAAACATCTGCATCTTTTAATTCAGATAATTCATTTATTATTTCAGTATTTGGATTATTAAATGAGATTGAATTTGAATCTCTGCAATACCATTGAATCAGATCAATTTCACTAGATTTACTGAAGGCTTTATATAGATGATTTCCAACATTTCCAGCACCAAGTAAAATAATTTTTATCATAATTGATTAATAATAAGCAAAAAGTACAAAATTAATTGAAAATGATATTAAATTTGTTGCTTCAAAAATATTTCGTTTCTAATTAATGTTAAAAAAAATATCAAACATATTATTTTCAAACAGGTTAACAGGGATGTTGTTTATAGTTTTTGCTGTATCGATGGCAATTGGTACATTTTTAGATGCTGGACAAGAAACTTCTCCAACACCTTATTCTAGAACCATTATATACAATACTTGGTGGTTTGAATGTATTATGCTTCTTTTTGTTATAAACTTTATTGGAAACATATTCAGATATAGATTACTTTCAAAGAAAAAGTGGGCTACACTAGTCTTACATCTTTCATGGATATTTATTTTGATGGGAGCTTTCATAACAAGATATATAGGATATGAAGGTGTGATGAGTATTAGAGAGGGTAGTGTAGAAAATACTTTTATTTCACAAAAAACCTATGTAACAGTTTATATAGATGGTGACTATGAAGTAGATGGTCAGTTAATGAGAAAATTTGAAGAAAAGGCTGTTGATTTCTCACCTAGATTAAACAATAAATTTAAATTAAATACTGAGTATAATAAAACACCTATATCTATAGAACTAACTGATTTTATAAAAGGTGCAGAGGAGGATGTTGTCTTTGATGAAAATGGAGAAAATTATCTAAAAATTGTTGAATCTACTGGAGGGATGCCTCATAATCATTTCTTAAAAGAAGGAACTGTTCAAAGCCTTCATAATACCCTCTATACATTAAATAATTATGTTGAAGGAGCAATAAATATATCTTTTGATGATTCTGGGATTTTTATTGAATCTCCATATGAAGCTGATTATATGGTGATGGCTACTATGGAGTCTGGAAAATTAAATAAAAATCAAAAAGAACCGCTTAGACTAAGATCAAGATATATTATAAATAACCAATCGGTGGTTTTCCCTAAACCAGTAGTTAAAGGTTTTTTTGATGTTGTAAAAAAGTCAGATATTCTTAAGTCTGATCAGGATGCAATAGCTCTTAATATTTCAACTCCAAATGAAACAAAGTTAGTTAAGGTCCTTGGAGGTATGGGAACAAATAATCAATTTAAGAAAGTTGAAATTGGGGGACTAGATTTTTTATTTAAGTATGGATCTAAAGTTTATGAATTGCCTTTTAGTATAAAACTTAATGATTTTATTGCTGACAAATATCCAGGAACAGAAAAAAGTTATTCCGCATTTGCAAGTGAAGTTACAGTTATTGGGGATGAAAGTTTCGATTATAGAATTTTCATGAATAATATATTAAACTACAAAGGATATAGATTTTTTCAAGCTTCTTTTGATCCCGATGAAAAAGGAACTGTTCTATCTGTAAATAATGATTTCTGGGGTACGGCTATAACCTATTTGGGTTATATACTTCTGTATATTGGCTTATTTTCAATTTTATTTTCTGGCTTTACTAGATTTAGCTATTTAAAAAATCAAATCCAAAGATTGAAAATCAAAAAATCCAATCTTATTTCAATAGTATTTTTTATTTTTTCATTTTCAGTAAACGCTCAAGAGGCTAATCCTCATAATGCAAAAAATAATCAAGCTGACATTAATAAAATAGACTCTATTTTATATGCTAATCAGGTTCCTAAAATTGAAGCTGAAAAATTTGGGAAGATAGTTATTCAGGATCTTGGAGGTAGAATGATGCCAATTAATACTTATGCGTCTGAACTATTAAGAAAATTAAGTAAAAGTGATACTTATAAAAATCTTGATGCTAACCAGGCATTATTATCTATGCATGAAAGTCCCCTGCTTTGGTATAACGTACCGATAATTTATTTAAAGAAGAAAAAAGGGGATTCAATTAGGAACATAATTGGGGTAAGCAAAGAAGATAAGCATATTGCCCTTGTTGACTTTTTTACTGAAAGGGGTGAATATAAACTAGCTCCATATCTTGAAGAAGCATATAGATCAACAGTTCCTAATGCTTTTCAAAAGGAATTTAAAGAAATAGATCAAAGAGTAAATCTGCTTTATAATGCTTTAGAAGGAAGTTCTTTACGAATTTTCCCAGTTATTGATGACGAAAATAGTAGATGGATTTCTCCAAGTGAAAATAGAACTAAGGCTAATTTTATTAGAGATACTTTATATTCCAATTTTATAAATACAGGATTTAAGACCTATCTGTATTTTTTAAATGAAGGGAAAAGAACAAAAGATTTTAATGAATCAGATAAAATTTTAAATGCAATTTTTGAAACTCAAAATAGATATGGATCAGATGTAATGCTGTCAATTAATAAAATTAATTCAGAAGTTTTATATAATAAATATGATATTTTCAGAAGTCTTTTTAGCTGGTATCTATATGCTGGGTTTTTATTATTTATTGTTTTGATTTTCCAAATTTTTAAAAACAATAACACTGTTAATATTCTCATAAGCATATTCAAATACTCAATTTATTTGCTATTCATTTTGCATGCTGCTGGACTTTTATGGAGATGGTATATATCTGGACATGCTCCATGGAGTGATGGATATGAGACTATGATATACATAGCTTGGGTAACAATGCTTTTTGGTATTTATTTTGGCAGGAAAAGTGATTTAACAATTGCTTCAACCGCTTTTGTTTCATCAATGATTCTTATGGTAGCTCATTGGAGTTGGATGGATCCAGCAATTGCTAATTTAGTTCCTGTTCTTGATAGTTATTGGTTAATGATACATGTATCAATTATTGTTGGAAGTTATGGTCCTTTTACTTTAAGTATGATTCTTGGTCTGGTTACATTAATTTTAATTTTATTGGTCAACAATAAAAACAAAGAAATTATGGCATTAAACATTAGAGAATTAATTCTAATAAATGAGATGTCTCTTACAATTGGACTAGTTATGTTGACGATTGGAAATTTTCTAGGAGGTATGTGGGCAAATGAAAGTTGGGGTAGATACTGGGGATGGGATCCAAAAGAAACATGGGCGCTAATTAGTATTATGATATATGCATTTGTACTCCATATGAGGCTAATACCTGCTTTAAAAAGTCAATTTACTTTTGTAATTGCTTCAATCATTTCTTATGCAACAATTCTTATGACATATTTTGGTGTTAATTTCTATTTGGCAGGCTTACATTCATACGCTAAAGATGACCAACAAATTAGTTTTTTATATTCTGGAATAACATTGTCAATAGTATTAATTTTAGCAATTTTAGCCTATCCTAAGTATTCAAAATATTTAAAAAATAATCGTAAATTTAATTTAGATCAGTTATAATGGAAGATAAGATAAAAGGAATTAATACTATATGTACACATGTTGGTGAAATTCATGATGAACAGTTTGGAGG
>JAZABS010000018.1:0-11993 GCA_036136835.1 Bacteroidota bacterium
TGATGCTGTTATTAGGGAATCTAAAGAAGAAACTGGTGTAACTATTATAAAAAATAAATTAAAAAAAATAGGTGTGTTTTTTAATGAAGAGTTTTATGACAATATTATTGATAGAGAATTTCACCACACCTACCTATATAAAACATCTACTAATCTAATTGATTTAGAATTTAAAAATAATGAAGTTGAAAAAATTAAATTTATATCGTTTGATAATATGAGTAAGTTAATTAATAATAGTGATAAATATTTTATAGGCTCTAACAAAAATTATTATAACTGTGTTTTGAAAGAAATTGATGGTTTTATTTAACATGATTATCAATAATACTTTGAACCGTTTCAGGATTAAGAAGTGTACTTATATCCCCTAAATCATTAAAGTTATTTTCGGCTATTTTTCTTAATATTCTTCTCATGATTTTACCAGATCTAGTTTTTGGTAAAGCATCAGTAAATTGAATTTTATCAAGTTTGGCAATAGGCCCAATCTTATCTGAAATTAATTTATTTATTTCATTTTTAGTATTTTCTAAATTACATAAAGAATTCTTTAAAGTAACAAATCCATAAAGTGCATTTCCTTTAATTTCATGCGGAAAACCAACAATTGCAGATTCTGCAACATTTTTATGTTCATTAATAACATCTTCTATTGGAGCAGTTCCTAAATTGTGACCTGAAACAATTATTACATCATCTACTCTTCCAGTTATTCTAAAATTACCATAGGAATCTCTATATGCTCCATCACCTGTAAAATACATGTTTTTAAAAGCTGAGAAATAGGTTTTTATATATCTGTCATGATCACCCCAAATTGTCCTAGCTATTGATGGCCAAGGAAATTTTATGCACAATCTTCCAACAACATCATGATCTGATATCTCATTAGATTCTTCATCCATTAAAACTGGTTGAATACCAATAAATGGAAATGTAGCAAAGGTTGGTTTTGAATCGATAATACCAGGAATTGAAGTAATTAGAATACCTCCTGTTTCTGTTTGCCACCAAGTATCTACAATAGGACACCTGCCTTTACCTATCTTTTTATCATACCAATTCCAAGCTTCCTCATTGATAGGTTCTCCCACAGTCCCTAAAACCTTCAAAGATGAAATATCTTTACCTTCAATATACTTTACTCCTTGCTTAGCAAGTGCTCTAATTGCTGTAGGTGCAGTATAAAATTGATTAACATTGTGTTTCTTTACTATATCCCAGAATCTTCCAAAATCAGGATAACTTGGGACGCCTTCAAACATTACAGTTGTAGCACAGTTTGCTAATGGACCATATAATATATAACTATGACCTGTTATCCATCCTATATCAGCGGTACACCAATAAATATCATTTTTTTTGTATTGAAATACATTTTTAAAAGTATAAGAGGTATAAACCATATATCCAGCACAAGAATGAACCATTCCTTTTGGTTTTCCTGTAGATCCAGAAGTGTATAATATAAATAATGGATCTTCTGCATCCATTGTCTCAGCTTCACAATAATTACTTGCATTCTCTAATAATGGTTCTAAGATAAAATCTCTATTTTCAACAAGATTAATTTTAGAATTAATTCTATTTACAATTAAAACAGTATCAACTATATTACATTCTAATAAAGCTTCATCAACAATACCTTTTAAATCAATTTTTTTTTCACCTCTATAAGAACCATCTGATGTAATTACAATTTTTGATTCACAATCGTTTATCCTTGTAGCAAGAGCATTTGAAGAAAAACCAGCAAATACTACTGAATGTACAGCTCCAATTCTAGCACAGGCTAAGACAGAAATTGCAAGCTCCGGAATCATTGGTAAATAAATACAAACCCTATCCCCTTTCTTTACACCTTTATCTTTAAGAACATTTGACATTTTACAAACCCTTTCATATAGAGATTTATATGAAATGCTCTGTGAATTTTCTTTTGGATTATTTGGTTCAAATATAATAGCAGTTTTTTCTGAATTTTCTTTTAGATGTCTATCTATACAGTTTTCAGTAATATTTAGCTGAGCTCCTTTAAACCAAGAAACCTTAGCCTTTTTGAAATCCCAATCTAAAACTTTATCCCATTTCTTTTTCCAAATAAAATTATCAGAAGCAATTTCTGACCAAAATTCTTCAGGATTATTAATTGATTCAAGATATATTGAATCATACTCATTTCTTGATGATATATTATATTTATTCATAATATTTTATTCTGATGGAATCCTTATGTCCTCAACAATCTTTTTTATCTCATCAGGAGGTTCTGAAGTGAATTTTAAAACAACTATCGATACAATAAAATTAACAATCATTGCTATAGTTCCAAATCCTTCTGGTGATATATTAAACCACCATTCATCTGAGCTAGGCAGCTCATTATCAAACCATCCTAACTTGTATTTAATCATATAATATAGCATTAAAACAGTTCCAGCTATCATCCCTGATATTGCGCCTTCTTTGTTCATTTTTTTATAAAAAATACCCATTATAATTGCTGGAAAGAATGATGCTGCAGCAAGCCCAAAAGCTAAAGCAACTACAGCTGCAACAAATCCAGGTGGATTAATTCCAAAATAACCTGCAACACATACAGCTGCAAAAGCTGATAATCTTGCTGCTATTAATTCCTGTTTTTCAGTTATTGAGGGTAAAAAAACTCTTTTTAAAAGATCATGAGATATAGAAGATGAAATCACTAATAATAATCCTGCTGCAGTTGACAATGCTGCTGCTAATCCACCTGCTGCAACAAGCGCTATAACCCAATTGGGTAAATCAGCAATCTCTGGATTTGCCAAAACCATTATATCTCTATCAACCACTAACTCATTTGATAATGGATCAGCTAAATATTGGATTCTCCCATCATTGTTTTTATCATCAAATCTAATTAAACCTGTATTCTCCCAATTTTTAAACCATCCTGGAACTTCTGAGTATTCAGCATTAGAAACAGTTTCTATCATATTTGTTCTTGCAAATACAGCTACTGCTGGAGCAGTAGTGTATAAAATAGCTATAAGAAGTAATGCTATTCCAGCAGATTTTCTAGCATCAGAAACCTTTTTTACAGTGAAAAACCTAATTATTACATGAGGAAGGCCAGCTGTACCTACCATTAAAGCAAATGTAATAGCGAAAACATCAATTAAAGGCTTAGTGTTCTCAGTATATTGATTAAAACCAAGCTGTTCGTTTAAACCATCTAATTTATCCAAAAGATATCCTCCATCAACAGCTTCAGATCCAAATCCAAGCTGTGGAATAGGGTTTCCTGTCATCTGAATAGAAATAAAAATTGCTGGGACCATAAAGGCAAAAATCAAAACACAGTATTGAGCAACTTGAGTGTAAGTAATACCTTTCATACCTCCTAGGACAGCATAAAACAATACAATTATCATTCCTATAAAAACTCCAGTATTAATCTCAACTTCCAAAAATCTTGAAAAAACAATACCAACACCCCTCATTTGTCCAGCTACATAAGTAAATGACACTAATAATGCACATATTACAGCAACAACTCTCGCTGTATTTGAATAATATCTATCTCCAATAAAATCAGGGACTGTAAATTTTCCGAATTTTCTTAAATACGGAGCTAATAATAATGCTAAAAGGACATATCCCCCCGTCCAACCCATTAAATATACCGCTCCATCATAACCAGAAAATGCAATAATTCCAGCCATAGATATAAATGATGCTGCACTCATCCAGTCTGCAGCAGTTGCCATTCCATTTGCCAAAGGACTTACTCCGGCTCCCGCAACATAAAATTCCTTAGTTGTCTGAACTCTAGACCATATTGCAATCCCTATGTATAATGAAAATGTAAGACCAACTATTATATAAGTCCATTCTTGAACATTCAATTCAATAAATAAATTTAAATTACTTATCGAAGCCATATTTCTTATCCAGTTTATTCATTAAATGCACATAAATAAATATTATAACCACAAATAGAAAGATGGACCCTTGTTGAGCAAACCAAAATCCTAGTTTAAATCCTCCAATTGTAAAATTATTTAGGAAATCCTTAAATATTATTCCTGCTCCAAAAGAAACTATAAACCAAAAAAATAAAAGAATTAAAACATATCTTATATTCTCTTTCCAATATTTAGTTTGTTTTTCTTTTTGATTCAAATCTTATATTTTTTCAGAGCTTCAACAACTTTTGGAGCTAAAATTATGGTAGCTAACATTGTTGGAATAGCCATTAAAGCAAAAAATGTATCAATTAAATTAATCATTAAACTAAGAGAAGTTGTAGCTCCTAACATAATGCTAACTATATAAATATAATTATAATATTTTTTATTTTTTTCTCCGAGCAAAAATGATAAACACTTTGTCCCATAATAGGAATATGTAAATAATGATGAAATGCTAAACACGAAAACACAAATCAGCAATAAATAGTTTCCATAAATTGAAAGTGTATTTCCAAATGCTGCAGCAGTTAATGTCACCCCATTTAAATCTGTTTGCCAAACCCCTGTGATTAGTACAGCTAATGCAGTTAGTGTACATACAAAAAGTGTGTCAATTGCAGGGCCTAACATAGCAACTAATCCTTCTTTTATTGGTGAATTTGTCTTAGCAGCACCATGGGCCATTGGCGCCATCCCAATACCAGCTTCGTTTGAAAAAGCACCTCTTCGAATTCCTAATATAATCAATGAGCCTAAAACTCCACCAGTGACTGAATCACCCCTAAAATTTAACGCTGTAAATGCATCATAAAAAATTAAGCTAATATAATACGGAAGATCTTCAATATTAATTATGATTATTGTAATTACTGAAATCATATAGATTAAAACCATAAATGGTACAAGCTTTGAAGCAACAGAGCTAATCCTTTTTAATCCCCCAAGTATTACAAATGAAGTAATTATTATTAAAATTAAACCTATAATAAAATCTGATTGAAAACTCACCTGATAACCCATTGGGATTAATAAAATATCATTTATAGCTTGTTTTAATTGATTAACGTTAAATACTGGCAAGGCTCCTACCAGTCCACACATACTAAAAAAAACAGCAAGTGGTTTCCATTTTTTTCCTAAACCTTCAACAATAAAATACATAGGACCTCCTTGTATGTTTCCTTTAGAATCTTTTCCTCTATACATAATAGCCAAAGAAGAAGTAAAAAACTTTGTTGACATTCCAATTATACCGCTAACCCACATCCAGAAAATAGCACCTGGACCTCCTATTGAAATAGCTACTGATACTCCAGCAATATTACCCATTCCAACTGTGGCTGATAGTGCAGTTGAGAGTGCAGCAAAATGACTTATTTCACCTTGATCATTGGAGTTGTCATATTTACCTCTGACAATATCTATTGCATGAAAAAAATATTTGAAAGGAATAAATCTAGAATATAGAATTAAATATATTCCACCGCCAATAAGTAATATTATCAGTGGGAACCCCCATATAAATGATGAGATGTCAGAAAGTAGTTTATCAATTCCCAAAATTTGATTCTAAATAATCATTAATATTTCTCATAATTCTATTTTCTATATCTGAATTGTCTGCTTTAATGAATTTTTCGCCAACTATATTTTCATACAACTCAATATATCTATCACTTACAGAATCTACATATTGATCAGTCATTTCTGGAACGATTTGACCTTCATGGCCTTGAAAATTATTACTAATTAACCATTGTCTTAAAAACTCTTTTGACAACTGTTTTTGAGGTTCTCTATTTGTTTGCCTATCCTTATATCCTTCATAATAAAAATATCTTGAAGAATCAGGAGTGTGAATTTCATCAATCAATACAATCTCACCTTCTTTAGTTTTTCCAAACTCATATTTAGTATCAACTAATATTAAACCTCTTTTATTTGCTATTTCACTACCTTTTTTGAATAGTTTATTTGTATAATCTTCTAAAATTTCATAATCTTTAATTGATACCAACCCCTTTGATAAAATTTCTTCTTTACTAATATCTTCATCATGATTGCCAAATTCTGCTTTTGTAGCGGGTGTTATAATTGGTTCTGGAAATTTGTCATTTTCAATCATTCCATCAGGCATATCTACTCCACACAATATTCTTTTACCTTTATTATACTCTCTTGCTGCATGACCTGACAAGTATCCTCTAATTACCATCTCTATTTTAAACGGCTCACACAAATGACCAATTGAAACGTTAGGATCTGGAGAAGAAATAAGCCAATTAGGGACAACATCTTTGGTGAAATCCATCATCTGAGTTGCAATCTGATTTAATATTTGACCTTTATATGGAATTCCTCTGGGCATTACTACATCAAAAGCAGAAATTCTATCAGAAGCAATCATTACAAGCACATCATTCTTTAGCTTGTACACGTCCCTTACTTTGCCTTTATAATAGTCTGTTTGATTTGGAAAACTAAAATTAGTTTCAACAATAGTATTATTCATTAACCTTAATTAGTGTTCTCTATATTTTTATATGCATCAATTATCTTCTTTACTAAAGGATTTCTTATTACATCAATATCAGTTAGACGTACAATCTCTATACCTTCAGTATCTTTTAAAATAAGTAAGGCTTCTTTTATTCCAGAAATTATCTTTCTAGGCAAATCAATTTGACCAGGATCACCTGTTATTAAAAACTTTGCATTATTACCCATCCTAGTTAAAAACATTTTCATTTGTGAATGAGTAGTATTTTGACCTTCATCTAAGATTACAAAAGCATTATCTAAAGTTCTCCCTCTCATAAATGCCAAAGGAGCTATTTGTATAACCTCATCATCTATATATTTTTTTAATTTTTCTGAAGGAATCATATCTTTTAGTGCATCATATAATGGTTGCATATATGGGTCAAGTTTTTCTTTCAAATCTCCAGGCAAAAAACCTAGGTTTTCTCCTGCTTCTAATGCGGGTCTAGTTAGAATAATTCGTTTTACTTCCTTTTGTTTTAATGCTTTTACTGCCAATGCAATACCTGTATAAGTTTTACCCGTCCCAGCAGGACCAATAGCAAAAACCATATTATTACTAGCTACGGCATCAACTATTTTTCTTTGATTTACAGTTTTAGCTTTAATTATTTTTCCATTAGCTCCATGTAATATAGGTTTATAGCTGTTTTTTGAGGTTGAAATATTTTCACTAACATCATTTAATAACATCTCTATTTCATTATCAGAAATAATATTATACTCAATGAAATAATTAATTATTTGCTTTATCCTTTCTTCAAAATCATTCAAATCCTTTTTCTTTCCATAAGCTTTTATTTTATCTCCCCTAGCAACAATTTTAAGTTCTGGAAATTTTAATTTAATATGCTTTATGTATTTATTGTTTGGGCCAAACAAATCTTTAGGGTCAATTTTTTCTATTTTAATTACTCTCTCGTCCAATTTGCTTAAAATAAAATTATAGAAATGATTTATTAGATTTATATATCAAAAATACATAATTTTAAAGCACATATTTTAAGAAAATATCAACAATTTATATGTCTATTATAACCTTAACAACAGATTTTGGAACAAAGGATCATTTTGTAGCTAAAATTAAAGCAGCTATAATTTCTGATTCTCCAGAAACTAATATTGTTGATATCAGTCATAAAATATCACCATTTAATATTATGGAGGCTGCATACGTGATTGAAAATTCATATCAACATTTTCCTGAAAAAACTATCCATATTATAGGGGTTGACTCAGAAAAAAATCCTGAAAATAAACATTTAGTTGTGAAGCTTAATCAACAATATTTTATATGTGCAGATAATGGTATTATGAGTATAGTTTGTAATAAACTAAAACCGGATGGAATATATGAAATTAATATCCATGCCAAAATTGAATCTAACAACTCAGCTCTTAAAACATTTACTCAAGTAGCTTGTCATTTAGCAAAAGGAGGTGAACCTGAGATAGTAGGGAAAAAAATATCTAAAATAAAATCGGTTAAGTCGATTGCACCATTTATAAATGATGATAAAAACCAAATAATTGGAAGTGTTATTTATATAGACAATTATGGGAATGTAGTAACAAATGTTACAGAATCTTTTTTTAATGAATCTTGTAAAGGAAGAAAATACGAAATATCTGTTAGGAATTATACGTTTGATAAAATCTATAATAATTATAGTGAAATTGTGAATTACAAAATATCAGAAGAAAAAAGAAGTGATGAAGGCAGGTCATTGGCATTATTTAATTCTTCTAAATATTTAGAGATTGCTATATATAAAAGCAATCCTTTAAATGTTGGAACTGCAGCATCTTTACTTGGATTAAAAATATATGACTCTGTAACTATTAGTTTTTTAAAATAACGGGATATCTGTTGATAAGTTTATTTATGGAATTTATCTGATTGTAATATATTTGTGTAACTTAATTTTTATTATTTTTTCTATGAAATTTATTGTATCTAGCAGTGCATTATTAAAGAAACTACAAATTCTAAGTGGAGTTATTAATGTAAATAATACCATTCCTGTTTTAGACCATTTCTTATTTGATTTAGATAATTCAAAATTAACTATAACATCAAGTGATTTAGAAACAACAATGATTTCATCAATGGAGGTTGACAGCAAGGTTAAAGGCTCTTTGGCTATACCATCAAAGTTGTTAATTGATACTCTTAAGACATTTCCTGACCAACCATTAACTTTTACTGTTGAAGAAAATAATATTATTGAAATAAATTCAAACCATGGAAAATATAGACTGGCATATGATAATGGAGAAAGCTTTCCAAAAGCTATAACTCTAGACAATCCATCTTCTGCAAGTCTTTCAAGCAAGGTTCTTCTTAAAGCAATTAACAGCACAATTTTTGCTGCTGGAAATGATGATCTTAGACCTGTTATGAGTGGTGTATTTTTTCAATTATCTAAAGAAAGTTCAACATTTGTAGCAACTGACGCTCATAAATTGGTTAAATACACTAGAACTGATATTTCTGCATCGGAATTAGCGGAGTTTATAATGCCTAAAAAACCTTTAAACCTTCTAAAAACAATAATAGATGAGGATTATAATGTGACTATTGAATTCAATAACTCTAATGCTAAATTTATATTAAACAACTTAACGATTGTATGTAGATTAATTGACGGGAATTATCCAAATTATGAAGCTGTAATTCCTAATGAAAATCCTAATCTATTGACCATTGATAGAATGCAATTTTTAAATTCTCTTAAAAGAGTATCTATCTTTTCCAATAAAACAACTCATCAAGTCAGGTTAAAAATAGCTGGTGCTGAGTTGAATATATCTGCTGAAGATATTGATTTTAGTAATAAAGCTGAAGAAAGATTAACATGTGATTATAAGGGAGAAGATATTGAAATTGGTTTTAATTCTAGATTTATTATTGAGATGTTAAACAATCTTGATTCAGATGAGGTTAGACTAGAAATGAGTCTTCCAAATAGAGCAGGAATCTTGAAGCCTACTAGTGGCAACGAAAAAGGGGAAGAAATAACTATGCTAGTAATGCCTGTAATGCTAAATAGTTAGATTATTTTTTGTACACAACTAGCTTTGCCTTGTATCCTGTAGATATCAACCATTTTTTATTTGAAAGCTGTACCCCATTTTCATCAAGGACAACCAATTGAGCAGTATTTGGACTTGAATCACCCTCGTTAAGCGCTATAAAATCAATATTATTATATCCATCATCAAGGTCAATATCAATTACATAGAATGTAGAAGTTAAGGAAATATTAGGATGGATAATTGAGTTATTTAACATTAATTTAATTCTATCCCCGTCTACATATTCATGATCTCTACATTTTATAATAATATATTCTGATTTTGTTTCTATATCTCCCAAATAATAATCTGCTTTAAATTTTGATTTGTTTTGACCACCTTCATTAAACTTTTGCTTTATTTCCCAAGTTGGAGTTACTAAATCTGTGGTATTAGTTATATCAATTACATTTTCCTTTTTGCTAATGTCAAAATCTAAATTATAATTAAAAAAGTTATTCTTTTTATTATTTGTTAGACCTCTTGTTTCAATTTTTTTTAATGAAAAGCTTGATTTATTGATCGTATTAGTATCTAAAGATTTTATCTCAACTATTTTTACCGATATTTCTTGTGTAAAAATAAAAAGACTATTTAAAAGAAATAATATTAAAAAGAAATTGTTTTTCTTCAATTTTATAGAATTATATATTTGATAAAGATATTTAAATCCTGTTTATTAATTCAATTATTAAACTTATATTAACATAAATTATTTTTAATTCTAAGCTGTGGATCCAATACAAATTTTAGGATATTTTGGTGCTTTTTTAGTTGGTTTAATTCTAGGTTTGATTGGTAGCGGAGGATCAATACTATCATTACCTATTCTTGTTTATATTTTTGGTATTAATCCTGTATTAGCTACGGGATACTCATTATTTATTGTTGGTGCAACTTCCATGGTAGGAACTATAAAAAATTTAAAGGAAGACCTAATTAACATTGACACTACAGTATTTTTTTCCTTGTCGGCAATTATTTCTGTTTATATAACTCAGAAATACCTATTAGGTGTAATTCCTGATATTATATACAGCAGTAATATTATAGAGTTAACAAAAGATAAGTTGATAATGCTTATTTTTTCTATTTTAATGATGGTAGCTGGCTTTTTTATGGTTAAAAAATCTCCAAAAACAATTGTTAAAATCAAAAATATTAAGACTATAGCGCCTAATAAGCTTATAATTTTAGCTGAAGGAACATTAATTGGATTAATTACTGGACTTGTTGGAGCTGGCGGTGGTTTTATTATCGTTCCTGTTCTAGTAATACTAGCTAACCTTAGGATGAAACATGCAATAGCAACTTCTCTTGCTATTATTTCATTAAAATCATTGCTAGGCTTTATTGGTTCTGTAGAAGTTTGGGGAGAAAGAATTGAATGGGAATTCTTGCTAATATTTACTGCAATAGCTATTGGAGGAATCTTTGTTGGACAATTTTATAATAAAAAGGTTCCTGCTGATAAGTTAAAAGATATTTTTGGAGTCTTTGTAATAAGTATTGCAATAATAATTTTTATAAAAACAGTTATTTAGTTTTTTGAAATACAAAGCCTAAAGGAAGAAATAGGAATAGTGCATATATGTTAAACAGTGCTCCTATTAATGGGATTAATATCATCAGAAAAATCAAAAAATTCTTGTGATTTTTTTTCATAAATTAATCTAACAAAGTTGTTTCCATAAAATCTTTACTAAATTCAAATGATTTAATTCTTGCATCAGGATTTCCACCCCAGTCTACTCCCCTAGTTACACACATCATAAAACCGATTTTCTGTAAAAATGGATTTGACATAGGAATATTCAAGTAGTTCATCAATACATTTCCTTTATCATCTAACCTAAATGTGCAATTACTAAAATTATACGCATCTTCTCTTCTAGTAATTGGTGATTCCCTATCAAAAGAATGATATGAATCTTTATATATAGTTAAATCAATATTAGCTGTAGAACTTAATTTTTCTACAAAATTCAGACATGGAGCAGAAGGTGTCCAATTATCTAATTCTCCAATTAAAATATGAATAGGAGAATCTGAAAAATCTACATTGTCTGGATCAATAAAACAAGGAGGATAATATGCTAGATGAGATGCAAAAGACAAATCTTTATTAATAGCATTTTTAAGAGGAAGCCAAGCTGAAAAAAGGGTTACTCCACCACCAAGACTCCATCCAGTGATAGAGACTTTATCTTTATCAATTTTAGGATGTTTTGACAAGGCTTCAAAAGCCTTATATGCGTCAAGGATCATTGCAGCCATAGTTATTGTATTTTGAGTACCTACAGTTGAGGTTATCTCTCTACTTTTAAAACTATTTAATTCAAAAGTTGCTATCCCCATATCTTGATACATTTTTAAATATTTATGATGGTGTTCTCCCCAACCAAGACTTCCAGCAAC
>JAZABS010000019.1:0-30304 GCA_036136835.1 Bacteroidota bacterium
GAGAGGAAAAAAGAGCCTATAGATTATCGTAGAAATGGAGTAATAACAACTTTTGTAGGAATTGGTCTTTATCTTCTTGGAGTTTATGCGCTTGGAAGTGTATTAAAAGGAGTTGGAGCTTTGGTAGGAGCAATAGGTGTAGGGACTTTGATTGCGGGATATCTATATCCAAATACTGGAAAAGAATTAACAGATGCTGTTGATGAATTCGAAAAGAAATAGCATTGGGTAGAAATCACAAAAATCTTCTAAATAATCTTGAGGAAATTAGAAAGTCTGCAGGATTAACTCAACAGGAGCTTTCAGAGGCTGCTGAGGTATCTAGGAAAAGCATTAATGCTATTGAGAATGGAATTTATGTTCCTTCAACTGTTCTTGCACTAAAAATTGCCAAGACTCTCAATTGTAATGTTGAAGATTTATTTAAGCTACCTTCTTAACAAAAGTTTATGTTTTGAATGTTGATATATTTCATATTTTAGAGATTAATAATTTTAAACTTGGAATAATATTTGTTTAACTTAATTTATTTAAAAAATATTTGATGGTAAGTATAAAGAAATTGCATAAATCTTATAAAATGGGAGACTCTAGTCTTCATGTTTTAAAAGGTATAGATTTAAATATTAAGGAAGGAGAGATGGTTGCGATTATGGGATCTTCTGGATCTGGAAAATCAACTTTGTTAAATATCATTGGAATTCTAGATGAGCATGATAAAGGCGATTATACATTAGATGGTGTAGAGATAAAAAATTTAGATGAGAAGAAAGCTGCCCAATATAGAAATAAGTTTTTAGGCTTTGTTTTTCAGTCATTTAATTTAATAACCTTTAAGAATGCTTTAGAAAATGTTGCACTTCCTTTATATTATCAAGGATTATCAAGAAAGGATAGACAAGAAAAAGCTTTATTTTATTTAGATAAAGTTGGTCTTAAGAATTGGGCTACACATCTTCCAAACGAATTATCTGGAGGTCAAAAACAAAGAGTCGCTATTGCTAGAGCATTAGCATCGCAGCCTAAAGTTTTATTAGCAGATGAGCCAACGGGCGCATTAGATTCAGCTACATCTGCTGAAATAATGCAATTTTTACAACAATTAAATGATGAAGGAAGGACCTTGCTTATTGTAACTCATGAGACAGATATTGCTAATATGTGTAAGAGGATTGTTAAGTTAAAGGATGGTATTATTATGTCAGATAAAAAAGTTAAACAAGTTAGATGTTAGAATATGATTGATTTCGGTTTTTTTAGGGAAATTTTTCAGAGCATTAATAAAAATAAATTAAGAACTCTGCTTTCGGGTTTTACAGTTGCATTTGCAATCATGCTATTTGCTATTTTATTTGGTGTTGCCAATGGATTACAGAATTCTTTTAATTCAGAGTTTGCAGGAGATGCAAATAATTCGATTTTTATTTTTTCTGGAAGAACAACAAAAGCTGTTGAAGGAATGCAGGTAGGAAGACAAATCCAATTTGATAATGATCTGTATAACACCATAAAGAAAGAGTTTAAGGATGAAGTTGAATTTATTAGTGGAAGGGTTTATAAAAACTTAACAGCTTCATACAATGATGAAAAAAGTAATTATACAATCAGAGCAGTTAATCCTGATCATCAATTTATTGAAAAAACTGACATTATTAAGGGGAGGTATATCAATCAGCTTGATATTAAGAACAAAACAAAAAACATTGTTATTGGAAAACTAGTATGGGAAGATTTATTTAAAGGAAAAGATCCTATAGGAAAATACATAGATCTTAGTAAGATAAAATATAAGGTAGTAGGATTATATATTGATCAGGCAGAGGGATCAGATAGTAATGAAGAAAGAATTATTTATATGCCAATTAGCACGGCTCAACAAATCTATGGGAGCAATGATTATATAGATCAGATTAATTTAACATATAATAAAGCGATGTCTGCAGAGCAGGCTATTGCATTTAATAATAAATTGGTAAAGAGAATTAAAGCTATTTTCTCAGTTGCACCTGAAGATCAAGCTGCTATTAGAACAAGGAATCAAGCAGAAGAAATGAATAATGTTTCACAATTTAATGCTGTACTTTCTATTCTAGTATTGATTATTGGATTTGGGACTTTAATAGCAGGAATAGTAGGAATTAGTAATATTATGATTTTCATTGTTAAAGAAAGAACAAAAGAGATAGGCATACGAAAAGCTTTAGGAGCACCTCCTAGTTCTATAGTAGCACTAATAACTTTAGAGTCAGTATTAATTACTGCAATAGCTGGTTATATTGGACTATTAATGGGTGCTGTTGTATTAGACTCAATGAAAGATACATTAAAAGAATATTGGATAACGGACCCTGGTGTAAGTACTACTTTAGTTGTAGGTGCAGGAATACTATTAGTTATAGCTGGTTTAATTGCAGCATATGTTCCTGCCAAGCGTGCTTCTAGAATTAAACCAATTGTAGCATTAAGAGATGAATAATTATGTTTAGATTTTTATTTGACATAGATACATGGCAGGAGCTTTCGGAAAGCTTAACTAAAAACAAGATTAGAACAGTCATAACCATGGTTGGTGTTTGGTGGGGAATATTACTTTTAATTGCCCTTTTGGGTTCAGCTCGTGGAATAGAAAATAAGTTCAATGTTCAATTTGGGGATTATGCTACTAATAGTGTATTTATTTGGGGGCAATCTACAAGTATGCCATTTAAAGGATATCAAGAAGGCAGAGCTCCTAGGTTAAAATTTTCTCATATTGAAAAAATAAGAAATAATGTTCAAGGTCTTAAGTTTTTACTCCCACGTAATTCAAGACAAGCACAAGTTGTTAGAGGAATTTTATACGCTGGATTTGGAATTCTTGGAGATTTTCCATTATTAGATAAAATTCAAAAAAAGAACTTAACTAGTGGTAGATTTCTTAATCAGAATGATATTGAACAAACTAAAAAGGTTGCTGTTATATCAACTGATGCATATGAACAATTATTTGAAAAGGGTGAAAATGCAATAGGAGAATATATTGAAATTGACGATATAAGTTTTAAGGTAATAGGAGTATTTAAGCAGGGAGATTTTGATTTTGGAGGGCAGATTCATATTCCCTTTACGACTTTTCAAAAGGTTTATAATCAAGGAGACAATATTGGATGGATGACTGTTACAGGCCAGGACGGCTATGATATTTTACAGGTTGAAAAAGATGTTAAATTAGCATTAAAAAATTTAAATTTTGTTCATCCTGATGATAATAGAGCTTTTGGGAGTTTTAATCTTGGAGAATTATTTAAAAGATTTGAAGGATTTTTATTAGGTATGCAATTCCTGACTTGGTTTGTTGGAATTGCTACATTAATAGCAGGAGTTTTTGCAATTGGTAATATTTTGCTCATTACCGTAAAAGAAAGAACAAAGGAAATAGGAATTAGAAGAGCAATAGGTGCAACTCCTTTTGAAATTAGAAGACAAATTGTTTTAGAATCAGTTGTGTTAACTACTATCGCTGGAATACTTGGAATAATTTCGGGTGGATGGATATTGATGGCTGTAGATGCAGCAGTAGGTCAAGGACCAGATTCAGTATTAGTAAATGCCTCAGTTTCTATCTTTATTGTTTTTGTTGCCTTAATAATACTTGTTATTTTTGGTTCATTAATAGGATTAATTCCAGCAACAAGAGCAACAATTATAAAACCAATAGATGCTTTAAGAGAAGAATAAATTAAATAAAATAATATGAAAGGAAAATTAAAATATTTAGTAATCGCAGTGATAGTTGGGTCTCTAATGACTGTTTTATGGTATTTCAACAAGGCAAATTCCAGTGAAATAATAGATTATGAAACGGAAAAACCTTTTTACACTTCTATAGTAAAGGAAGTTGTGGCAACGGGAAAGTTAAATCCAGAGGATGAAATTGAATTAAAACCTCAAGTCAGTGGAATTATAGATAGAATTTTAGTTGAAGAAGGTGATATAGTGCAAAGAGGTGATTTAATAGCTAGTATTAGAGTTGTCCCTAATGAACAGGCACTTATCAGCGCTAATAGTAGAATTAACTCCGCTAGATTATCATACAACAATTCAAAAACTCTATTCGATAGAAGCAAAAAACTATTTGAAAAAGGAGTAATTTCAAAACAAGATTTTGAAAATTCTGAGCTTTCAATGCAGCAATCAAAAGAAGCATTAACCCAGGCTCAAAATGATTATAAAATTATAAAACAAGGAACTTTAACTGGAGGTAGTAGTGCTAACACAAACATTTTAGCTCAAATTTCAGGAACTATTCTTGAGATACCTGTAAGAGAAGGAGATCAGGTAATAGAGAGTAATAATTTTAATGCAGGAACAACAATAGCAACAGTTGCTGATATGACAATTATGATTTTTGAAGGACAAGTAGATGAAACAGAGGTATCTAAAATTGAGGAAGGTTCTGAAATTAAAGTAATCTTAGGTGCTTTGGAAGAAGAAGAATTTAATGCGAAATTAACATTTGTAGCTCCTAAGGGAATAGAGCTGGCTGGAGCAGTTCAATTTAAAATAAAGGCTAATGTAACAATTCCGCAAAATGTAAATGTAAGGGCTGGTTATAGTGCTAATGCTATCATAGAAACAGGTAATAAGGAAAATATTTTATGTATTAAAGAATCTTTATTACAATTTAATAGAATTACAGACAAACCTTTTGTTGAAATTAAACAAGGAGATGGTACATATAAGCAAAGAAATGTAAAAATTGGAATTTCTGATGGTATTAATGTTGAGGTATTAGAAGGAGTTACAAGAAATGATGAAATAAAAGTTTGGAATATAGTAGCAGATGAAACTGAAGTTGAAGAAGATGAAAGAGATCAAGAAGAAACAGCTGAAGACATGACAGACTAATTTAATTTTAAAAATTAATATTTATGAAAAGTAAAATTTTACTAATAGCAATTTTAGTAATTGGACAATCAATTTTTGCCAACACAAAAGTTTGGACGCTTGAGGAATGCGTTAATTATGCTTTAGAGAATAATATTTCAATACTCCAGGCAAGAAATAATATCTTATCTAATGAACAAGATGTAATCAGCGCAAAAGGTAATTTTATGCCTGGGATTAGTTCTAATATTTCGGGCTCTATGAGTATAGGTAAGGTAGAATTGTATCAGGGAGAATTTGCTGATAGAGAATTTTATTCATCTAGTTTAGGAATAGGATTTTCTCAAACTATTTTTAATGGATTCAGAAATATTAATGTTTTGAATCAAAGTAAATTAACCCTTGAAAAAAATAAATATGAACTTGGTCGATTAAGAGATGATATCTCTTTAAATGTTGCTAATGTGTATCTAAACGTTTTGTTTAATAAGGAAAATTTAGAATTAGCTAGATCTCAATATGAATTTTCACTAATGCAAGTAGAGCAAGTTAGAGCACTTGTAGAATCAGGAGTGCAGCCAGAATCTACATTGATTGATACTCAAGCTACACTAAGTTTAGATAGCCAGAACTTGACAATTGCTGAAAATAATCATGACTTGGCATTACTTAATTTATCTCAACTTCTTCAAATTCCTTATGAAGGTTTTGATGTAGCTATAATTGAAATTGATGTTCCATCAGAAAATATAATGTATAAGGATATTAGACCTATTCTTAATTATGCATTAGAAAATAGAAATGAAATTAAGGCTGCAAAAAGTGATATAGAAATCGCAAAATTGAATACTAAAATATCTAAGAGTGCATATTTACCTAATATTTCACTTGGATATGGATTTAATGCAGCAGCTAACTTTTCTAATCTAACAGATGATGATCCATTTATAGATCAAATAGATGAGAATAAAGGACATTCTGTTAATATGAATATTTCTATACCAATATTTAATAGAAATCAAACTAGAGCCGGAGTAAAAAAATCAAAAATTTTAGAAAACTCTAGCAATCTAGCTCTTGAACAGGCTAAATTAAACCTTGAATCAAGTATACAGAGAGCCTTTACGGATGCTAAAGCAGCATTAAAATCATACGAAGCATCTCAAAAATCTTTACAAGCTCAACAACTTGCGTTTGATAATTCAAAAGATAGATATGATTTGGGAGCCTTAAATTCATTTGATCTTGAGCAAGCTCGAATAAGATTATTAAATGCTAAATCATCACTTATCAATTCAAAATATGATTTTATTTTTAAAACAAAAGTTTTAGATTACTATACAGGAAAACTAATTCAATAATTGGCATACATATTAAATATAGAAACTTCTACGACTAATTGTTCAGTTGCACTTTTCAATGAATTAAATCTAATAGATTGTATTGAGGAAAATACAGAGGATTACTCTCACTCAAAATCATTACATGTATTTATAGACTCTATATTGAAAAAAAATAAAATAAGTCCAAAAGAATTATCGGCTATTTCTGTTGGGAAAGGGCCTGGATCCTATACTGGACTAAGAATAGGCGTCGCTTCAGCTAAAGGATTGTGTTATGCTCTAGACATACCATTAATTGCATTAGAGACATTAGAAGTTTTATCTCAAAATGTAACTGAAAAGGGAATTGCAATTCCTTGTTTAGATGCTAGAAGGATGGAAGTTTATTCTGCAGTTTTTGACAGAAAAAATAGTAGAATTAGAGATACTAAAGCTGAAGTATTGAGTAAAGAATTATTTAAGAGTTATTTAGAAAATGATAATGTTTATTTTATTGGAAATGCAAACAAAAAAATAAAAGAGATTATCACCCATAAGAATGCAAATTTTATTGATGATGTTTATCCATCTGCAAGACAAATGGGGATATTATCATATAATAAATTTAAATCAAAACAGTTTGAAAATTTAAATGATTTTGAGCCTTTCTACCTAAAAGATTTTATAGCAGCAAAATGGAATCCTAATTCATAAGCTCTAATGCTTCTTTTACAGTATTTACAGGCATTTTACATGCTTTTTTTACACAAACATATATTAATGTTTCCCCTTCAATATATCTATTTTTGAGTAATGGGAGAGAATTTTCTTCTAATGATCCAATAACAATTTTATTTGGAAGATAATTATTATTTAATTCATTAATTTTTTCAATTGCTTTTTCTCCAACAATAGCAACTTCATAAAAATTATTTTTAAAATTTAATATTAAATTTAGCCAATTTGAAAATCCACTAGGATAAACTTCTATTTGGTCTATAATATTTTTTACCATTGAATGGGATGTATCTAAATAATCTGAGTTATCATAATAATGAGATAATTTAAATAAATTATTAGCCATTATTGAATTACTAGAAGGGATTACATTGTCTCTAAATTCAACGGTTCTTGAAATAAGTTTGTCATCCAATTTTGATGTAAAGAAAAACATATTTGTTTCAGAATTGTAAAAATTTTCAAAACTATATTGCATTAAATCATTTGATATATTTAACCACTTTTCATCTAAGGTATTTTCATATAGATTTAGGAATGCTTGTATTATAGATCCATAATCTTCAAGGTATCCATTAACTGTGCTTTTGCCATCTTTATATGTGTGATATAGTCCACCATCACTTTTGGTCATATTTTTGATAATAAATTCTGCACATGAACTTGCTGCATTAAGAAATTTATCATCTTTAAACACTCTATATGCATCAACAAATGCATTAATCATCAAGCCATTCCATGATGTTAATATTTTATCATCAATATCTGGCATATCTCTTTTGTCTCTAGCATTTATCAATATTTTTTTCCATTGTTTTTTCTTTTTGTCAAATTCCTCTTTTGATAAACCATTAGATTTAATAAAGTCCAAATCCGATTTATTTTTTATAAGTACATAATTTTCATCTTCCCAATATCCATATCTATTTACATTATAATAATCAGCAAAATATTTAAATTCTTCTTTAAGAAGTGACTTTAATTCATCTTCATTCCATATATAATATGCACCTTCTTTTTCTTCTCCATCATTGGCTTTACTATCAGCATCAATTGATGAATAAAATCCTCCATTCGAATCTGTTAATTTTTTTAATACAAAATTTATGGTTTCATATACTATCTCTTTATATAACTCATCTTTTGAAATTAAATATGCATCTGAGTAAAGACTAATAAGCTGTGCATTATCATATAGCATTTTTTCAAAATGAGGAATATGCCATTTATCATCAGTAGAATATCTGGCAAAACCTCCTCCAATTTGATCATAAACTCCACCATATGCCATTTTCTCTAATGTATTGTTAACTAGCTTTAGAGCATCATTATCATTGTTTTGATATGCATGTCTTAATAAGAAATGAATATTATTCGGCATCATAAACTTTGGTGCACCAGAGAATCCACCATTAATTGGATCTATTTTATTTTTTAGACTTTCAATATAATTTTTTATATCTACAGATTTAAAATCTTTAAAATCTGCAGATGTGCTAACTATATCTAATGCTTTAATTCCTTTTTCTAATGTTTCAGCATATTTTATAAATCTCTCAGGCTCTTTATTATATATATCTGAAATTTGAGTCAATGCATTAATCCACTGATCTTTTGGAAAATATGTTCCTCCCCATATAGGTCTTCCATCAGGAAGTGCAACTATATTTAGAGGCCATCCACCACTTCCCGTCATTAGTTGCAGAGCATTCATATATACTTGATCTACATCTGGCCTTTCTTCTCTATCAACTTTGATTGAAATGTATTTTTCATTCATTATGCTAGCTACTAGCGAATCTTCAAAACTCTCTTCTTCCATTACATGACACCAGTGACATGAAGAATATCCAATACTAATAACTACTAATTTATCTTCTTGTTTAGCTTGTTCTAAATATTTATTATTCCACGGGTTCCAGTTTACGGGGTTGTAAGCATGTTGAAGTAGGTATGGACTACTTTCATTTAATAAATTATTACTCATTTTTGATTTTTTTTCATTGCAGGAGCTAACCATAATTATTAGTAATAAAAAAAATGGGATAACTTTTTTCATATAATCAAAAGTACAAAATGAAATTATTATTCATTAATTGCTTCAACCACTTCTACTTTTCCATGAAGCATTTCCTTTAGCATATTTTCAATTCCATTTTTTAGTGTGACTGTTGAAGATGGACATCCACTACATGCACCTTGTAAAATTACACTTACAGATTTAGTTTTTTCATCATAAGATTTAAACAAAATATTTCCTCCATCAGATGCTACAGCAGGCTTGACATATTCATCTAAAATGGATATAATTTCTTTTGAAGTTTCATCTAAGTTTTCTTGTTCAATCGGCGCCTCTTTTTTAAAGTCTTTTGTAATAATTGGATTTCCATCTTCAATATATTCTTTTATAAAATTTCTTATGGTTAATGTTATTTCATCCCATGAGGCAATATCATATTTTGTTATTGAAATAAAATTTTCGTCAATAAAAATACTTTTAACAAACGGAAAATTAAATAATTTAAGAGCAAGTGGTGAGTCTTGGCATTCATCAATTGAATTAAACTCTATCTGAAAGTCAACGAGCTTTTTATTGGCCACAAATTTTAATACTGCGGGGTTAGGAGTACTTTCAGAGTATATACTAATCGGTGTTTTTTTAACACCATCTCCTTGGCTAATAACCTTATTACCTGAATTAAGGTAATTCTCTATTTTATTAGCAACTTCATTTTCAACTTCCTCCCATTCTATAATATTAAACCTCTCTATTGCTATAAAATTTGAAGCTATATATATTTTTTTTACAAATGGATAATAGAAAAGCTCTTTTGCTAGCTGTGAATTGGAAGCTTCATCAATATTATTGAATTCATAGTTTTGATGATTTGTAATAAATTGATTTATTTCAAATTTTATTATGAATTTATTTTTGGTTTTACAGATAGAAACTTTGTAATCTTCCATACTAAATTTTTGACAAAAGTAATAAAATGTACGATATACTTAAAATCAATTACATAGGATAATGTCTTATAAAATTTATATATTTGATCGATTGAAATTCCTAAATACTTGTTTTTTTATGACAAGAGGTTATTTTGAGAATTATTAGGTTTATGGATATTAGAATACGAATACTTTGCATCAGTATATTTTTTGCTACTTTTTTTAATGTAAATGCACAAGAAGGATTGCCTATATATTCAGATTATTTAACTGATAATTATTATCTTCTATATCCTTCCATGGCAGGAGTCTCTAATTGTGGAAAGGTAAGATTAACTGGAAGAAAACAATGGTTTGACCATGAAAAAGCTCCTGAATTACAGACTATTAGTGTAAATACTAGAATTGGAGATTCTAGATCAGCCATTGGGGCAATTGCATTTAATGATGTGAACGGTTACCATTCTCAATCTGGAGCATATTTGACATATGCTCATCACATTTTATTTTCTAGAAGTGAGCTAGATTTAGATATGTTATCATTTGGTATTAGTGCAGGGATGATACAATATAAATTAGATGAAACATCATTCTTAGCTGGAGGTTTTGATCCAATCATTGCTGGTATTGAGCAGAGTGCAACTGATTTTAATATTGATTTTGGGTTTTCTTATCAATATCTAGAATTTTATGCTCATGCTTCAATTAAAAATTTACTTAATAATGATGGAATAAATTTTAACGAACAAGGATTAAGTTATAATAATCTAAGAACATACTTATTTTCAACGGGCTATTTATTTAATAGTAGTTCTGGAGATTGGAACTATGAACCTTCGATTATGTTTGCATATAAAGATGCAACTCAAGAAACGTTTCTTGATACTAACTTTAAAGTATATAGAGAAACTGATTTTGGTAGAATATGGGCTGGTTTATCTTATAGAAGAAGTTTTGATGGGGCAGAGTACTTAAATTCTGCTAATCAAATTAGAGCCCAAAAACTTGAATATATAACTCCACTATTAGGTTTGGAGTTTAATGGCTTCGTTTTTGCATATAACTACTCATATCAATCAAATTCTGTAGTATTTGACAACGGTGGCTATCATCAGATTACTTTAGGTTTTAATTTTGGATGTAGAAAAGAGAGGTATGATTGTGAATGCCCTTGGATAAAATAGCCTAAAAGTTCAATAGTTCTACTTCTGAATTTAAATCAACCATATTTTTAATTATTTCTTCACTACCGTTGGTATATATAATATTCTTGTAACTATTGTCTATTGTGTTATTAAGATTATTTTCATTTAATATTCTTTCAATTTGTTTTACTATAGCTTGATTAGGATTTTGGATGTGTGTTGTTTTAGGAATTATTTTTTTTATTAATGGAATAAGAAAATGATAATGAGTACAGCCTAGAACTAGTTGATCAATGTTAGAATTTATCATAGGATTTAAATATGAAATTAAAAGATCTTTAGTGTCATTTTTATTTAAATCACCATTTTCAATTGCTTCAACTAATCCATATCCAATTTGCTCATGAATTTCTATGTTATTTGAAAATTTATTTGATGTTTGATTAAATACATTGCTTGAAAGTGTCTTTTCAGTAGCTAATATGCCTATTTTACCAGTTTTCGTATTAGTAAGAGCAGGTTTAATTGCAGGCTCAATCCCAATGATTGGAATTTCAAAAGATTTTCTTATTTCCTTTATTGCATTTGTAGTAGCTGTATTACAAGCTATAACAATTATTTTACAGCCCATTTTAATTAATGTAGAAGCATTTTTTATGCTAAGTTTTATAATTTCCTTTCTACTTTTATTACCATATGGACAATTTTTATTATCTGCCAAATAAATTGTATTTTCATTTGGTAACATTTTATTTATTTCACTTAAAATAGAAAGGCCACCAATTCCAGAATCAAAGATACCTATGGGATGTATATTCATGTTTGAAACAAAAAAAGCTGTCTTTTAACAAGACAGCTTTTAAATATATTAATAAATATTTTTTTTAAAATCCTAATTCTTTTTTAACATCTTCAAGTAAATCTTTACCATCAGCTAAAATAACACCTTGACCTCCAGTAGAATCCAATACATAATCAAATCCTTGAGCTTTTGCAACTTTAATAATAGCAGCTTGTGCTTTTTCGGAAATAGGCTTTATTAGGTCAAATTCCTTTTTCTGCAATTCTTGTTGAGCTTGGCTTTGGTACTGACGTATACTTTGCTCCATACCTTGAACTTCTTGTAATCTTCTAGCATTTTCCTCATCAGTTTGAGCAGAGGCTTCAGTATCATATTGCTTAACTTTACTTTGTAATTCTGCCGCCATAGTTTGAATATCATTCTCATATGTTTTAGCTAGTTTTTCAAGTTCAGCTTTTGCTTCTTCCATTTCTGGCATTGAAGACACTAATTCTGTACTATTAATGTGTGCAACTTTACTTTGTGCATTACTTGCAAAACTAAAGGTCATACATAATATCAATAATAAAATCTTAATTTTTTTCATTTTTTTATTTATTTCAGTTATTATCATTTTTTGTAAAGGTACTATCTTTTACCTTTCTTGAAGCAAGAATTTTTTGTTTTCTTTCTTCTAGCATTTTTTCTCTTAACTCTTTTGGACTTAAAGTTTTTTCAGGTTTTTTGGCATTATCGGTATTTTCTTCCTCGATCTCTTGAATTTCCTCTGTTTCTATATCACTAACTAGAATTTTATCTTCTTGTTCAGCCTCTCTTTTTTCTCTTCTCGAGTCTAATTGTTTTCTATTATTTGTTCTTGTTATTATCCTTAAAATTTGATCACTAATATCAAATTTTCTGTCAGAATAAAGCATTACAATATCTGCAGACTTATCAAAGATAAAATCATATTTTCTAGATTTAGCTATCTCTTTAATTGCTATAAAAATTTGATCTTGAATTGGCTGGATTAGTTGCTTTCTTTGAATAATTAAATCACCACGTGGACCAAATCTCTTTTGCTGATAATCTAGAATTTCATTCCTCTCAATTTCTATTTCTTCTTCTTTCTCTTTAATAAGTTCATCGGTAAGAAGTAATCTCTCAGCATTAAGAGCTTCCTTTTTGTTTTCTATTTCTTCGAATCTATTTTCAATTTCCCTTCTCCACTCATCTGCTTTTTCTTCTAATTGGTCTCTTGTTTCCTCATATTCTGATAAATTTTGAAGGATATATTCAGTATCAACATAGCCAATTCTTACACCTCTTTGGCTATAGATATAACTTGAGATTAAAAATAAGACAATAAGAATGCTAACTTTTTTCATTTTAATTTTTACCCTTATTTAACGCTGTATATTATAATATATTTTAGACATCGGATAATTTATTTTAGAATGATTGACCGATAATAAAATGAGTTTCCCATCCATGTTTTTTAGATTGTCCTGGAACGGGATCAAATCCATGACCAAAATCTATACCAAGTAATCCGAATGCAGGCATAAATAATCTAACCCCTAGTCCTGCTGAGCGTTTAATCGAAAATGGATTAAAATCTCTAAAGCTATTATAAGAACTACCTCCTTCTAAGAATGCAAGAGCAAATATTTTAGCTTGCTCACCTAGACTTATTGGGTAACGCATCTCTAGTGAATATTTATTATATATAGTCCCTCCATCTTGATTAGATAATGATTGATTCGGATATCCTCTTAGTGCTATAGTTTCTCTACCATCTAAACTGTACATTCCCAGTCCATCTCCTCCTAGGAAAAATCTTTCAAATGGAATAATCCCCCTATCATTGTTATATGCTCCTAGGAAACCAAACTCAAATGCAGGTCTTAAAACTAATTTGTTGGTTATTGCTGCAAACCATTCACCCTTAAATTTGATTTTATAAAACTCTAGCCATTTGTATCTTTCTTGATCTATCTCAGCTATTCTGTCTGCAGCTGTATTGTTATTAGGATCAGTGGCTAGATCTTCTACTAATTCATCTCTTTCATCCTTTAGTGCTTTGTAGTCAACATTATTAACTGCTGAATATGGGAAAGAGAGTTTAGCAGAAATACTAAAACTTGATCCTCCAGTTGGGTAAATAGGATCAGTAAAAGTATTATTTCTACTTAAGGATACAGTGTAAGATAGATTATTTGATGATCCATTACCAAATGTAAATAGTCCTGTATTATAATCATTTAAATTATAATACTGAAATCCGACATATTGTGCTAGGGTAAAATAATCATCTGGAACGGATAATCTTTTTGCTAATCCAACTGATATCCCACTGATATTAAATGATTTTGATTTGTCAGCTCTATATGTAACTGGATTAAACAAAAATTGTTTTGTTTGAGATAATTGTATTGAAAACTGTACAGGCTTTTTGCCACCCAACCATGGTTCAGTAAAATTAAAGCTATTTTGAGTGTAAAATCTACTAGCTTGTAACCTTAAAGATAATCTTTGCCCATCTCCCATAGGTACTGGATTATAAGCTTCTTTATTAAATAGATCTTTAGCTGCAAAATTATTAAATGATAATCCTAAAGTACCAATAAATCCACCACCTCCATAACCCCCTTGAAGTTCAATTTGACTTGATCCTCTTTCAACAAGCGTATACTCTAAATCAACGGTACCATCATTAGGATTAACATTTTTAAAATCAGGAGATATTAATTGT
The DNA here is from genome assembly GCA_036136835.1 of Bacteroidota bacterium. Lineage (GTDB taxonomy): Bacteria > Bacteroidota > Bacteroidia > Flavobacteriales > Flavobacteriaceae. The sequence goes on from JAZABS010000019.1 coordinate 14,557, forward strand.
GCATCAAAAAAACCAAGCTGACCAATTTCTCTAATGGTTCTAATTACATTTGCTTTGCTATATAATTGTCCAGGACGAGTTCTTATTTCCCTATATATTACATGATCATTAGTTTTATCATTTCCTACAACAGAAATTTTGTTAAAATAGGCAGGTTTACCTTCATTAATTCTTATTTCAAGATCAATTACATTTCCATCTGCACTAACTTCAACTGGAGTAACAGATGAAAATAAATAACCACTATTCTGATATAAATTAGATAAATCATCGGAATCAGGATCGGAACTATCAGCAATTCTTTTCTCAAGCTCTACACCATTGTATGTATCCCCTTCTTTTATTTTTAAAATTTGATTTAATTGCTCATCAGTGTAAACAGTATTACCTAGATAATTAATTGTACCAAAGGTGTATTTTTCACCCTCTTTTAATTCTATTTTTAATTTAACAGAGCCTTCATCATAATCTAGAATTGTATCTGATAATATTCTGGCATCTCGATATCCATTTTCTTTGTATTTGTCTACAATACTAACTAAATCTTCTTTAAAGTCATCAGAAATATATTTTGATCTTTTCCAAAACCTATAAATTTTGGATTTCTTTGTGTTTTTCATTGATTTCTGAAGAATTTTTGCATTTAAATTTTCAGTTCCATCAAATTCAATTTCTTTGATTTTTATTTTATTTCCTTTATTAATGTCTAATGACATTTTTACCTTGTTTTTATTTGTTGAGTCAACAACCTCTTCAGTTGTAATATTAACCTTTGCATTTAAAAATCCTTTTTTCTTGTACTTATTCTCAAGATAATTAGTTGTTGTTGTAATTAAATTTTCAGTTACTTTAACACCTATTTGTAGCTTGTTTTCTTTGATTATGTCTTCATACTTTCTTTTTTTAACTCCAGTAATTTCAAGCTCAGATAATTCAGGTAAATCAATTAGTCTAATCTCTAAATCAACAACATTATCAACTTCTTTAATTTTATAAACTTCAACAGAGCTAAATAAATCAGATTCCCATAACTTTTTTATTGCTGAACTAATTTTTTCACCAGGTATAGATACCTCATCTCCTTCAGAAAGACCAGAATATGTAATAATTGTAATAGGACTAAATGTAGTATTTCCAGAAACGGTTATTTCTCCTATAATTTTTTTATTTGAATTATTTTGTTCTTGGGCAAGGGTATTATAACTAAAGATTATAGATAAAAAAACTGTTGCAAATAATTTCATTTTCATTGCTGATATAATAGCAATAGTTGTGCCAATTAGCTTTTCTTTAATTAATCTGTTCACTTGTTTGTCCAAATCTACGTTGTCTTTTTTGAAAATTTATAATTGCTTCATAAAGATCTTCTTTTGAGAAGTCTGGCCAGAACTTTTTAGTAAAATAAAGCTCTGCATAAGCAATTTGCCACAAAAGAAAGTTACTAATTCTTTTTTCACCACTTGTTCTTATTAATAAATCTACATCTGGTAAATAATGAGTGTAAAGATGCTGATTTATTAGCGATTCATCAATATTTTTTAAAGAAATTAAGTTATTTTTAACTTTATCCCCTATTTTTTTCATTACAGTTATCATTTCTTCTCTAGATCCGTAACTTAATGCCAATGTTAATGTCATTCTATTATTATTCTTGGTTTCCTTAGTTACTTTATTTAAGTATGATGATACTTTTTTTGGCAACTTATCTAAATTTCCTATTGTTTTGAATCTTATGTTATTTTTATTCAAATTTTTTAGTTCTTGATTTAAAGAAAGCAGAAGTAATTTCATTAATAGATCTATCTCTAATTTTGGCCTATTCCAGTTTTCAGTCGAAAATGCAAATAAAGTAAGGTTCTTTACTCCCAATTCAGTACATGCTTCAACTGTTTTTTTTACAGATTTTCTTCCTGCTTTATGACCATAATCCCTACTTTTCCCTTTTTTATGAGCCCATCTGCCATTGCCATCCATAATTATTGCAATGTGATTAGGAATGTTCTCAAGAATTATTTTTGTCTTTAGGCTCATTTTATATTACAATAGCAAGGTTGTCTACCAAAAGTATAGGTTAGATTAAATCCACTAAACATATACCAATCATTATTATTTTCATTACCAAAAGTAAAATTAAAATTTTCATTATATGGTATGCTTCCATCAATTTTATCAGAAAATGTATATCTAGCTCCTATTTCAAATGATAATATAAATTTTTCAAATATTCTATATTTTAAGCCAAGCACTATTGGTATTCCAAAACTCCAATCATATTCATTGCTATTTTCAAGATTGTTTCCGTTGAAAAATAAGTTTTCATATTTAGAATATATAATTCCAGAATAAATATATGGAGTGAAGGTAACATCATACTCATGTAAATTATAATCAAAAAAATTGAATTCCATCCCTGTTGATATTTCTTTTATATTGCTACTAAAATTATAACCTCTCTCATTTCTTCTAGGATCATTAGAATCCAAATCATTAGCAGTAAGATTACTTGATATAAATGAAATTCTATAGGCATGTCTTGGGCTTCTATTCCATTTAACTATTCCTCCAAAAGCAGATTCATTAGGATTTATAAATTTAGTATCACCTACATCACCTATAAAATTTGTGCCACCAAAAATTCCTCCAACTTCATATATCTGAGAATTAGAAAATTGATAATTGATAATTAGCATTAATATTAATGATATAAATTTCAATTTATTTGTTGAGCCCATATATTCTATAAAATTCTAATTATAAAACTATTGTCAATTGCTTTTATTGTTTAGTTCCTCTTATCTTTTCCCCAATATAATTTGTCTCTTAATGTTTGAAGAAAGTTGTCATTATCTAATTGAATCATTTTAATTTTATATGGAGCTTTTTTTATTAAGATTAACATCTCATTACTAAGAGTAGTTATTTTAGAGTCCAATGACACAAAAAATTCATTTTCTCTACCGCTGATTTTTAGGGTAATATTTGTATTATCTGGAATAACCAAGGGTCTTGCATTTAAGTTATGAGGAGCTATTGGTGTTATTACTAAATTTTTTGATTCAGGCATTATAATTGGTCCACCACAACTAAGGGAATATCCAGTTGATCCCGTAGGGGTTGCTATAATTAACCCATCAGCCCAATAAGTGTTAAGATATTCATCATTTAATTTAGTTTCAATGGTAATTAATGAAGTCGTATTTTTCCTAGTAATACTAAGTTCATTAAGAGCCACTCCCAATTTATTTTCTTGTTTTTTGTTTTTGTAAGAGACACTTAACAATGTTTTTTTAGAGATTGTATATTTTTTCTTAGTTATAGCTTGAATAACATTATCTATTTCAACAGCTTTAATTTTAGCTAAAAAGCCTAATCTTCCAGTATTGATCCCAATAATAGGGATTCCAATGTTCTTTACATAAGATGATGCCTTTAATATTGTACCGTCTCCACCCACACATATAATATAGTTGATAGTCTTATCTATTTTAGAGAAGCTTTTAACATGATTTAAAATGGCAGAATATTTCTTATGATTTAATTTATCAAAAGATATATTATCAATCATTATATCAAAATTATTTTTTTGCAATTTCTCAATAATGGAGAGCAAAATCTTGGGAGAATAGTTTTTATATAGATTTGTAAAAATAGCTACTTTCACTTCAATAAAATATTAAAAAAATTTGTTATAATTAGACATAAAACTAAAATGCAAATTAATTAAAATTATGTTAGTTTTAGGATTAAGTAGTTTGTATTTTCGCATAAAATTTTAATATGACTAAACTAAGTGTTAATATCAATAAAATAGGAACACTAAGAAATTCTAGAGGCAGTGATTTCCCAAATCTTGTTAATTTTGCAAAAAAAATACAATCCTTAGGAGCAGATGGAATAACTGTTCATCCAAGACCAGATGAAAGACATATAAAATATTCAGATATATTCGATTTAAAACCAATAGTATACAAGGAATTTAATATTGAGGGGAACCCAATTAATAAATTTATTGATTTAGTAATAAAGAGTAAACCTGATCAGGTTACCCTAGTCCCAGATTCAGAATCTGATTTAACCTCATGTGCTGGTTGGGATACTATAAAACACAAAAATTATTTAAAGGAGGTTGTTTCAGAATTTCAATCTAATGGTATAAGAACTTCAATTTTTTTAGACCCAGAATTAAAATATACAGAAACGCTTAATGAAATAGGTACTGATAGGATTGAATTTTACACGGAATCATATGCAAGAAAATATTCTATAGATAAGGAAAAAGCTATTGAACCATATGTTATTTGTGCTAAGAATATAAATGAAATGGGAATCGGAATTAATGCAGGGCATGACTTGGCTTTGAATAATATTAAATTTTTTAAAAATAATATTGAAAATTTACTAGAGGTTTCTATTGGTCATGCATTAATTGTAGAGAGCATAGAAATGGGAATTGAAAATGTAATAGAAAAGTATCTATCGTATCTGAAATAAATGTTATTACATTCAAAAATTATTGGTGGTGGTAAAAAGATAATTGTTATCCTACATGGTCTTTTTGGATCAGGAGATAATTGGAAAACATATGCTAATAGAATGGCAACTAAAGGATTTTGTATTCATTTGGTTGACCAACGAAATCATGGCAGAAGTTTTCATAGCGACCAATTTAATTATAATCTGCTTGTGCTTGATCTTAAATACTATTTAGATCATTATAAGATTGATAGTTGCATTTTATTGGGACATTCTATGGGAGGTAAAACAGCAATGAACTTTTCTTTAAAATATCCAGAATATGTTTCAGATTTATTTGTAGTCGATATAGCACCAAGAAAATATCCTATTCATCATGATAAAATTATTGAAGCTTTAAAATCATTAGACCTAAATTTAATTAAAACCAGAAAGGAAGCTGAAAATAAATTATCTAATTTCATTAATGATAATGTTTTAAGTAGTTTTTTGTTAAAAAATTTATACTGGATTAGTAAGGAAAAGCTTGCTTTTAGATTTAATCTAAATTCATTATCAAAAAATTTATCTAATGTAGGTGATGAAATAATTAATAATTCAAAATTTTTAAATAATTCAATATTCCTAAGAGGAGAGTTTTCAAATTATGTAGAGGAAAATGATATAATTTCAATACACAAAAATTTCCCTAATGCATCGATTATAACTGTACCAAATTCTAATCATTGGTTACATATTGATAATCCAGATGAATTTTTTGATATAATACTACAATCTATAAAATAGAAATACTAGGTATTAACTTTGATGCCTTTTAAAAAAGATGTATTTTCACAAACCAATTTTTTAGCACTAATATGAATATTACATCTAATTATATTGATGACCTTAATGGTAAAATCATAATTGAAGTTGAACAGAAAGACTATTCTGAACAGGTAAATTCTGTTTTAAAGAAATATTCTAAATCTGCAAATATTCCTGGATTTAGAAAAGGAAATGTGCCAATAGGCCTTATAAGAAAACAGTATGGCAAGGCTGTAATAATGGATGAAATTAATAAGCTTATTGATAAAGAATTAAAGAATTATATAAAAGATAATGAGATTGATATGTTAGGCGGACCTATTCCTGTTTCTCAAGAAAATATTGATTGGGAATCCGATAGAATAACTTTTGAATTTGAAGTGGGTTTAACTCCAAAATTTGATGTAAAGTTAAAATTTAAAAAACCCATAATTCAATATATAATCAAGGCTGATGATAAAATGGTTAATGACCAGCTAACTAGTATTCAAAAACAATACGGGAAATTAAAATCAAAAGATAAAATTGAAAAGGATTGTGAAATAACAGGACTATTTACTTTTGAAGATGAAATTAAGAATACATCAACATTCAATTTAAATAGGATTAATGATAAAAAAACATCAAAAAAATTATTAGGATTAAAAGTTGGTGAATCTGTTAATTTGCCAACTAAAGACTTATTTAATAATAGTCATGAATTAGTTAGCTTGTTAAATATAACTGAAGAAAGAGCTAAGGAAATTGATATATCTGTTAAGCTAAATATCCATGAAATTAATTATAAAGAGCCTGCAGACTTGGATCAAGAATTATTTGACAAGATATATGGAAAAGATATTGTTAAAAATGTTACGGATTTAAAAAAGAAAATTTCTGAAGATATTGAGAAACAATTTGTAAATCAAAGTGATCAAAAGCTAATGAATGACATTATTGAACATTTAATTAAGAATACAAAATTCAAATTACCTTCGGAATTTTTAATAAAATGGATTAAAATTAATTCTGAAAAGAATATTTCTGATCAGGAGGCAAAACAAGAATATGAAAAATCTGAAAAGGGAATGAAATATCAACTTATTGAAAGTAAGTTGGTTACAGAAAATAACTTGCAGGTTAATTTTGATGATCTCAAATCACACACGAGGGATTTAATTAAAAATCAAATGATCCAGTATGGTCAACCAACTCCATCAGAAAAGGAATTAGATGGTATAGTCGCAAGAGTTATGCAAAATAAGGATGAAATTAAAAGACTAACTGAACAATTAACTAGTAATAGAATATTAACTTTCTTTAAAGAAAATTCTAGTATAAAGACTAAAGAATTATCTTATGAAAAGTTCATAAAAGAAGCATATTCTCCCTAATTTAAAATTACTATATTTATAAACAAATAATTGAACATAAAAATGGATTTTGCTAAAGAATTTGAAAAATTTGCCACTAAAGATCAAGGTATTAGTAGCACTTATTATAATAAGATAATTAGTAGTATGTATCCATCTGGTCTTACCCCCAATATCATTGAAGAAAGGCAAATGAATATTGCCATTTTTGATGTGTTTTCTAGATTAATGATGGATAGAATAATTTTCTTAGGAACTTCTATTAATGATCAAGTAGCAAATATTATACAAGCTCAATTATTGTTTTTGGAGAGTACAGATTCATCCAAGGATATTCAGATATATATTAATTCTCCAGGGGGAGGAGTCTATGCAGGATTAGGTATCTATGACACTATGCAACTTATTAAGCCGGATGTGGCAACAATTTGTACTGGAATGGCAGCTTCTATGGGTGCGGTGCTTTTATGTGCTGGTGAGAAGGGAAAGAGAAGTGGATTAACCCATTCAAGAGTGATGATACATCAGCCAGTTGGGGGAGCTCATGGTCAAGCAAGTGATATAGAAATTACTGCAAAGGAAATTTTATCTTTAAAAGAAGAACTATATAATATTATAAGTAAGCATACTGGTCAAGATTATAAAAAGGTCTATGCTGATAGTGATAGAGATTACTGGATGAAATCTGATAAGGCTCTTGAGTATGGCATGATAGATGAAATTTTAACCAAACAAAAATAATCTTCAATGGGAAAGTCTGAGCTACACTGTTCTTTTTGTGGCAAGAAAAAAGCTGAGACAGTTTTGTTAATAGCTGGAATTGATGCACATATTTGTGATCAATGCATTGAACAAGCTAATGGAATTATTCTTCAAGAATCAAAGGAAGAAAAGTCAATTGAGTTAAAGGAATCTGAATTATTAAAACCTCAGCAAATAAAGAGTTTTCTAGATGATTATATTGTTGGTCAAGATTATACAAAAAAAATTATTTCTGTTTCGGTATATAACCACTACAAAAGAATTAATCAATTAGAATCTGATGAAATTGAAATTGAAAAAAGTAACATTATTATGGTTGGCCAGACAGGAACTGGAAAAACATTAATAGCTAAAACAATTGCAAAGATGTTAGATGTCCCTTTAGCAATATGTGATGCCACTGTCCTTACTGAAGCTGGATATGTAGGAGAGGATGTTGAAGGAATTTTAACTAGACTTTTGCAAGCTGCTGACTATAATGTTGAGAAAGCAGAAAGAGGTATTGTGTTTATCGATGAAATTGACAAAATTGCAAGAAAGGGAGATAATCCTTCTATTACTAGAGATGTGTCTGGAGAAGGAGTGCAACAAGCTTTATTGAAACTTCTAGAAGGAACAATTGTAAATGTTCCTCCAAAGGGTGGTAGAAAACATCCAGATCAAAAATTTATTGAAATTAACACTGAAAAAATATTATTTATTGCTGGTGGTGCATTTGATGGAATAGAAAAATTTATTTCAAAGAGATTAAATTTAAATGTAATAGGTTATAAATCTAATAAAGTTGATTCACTATCAAATGAAAATATACTGCAATATATTAACCCAAAAGATTTAAAGGAATTTGGATTAATACCTGAAATTATAGGTAGATTACCAGTAGTTACATATATGAATCCATTAAATAAGGATGCTCTTAGAAGAATTTTAACTGAACCAAAAAATGCCCTTATTAAACAATTTGTTAAACTTTTTGAAATGGATGGAATAGAGCTAAAGATTGATAACTTGGCATTGGATCTAATTGTTGATAAAGCAATAGATTATAATTTAGGGGCTAGAGGCCTTAGATCTTTGTGTGAGGAAATTCTAAATGATGCAATGTTTAATCTTCCTGGAAGTGATAAAAAGAAACTTCATATTACTAAGAAATATGCTGATGAACAATTATCGAGAATTAGTTTAGAAAAGTTAAAGGCAGCTTCTTAATTATTTAATTTAATTAATTGTTCAATTAGTTCTCTATTATTGGATAAACGAGGAACTTTGTTTTGTCCCCCCATTTTATTATTTTTTTTCAGCCATTTTAAAAAAACTCCTTTGTTGCCAATTATAATTTTTGGAGGGTCAAGGGTAAAGTCTTTGCGTCGCTTTGCTTCGTAATCTGAATTTTCTTGTTTCAAATTTTCATCAATTTCTTTTTCTAAATTAATACTTTTTGATGGCATATTTTTGAATTCAATAAACCATTGATGGGCACCTTTTTGTTTGCCTTTCATAAAAATTGGTGCTACAGTATAATCTACTACATCTAAATTATTTTTTTTACATAATTTGATAATTGCATTATCAGCATTTTCTATAATAACTTCTTCACCAAATACATTTATATAATGCTTTGTTCTCCCAGTAACTATAATTTTATAGGGGAATTTTGAGGTAAATTTAATAGTATCTCCAATTTCATATCTCCATAAGCCTGCATTAGTAGAGATTAATATTGCATAGTTTTTATTTATTTCAACTTGATCTAGAGGAATAATTTTTTTGTCATTTGAATCATATACATCCATTGGAATAAATTCATAGTATATTCCATAATCTAACATTAGGAGTAATTCATTGGATTTGTTTTCATATTGAATCCCAAAAAAACCTTCAGATGCATTATATATTTCATAGTATCTCATATTATTATTCCCTATAATATTGTTATACTGGTTTATATATGGTTTAAAATTTACTCCACCATGAAAGTATACCTCTAAATTTGGCCAAACCTCAATAATCTTCTTTTTATTTGATGCTTCTAATATTCTATTTAATAGAACAAGCATCCAAGAAGGAACACCGGCAAGACTTGTTACATTTTCTGGAATGGTTTCTTTAATTATTTCCTTAATCTTTATTTCCCAGTCATCAATTAATGTTGTTTTAGTACTTGGAGTACTACTAAATTCAAACCATAGTGGCATATTTTCAATTAAAATAGCGGATAGATCTCCGTAATATGTTCCATTTTTTTCATATGGAGATTTACTACCACCAAGTCTTAGGCTTTTTCCAGCGAATAACATTGAATCTTCATTATTATTTAGATAAATACATAATAAATCTTTTCCTGCATCATAATGACATTCTTCTAGTGATTCTTGACTAACTGGAATAAATTTACTTTTTGAATTTGTAGTACCACTAGATTTAGCAAACCATTTAATTTTAGTAGGCCAAAAAATATTTTGTTCACCTTTTCTAGCTCTATTTATTTTTTCAGAAAAATCTTCATATTTAAAAACTGGAACTCTTTCAGTAAATTCACGATAATTTTTTATTGAATTATAATCATATTCTTTCCCAATTAAAGTATCTTTTGCGGTATTAATTAGATTCATTAAAACATCATTTTGAACTTCATTTGGATATTTTACAAATAATTCAATTTGATGTAATCTCTTTTTTAAAAACCAAGAAGCAATAGAATTTATGAATGGATTTGGCACTTTTTTTTATTACTTTTATTCAACTAAAATTAGCAATTTTAAATGCATTTTCAAGGTGTAATTAGGAAAATGATTTCTGAATTTGATAGTCCAGTTAGGTATTATCTAGATTTTCATGATGATATTTTATGTATGAATCAGCTATTAGATATGAATATCAACATAGAATGTATTGGATATCAATGTCTTTCATGTGATTCAGATGATGCGATTTTTAGGCAAGGATTTTGTAAAAAATGTTTTTTTGAAGCTCCTCAGGCTGCAGATTGGATTATAAAACCTGAATTAAGTAAGGCGCATTTAAATATAGAAGAACGTGATCTAAATTATGAAAAAGAAATCCAGCTTCAGCCTCATATTGTCTACCTAGCTAATACGGGAAATATAAAGGTTGGTGTAACAAGAAAAACACAAACTCCTTCAAGATGGATTGATCAAGGAGCACATGAGGCCATAGAAATATTAGAAACACCAAATAGATATCTTGCAGGAACTGCTGAGGTCTCAATAAAAAAATATATCTCAGATAAAACAAATTGGAGAAAGATGCTTATGAATGAAAATAGTACAGAAAACATTTTAAATTATAAAACTCAAGCTAAAAATTACCTTCCAAATCATTTGTTGCATTATTTTATAGAAAAGGATATAATAACTGAAATACATTTTCCAATTTTGGATTCTCCTTTAAAACCTGAATCAATGAAATTAGATAACGGAAAAGAAATTAGTGGAATTTTAAAAGGGATTAAAGGTCAATATTTAATATTTAAAGAAAATAAGGTTTTAAATATTAGAGCACATGAAGGATATATTATTAAAATTTCCGTTTAATCTATATTTATTTCTTCATTTATTTTTAGATTAAATCTTTTTCTAAACATATATACTCCAAGATAAAGGAATGGGGTGTCTATCAACGCAATTGCAACTTTAAATATGAATCCTGATAGAAGTAATCCAAGAAATTGATCCCACATTAATACATTTGATAAACATAGCAGAAGGATGATTGTAAAAGTGTCTAGAAATTGTGAGAAAAAGGTAGAAAAATTATTTCTTAGCCATAACATTTTCCCCTTGGTTAATCCTTTCCAAAAATGATAAATATGAATATCAACATATTGAGCAAAAAGGTAGCTTAGCATACTAGCAAAAACAGCTATAACTGTACTACCAAATACGGTTGAAAATAGTTCATTACTTACAGGAGATTCTTCTATTGCTGGAACAGAATTCGCAACATAAATAATTAAAATTGAAAAAATTGACGCAAAAATACCCACTGTTACAATAGCATTAGCTCTTTTCTTTCCATAAATTTCACTAATTAAATCTGTGATTAAAAAAGTTATTGGGTAAGGGAGTATGCCAACTGATAATTCAAATAATTTTTCACCAAAAATATTTATTTCAAATGGATGCCAATAAAAAAATTTTTGAAAAATTAGATTTGAAACAACTAATGAGGTTATAAATAGGGATCCTAAAACCAAATAGATTTTTTGGGCTAATAATTTGTCTTGCTTTTTCATAAATTTATTAAACCAAATATAATAAATGAATTTCTTTTATTTAATTTGTTAGTTGTCTATGAACCAATATAGAAAAATACATATATCAATAGGGTCAAATCTTGGCGATAAATTAAAGAATATTGAAAAAGCAATAGAATTAATTCATCTTAGGATAGCTGTTATTCAATCAATATCTAGTATATATAAGACTGAAGCTGTAGGATTTAAAGGTGATGATTTCTTAAATGTTTGTATAAGTATATTTTCAAATGATCTTCCAACTGATATAATGCAGACTTTATTAGATATAGAAAGTGATTTAGGAAGATTAAGAAATAATAAAAATAAAATTGAATCAAGGACGATTGATATTGATATTTTATTGGTTGAGGATTTAATATTAAATACTGCTTTATTACAAGTTCCTCATCCAAAAATGCATGAGAGAAAATTTGTCCTTACTCCATTGCTAGAAATAGACCCTAAAATAAACCATCCTATAAGAAAAGAAAGTATTTCAGACATGTTAAGGAGCTCTAATAATAGCAAGGTTAAAAAAACAAAACATCAAATTTCTAATCCTAAGGATAAAATAAAAATCAATCAATACAAGTATATTGCAATAGAAGGTAATATTGGAGCTGGAAAAACTAGCTTAGCGAAAAAAATAGCAATAGATTTTAATTCAAAACTGATATTAGAAAGATTTGCTGATAACCCTTTCCTTCCAAAATTTTATAAAGACCCTGAGAGATATGCATTTACTCTTGAAATGTCTTTTTTATCTGAAAGATATCAGCAAATTTCAGAAGACTTGTCTCAGCTTAATATGTTTAACGAATTAATCGTTAGTGATTATGATATTCATAAATCATTAATCTTTTCAAAAGTTAATTTAAATGAAGATGAATTTTCCTTATATAGAAAGTTGTTTTATGATATGTACAAGCAAACTTTGAAACCTGATCTTTTCATTTTTCTAAATCAGGAAATACCCAGATTGCAAAAAAACATTAATAGAAGGGGAAGAGACTATGAAAATGAAATTACTGATGAGTATCTATTAAAAATTAATTCAGGATATTTTGAATTTTTTAAATCTAGACCAGATATTAATTTTAAGATTATAGATATTTCAGATCTAGACTTTGTTGAAAATAGATTAGACTACTTGTCCATTATAGATTCAATTTCTACTTAATTTTGTTATATACGTCCCAAAGAACAATTCCAACTGAAACAGATATATTAAATGAATGTTTAGTTCCATATTGTGGAATTTCAATTACTTCATCAGAAGTATCAACTACTTTTTGAGCAATTCCGTTAACTTCATTTCCAAAAATAAATGCATATTTTTTATTTTTTTCATAATTGAAATCTCTTAGCAATGTAGCATTTTCTGCTTGTTCAACAGAGACTATTTTTATATCATTTTTTTTTAAAGAATTTAAAAGTTCAATTATATTTTTGTGATACTCCCAATTGACTGAATTAGTGCTTCCCAATGCAGTTTTATGAATATCTTTGTTTGGAGGAGTTGCCGTAATACCACACAGGTAAATTTTTTCAATTAAAAAAGCATCAGCTGTTCTAAAGATACTTCCAATATTATTTAAGCTTCTAATATCATCAAGAATAATTGAAATCGGTGTTTTTTTCGAATTTTTAAATTCTTCAATTGATATTCTATTTAGTTCTTGATTTTTTAATTTTCGCATTTATGATTATTTCTAATAAATCTGTTTTTAAAAAAACAAATATTGGTTACATTAGCAAGTCCTATATTAAAGTAAAAATAATATTAATAAATAAGATTTTATTGGAAAAGCCAGCAAAAAAGATCACTCCATTAATGAAGCAATATAATGCGATTAAGGCCAAACACCCAGATGCTATTTTATTGTTTAGAGTAGGTGATTTTTATGAAACTTTTGGAGAGGATGCAATAAAAACTTCAAAAATTTTAGATATTATTTTAACTAAAAGAGGAGCTGGTAGTCAAAGTGAAACTGAACTTGCGGGGTTTCCTCACCACTCACTAAATAATTATTTGCCTAAACTTGTTAAAAATGGCAATAGGGTAGCTATTTGTGATCAACTTGAAGATCCTAAGCTAACTAAAACTATTGTAAAAAGAGGTGTTACAGAGCTTGTTACTCCTGGTCTAGCTACAATTGATGGAGTGTTGAACCCTAAATCAAATAATTTTTTAGCATCCTTATATTTAGGAAACAATGTTGGCGTATCTTTTTTAGACATTTCTACTGGTGAATTTCTAATAGCTGAGGGAACTATTGATTACATAGATAAATTATTGCACAATTTTAATCCAAGTGAAATACTTATATCAAAACAAAAAAAATCAAATTTTTTATCAAAATTCAATAATAACTTTCAACTATTTTTTCTTGAAGATTGGGTATATCAGTATGATTTTGCAATAGAATCTCTTTGTAATCATTTTAAAACTAAATCTTTAAAAGGGTTTGGAGTGGAAAATATAAAAGAGGGTATTGTTTCAGCTGGAGCTATAATGCATTATTTGTCGGAAACCCAGCATCAGAATATTGAACACATTACTTCTATAAATAGAATACCACAAGACGAATATTTGTGGATGGACGGTTTTACAATTAGGAATTTAGAAATATTTAATCCACTAAATATAGAAGGTAAAAGCTTGATTGATGTGATTGATAGAACTATTTCTCCAATGGGAGGAAGACTTCTTAAGAGATGGGTAGCTTTGCCTTCAAAAAACATTAATTTAATTAAGAATAGACATTTATCGGTAAAGTATTTTATAGAAAATGAATCTTCATTAGAGCTCATTCAATCCAATATTAAAGAAATTGGAGATCTTGAGAGATTAATATCAAAAGTAGCAACAGGAAAAATAAGTCCAAGAGAGGTTATTCAATTAAAAAATTCTCTTCTAGCAATAAAACCAATTAAAAAACTAACAGGTAAAGCAAAAGAAAAATCTGTAAAAACACTTTCAAAATCTTTAGATACATGTGATAAGCTAATTAAACTTATTGAGAAAACATTAAATGAAGAAGCTCCTGTTAATATTTTAAAGGGAAATTCTATTTCATCAGAATTTTCTAAAGAACTAAAGGAACTACGTAGTATAGCATTTTCTAGTAAAGATTACTTAGATAAAATGTTACAGGAACAAAGTGAAATTACAGGGATTCCCTCTCTAAAAATTTCTTCAAATAATGTTTTTGGTTATTATATAGAAGTCAGAAATACTCATAAAGAAAAGGTTCCAGAAGATTGGATTAGAAAACAAACTTTAGTTAATGCTGAAAGATATATTACAGATGATTTAAAAAAGTATGAATCAAAAATCTTAGGTGCAGAAGAAAAGATTTTACAACTTGAAATACAGATTTTTCAAGAGTTGATTGCTAAGATTTATCGTTATATTTTATCAGTTCAGAAAAATTCATCAATTATTTCAGAATTAGATTGTTTGACTTCATTTGCTCAAATTGCAAAAGACAATAATTATTCTATGCCTGAAATAAACGAGTCATATGATTTGGATATTTCCCAAGGCAGACATCCAGTGATTGAAATGCAATTAGCAAAAGAAGATCCCTATGTTCCTAATGACGTTTTATTAGATAGAAAAGATCAGCAGATCATTATGATTACTGGACCAAATATGTCTGGAAAATCTGCCCTTTTAAGACAAACTGCTCTTATTGTAATTATGGCTCAGATTGGTTGTTATGTTCCTGCTGAAAATTTAAAAATGGGTGTAATAGATAAGATTTTTACTAGAGTAGGCGCAAGTGATAATATCTCAATGGGAGAATCTACTTTTATGGTAGAGATGAATGAAACAGCTACAATTTTAAATAATATTTCAGATAGAAGTTTAATTCTTCTTGATGAAATTGGAAGAGGAACTAGTACTTATGATGGTATTTCTATAGCTTGGGCTATTAGCGATTTTTTACATAATCATACAGCAAGAGCTAAAACACTATTTGCAACTCATTATCATGAACTTAATGAAATGACATTATCATATGATAGAATTAAAAACTTTAATGTTTCAATAAAAGAGGAAAAAAATGATGTTTTATTTTTAAGAAAA
>JAZABS010000020.1:0-11469 GCA_036136835.1 Bacteroidota bacterium
GCAAGAAATAAGTAAACATGACCCATGTCTTCTGGTGTTCCAATTCTTGAAACAGGTATCATAGATATAGCTGTTTTAATTATTTCTTCAGGCATAGAATCTGACATTTCTGATTTAATAAAACCAGGAGCCACTGCATTGACGGTTATATTATATTTTCCAGTTTCCTTACATAATGCTCTTGTGAATCCGGCAATTGCGGCTTTAGAGGCAGAATAATTGGCTTGGCCAAATGCCCCTTGAAAAGCATTAATTGATGATGCATTTATTATTCTTCCATATTTTGCTTCTTTCATATAAGGTAATACTGCTTTTGTAGTAACATAAAGTGAGTTAACATTCACATTAATAACCTGATCCCATTCTTCTCTTGACATTTTTAAGAAAGATCTATCTCTAATAATCCCTGCATTGTTAATCAAAATATCAATTCGTCCATATTGACTAATTATTTCTTTAACAGCTTTATCTACAGATGACTGATCAGTTACATTTACTTTTTGAAAAATTATATTTCCACCAGCTTTTTTTATTTTATCAGAAGTATTCTCGCCTTCATCTAGAATATCCCAAATAGCAACTGTTGCACCTTCATTACAGAAAATTTTACATACGCCTTCTCCAATCCCTCTAGCTCCTCCAGTCACAATAGCTACTTGACCATCTAATTTACCCATTGATATAGTTTTTAGTTTTACTTTTTTTCAGCCGAATAATCTTTCCCATCAATAACAATTTTAGCAATTATTTCTCTCATTATTTCAGAAGTTCCACCTCCAATAGTTAAAACTCTACAATCTCTATACATTCTGGCCATTGGATAATCTTCTGTAAATCCATTACCACCAAAAAACTGTAAACATTGAGTAGCCACTTTTTCATGTAATTCTGTACAAAGTAGTTTCCCCATAGAACAAAGTTTCACATCATAAATCTTTTTGTCAAAAAGATTACAACAGTGATAGCTAAATGATTTTAATGCTTCTATTTCAGATGATAATTGGGCGACTCTATGTCTTAATATTTGTATTTGATCAATACTCTTCCCAAATGCTTTTCTTTCTTTCATGTAATTTAATGATTCGGAAATTGCAAATTCCATTGTAGCAATGCTACTTGGAAGAAAACAAAGTCTTTCTAGTTGTAAGCCATTCATTAAATAGTAAAATCCCTTTCCCTCTTCACCTATCAAATTTTCTTTTGGAACAACTACATTATCAAAACTAAGTTCAGCTGTGTCTGATGAACGCCAACCAAGTTTGTCAATTTTAGTTTTTGTAATTCCATTTGAATCTAAATCTATAACTAAAAGACTAATTCCTTTTGATTTGGCTTTTGGATCAGTTTTTACAACAGTAACAACAAAATCTCCATATATAGCATTAGTAATAAATGTTTTAGAACCATTTACAATATAATTATCTCCTTTTTTTGTGGCAGATGTTTGAATATTTTGAACATCAGATCCTGCATTAGGTTCAGTAATTCCAATACAACTTATTAAATCTCCTGATACAATACCTGGAAGATATTTGTCTTTAAGAAAATCACTTCCAAATTTTAATATATATGGTGCAGACATATATTGAACTGCTTGTTGCGTAATAGTAAAGCCTCCACAATTTAGTCTTCCCAATTCTTCATTTAGAACTACTTCAAAGAAAAAATCTAGATTACTTCCTCCATACTTTTCAGGAAAGGAAAGCCCTAGGAAACCCATATCACCCATTTTTTTCCAAATTTCTCTTGGTATTCTTTCTTCCTTTTCCCATTTATTTAGATGAGGTACAACTTCTCTTTTCAAGAAGTCCTTAAGACTTTTTCTAAATAATTCATGCTCTTCAGTAAAATAATTCATTTTTCAAATCTTATTTTTAAATCTTTGTGTACAATAACTGTCCTGTAAAAACTAGCAAAACCATCAAAATCAATATGATTCTGATGGTTGCTAAGCCTTTATTTTATTGGTATCATAGCCTGTGATACCTTATTTGATTAATAGTAGCTTATAGCTAAACTATTTAATCAATTGAATACCTTACTGTTGCAAGTATTCTTCTTCCCTGCCAAGGCATATTTGGGAATAATCTATAACGATCATTTAATGCATTATCAATTGCTAGATCAAGATATGTTCCATCTTTAAATTTATATCCCATACTTACATCTAGCATTGTTCTCGCTGGCACATACCCAGTATATAGCGTTCCTTGAACAGCTTGAAAATCTCCATTATGCTTAAACCTTAGACTTCCTACCATTCCTTGGTCTTGATTCCATGTTAGACCAGAATTAAATCTATGTTGTGCAAAATTTAATGCATAGGAATCTCCTGGGTTAGTACTTCCTAAATCTTCTGCAGAAAAATTAGAGTTTTCCACATAAGAATAATTAGCAAAGAAAGACATTTTATCAGTTACTTGATGCTCTAATGCCACATCAGCACCTACGTATGTTAATTCTCCAAAATGAGCATATCCCAATGCAACGCTTGGTTTTGAATCATTGATCATTTGATCAGATTCTACAACTCCAGAAGGAACTGTTCCTCCACCTGTAATACCTAAAGCAACTTGAGCATATGCACCACCAACTAGACCTGCTGTAAATGCAGCCGTAGCTGGATCCATACCTTGAGCCATTAAAGCTCCTGCTACTACAGGGCTTACTGCAGCTTGAATATCTGTATGCAATGTAGGTAGAACCACTAATGGACTAAGTTGTCTAATTGCAGTAAAGTTTTCAATATTCATTTGATATACATCTACTGCAAGTGTTGTTTTGTCAGAAATTTGACCTTTATAACCAACTTCTATAGTAGTATCTGTTCTTAGTGTTGATGCTGGAGCTTCAATAGGCATCATAAAATTACCATCAAAATCAATTGGAACACCAGCAGAAGTTCCTTGAATTAATGAGGCAAAACCTGGGCTATTAAGCAATGGGAATAATGGAGCAAGCGCACCTAATTGAGCATTTCCATCATTTGCCATTCCAATAATTGTATTGGTAATAAATGTATACATCTCATTTAAATCTGCTCCAATCCCTGGTGTATTTCCAACACCTGGCACTAATGAAGTAGTCTCTACATTGTTAAATGTCTGTGCATTTGAGTTTCCATATAGCCACAAATCAAATGCTCCAAAATCTTGAATAGGTAAATCTAGAAAATGTGATAATGCAGAATTTGCACTTGAAGCTTTATTGTATGTAGCTCTAAAAGAATGTCTTTCATTTGGCTTATAAACTATTCCAAATCTAGGTGAAACAGCATCAGCTGTTTTTTCTCTAGATTCATCAAAATCTCCCCAGTAAAATTGATCAAATCTTGCAGCAGCAACTAAATCAATTTTATCTCCAATGCTTGCTTTTGCTTGAATATATCCTCCCATTATATCAAAGTCAGACTGGTCATCATATCTACCAAAAGCTGTGCCTTTTGAATTAAATCTTGAAGATCTATAATCAGCTCCCATAGTTACATTTACCATATCACCAATATCAAGATTATATTGTAGTTGAGCTTCTAATTGATTTCTGTCAACAATAGATGTTCCACCAGTTCTGTATAAGAAACCATTTTTATTTATATCTGTTGGACTAAGATTGGCATTATAATATACCTGTGCAAATAAATTATCATAAGTTAATCTACCTTGAACAAAATAGTCATTTGCAACGTTCCATAATTCACCACGATCACTTAGGGCAATACCTTCTGTGTAGTTATATCCAGCACTACCAACGAAATCAATTCCTGACTCAGGTCTTAAATAAACAGAAGAACTTATACTATATGTCATACCGCCATCAGCCAAACCATCAATTGACATTTCCCCATCATCTTGCATACCATTATTGTTTGCGTCATGGAATTGGGCAAATTGAGCTAGTGTTGCACCATCCCCGCCACCTTCAGTATAATCTAACTCACCATTAGTTATATATCTAGCAACAACTTTATATCCAAAAGTTTTATCATTATTATGTTCTGCATATCTTACATTAGTTATTGCAGTTGACATGTCACCTAATGAATGTTCAATTGTCGTTCCAGGATATTTGAAAGGATCTTTAGAAAGAAAATGAACAACACCATCAGTTACATTAGGACCATATAATGCAGAGCCTGGACCACGAACAACTTCTATTCTTTCTAGATCAATTGAATTAATTGCAGTCATATTTGCATCAAACATATCTATTCCAGCACTAATTAGACTTCTGTAATCTAACATAACAAAAGCTTTAGTAGTCAACATACCGGCTTTTCCTCTAAGAGTAACATTTGTTCTTGTACTACCTTGCCTGTCAATTGAAACACCTACAGTATTATCCAGAAGACGAAGAGGGCTTACACTCATCTTATTTTCTATTTCATCAGCTGTAATTATTGAAACTGCAGCTGGGGCATCTTGTACTTTTTCTAATCTTCTAGAAGCACTTACCACAACATCATCTAATACAGCTACATCGGAAGATAACGATATAGATCCAAGATCAGAATCACCATTAAATGATATGGTAACTGATGAGTATCCCAAATAAGAAATTTCTATTTCACCAGAATCTGAAGATGTTTTGAAAGTAAAATTTCCATCAAAATCTGATGTTACTCCATTAGTCGTACCTTTTTCTACAACACTTGCACCTGGAAGAGGAGCATCAATTCCTGCATCCATAACAGTTCCAGAAACTGTAGTTTGCGCTATAGTTGTAGTTATAAAAGCTAAAAACGTACATAGAGCGATAAAATTTTTGAAAAGTTTGTTAGTTTTCATGATTGTTAGTTTGTTTTAGTTTGTTTTTTAGTTAGTTATGTTATTAAAATTAAGATATTTTTTTATCATATATATGGGTTAAAGATACTATTTTGTATTCTTTTATTAAAAAATATCAATAAATGACCTTTTATTTCTTCTATAAATAATCTGTTGAATTTGTAGATTTAAATAAAAAAACCTACATTTTACATTCATTTCGGACCAAGAAAGCAATTGGGCTAAATAAAGAAAAAACTAAACTAAAAAACTAATTATGGAAAGCAACAATAAATTCAAGTTCAACTTCTATGAATGGGAGAGTAAATTAAAAGATAAGCCTCTACTAAGACAACCATTTGGTGATACTTGGGAGGAATATACTTGGGGAGAAACTGGTCAAATGGCTAGGAAATTAGCTACTGGACTGAAAAGTCTTGGTCTACCTCCAAAAAGCCACATAGGATTAATGTCTAAAAATTGTCGAGAATGGATTATTGCTGATTTAGCAATATATATGGCAGGATATGTTTCTGTCCCTTTTTTCCCAAATTTAAATTCTAATGAAATAAAAAGTTTACTTGATTTTGGAGATGTAAGTGCTCTTTTTATGGGTAAAGTTGAATCTTGGGATGAAATCAAAAAAGGCGTTCCAGATGATATGCCATTAATTGCTTTCCCACATTACCAAGGTTGCTCAAAAATTTCTGAAGGCCATCAATGGTTTGATTTCATAAATCAATTTGAACCACAAGAGGAAAATTATTATCCTAATCGTGATGATATATGGACAATTATATTTACTTCTGGTACTACGGGGACTCCCAAAGGTGTAGTTTTAGATTATCAAACTAATGAAAATACAGAATGTTTAACAACTCCTGAACATAATCCTTTGCAGGTAGATTTTAATGGTAATAATACATTCTTTTCTTATTTACCTTTAAATCATATTGCAGAAAGAGTTGTAGTAGAATGGACATGCTTTAGATACGGAGGTACTATTTCTTTTACTGAATCAGTAGAAGCATTTGCTAAAAATTTGGCTGCTGTTCAACCAACTATATTTTTTGGTGTACCAAGAATATATACAAAATTTCAATCGGGTATTTTATCAAAATTTCCTCAAGAAAAACTAAATAAACTATTAAGTATACCTATAGTGTCTTCTTTATTAAAAAGGGTATTAAAGAAAAAATTAGGTTTAAGTAAGGCAAAAGCTATTGTAACTGGAGCTGCACCAATGCAAGAATCTCAAAGAGTTTGGTATAGAAAGATTGGAGTCAACATAACAAATGGATATGGAATGACTGAGAATTGTGCCATCTGTACTCAGCTTCCTGGTGATGTAACTGATAAGCCTGGATCTGTTGGAAAAGCACAACCAAAAGTTGATATTAAAATAGATTCAGAGAGTAGAGAAATTTTAATGAGAGGACCCTATGTAATGAGGGGATATTATAATGATCCTGAAACTACTAATAAAACTATTAAAAATGGATGGCTTCATACTGGAGATCAGGGGAGAATAGATGAGGAAGGTAATTTATATATCACAGGAAGAGTTAAGGATGCATTCAAAACAACAACCGGTGAATTTGTTGAGCCAGGGAAAATTGAGGCTTTATTTGGAGATATTACTGAATTTGAACAAATGTGTTTAGTTGGATTTGGAATAGCTCAACCAATTCTACTAGTAGTACTATCAGAAGGAGGAAATTCTATTGATAAAGAAACCTTAAAACAGCAACTTGCAGATAAATTACAATCTATAAATAAAGATCAAGTTAGTCATAGAAAGGTTTCAACTATTGTAATTATGAAAGAAGCTTGGACTCCTGAAAATGGCTTATGTACACCTACACTTAAAATTAAAAGAGTTAAAATGGATGAAAGATTTATGTCTAAATATAGTCAGTGGCATGAAAATAGTGATGTTATTGTTTGGGAATAAGCAAATTTTAATTTAATGAAAGTAAGAAAAGCAAATATTGATGTTACAAGCTCAAAATATATTGAGAATGAGATTTCAATGAAGAAATTGTTAAAAGAACTTCAATCATATTCCAAATTATCAAGTTTAGAAGGTGACAAAGAAAAAATCAAAAGAACTAGAAAAAGAAACAAACTACTTGCTAGAGAAAAAATAGATCTATTACTTGATAAGGATAAACCTTATGTTGAATTGATGTCTCTTGCCGGTTTAAAACATGAAAATGGTTTTGGAGCAGGTGGAACCACAGTTGTTGTTTTAGGTTATGTATCCAATGTCCTTTGTCTAATCAATGCCAATGTAGCAACAAGAAAAGCAGGTGCAATTGATTATGCAACAAGTTTAAAAAATTTAAGATTATCACAAATTGCTTCAGAAAATAAATTATTAACTATCAATCTTGTTGAAAGTGGAGGAGCTAATTTGCCAGATCAGGATAGAGTTTTTAATAATTATGGCAGGTTTTTTATGGAAATGTCAAAAAGGTCAAAGCAAGGAATACCTACAATTTCTGTAGTCTTTGGTAATGCCACAGCTGGAGGAGCGTATGTTCCTGGAATGTCTGATTATTCAATTTTTCAAAAAAATGCTGCTAAAGTTTTTTTAGCTGGTCCACCCTTAGTCAAGATGGCAACTAATGAAGATGCTAATGAAGAAGAACTTGGAGGTGCTCAAATGCATAGTAGTATTTCTGGTGTTTCAGATTTTTTAGCTAAAGATGAAAAACATGCTTTAGAAATAGCTAAAGATTTGATTTCAAAAATTAAACAACCTACTGCTAATAATTTAGAGAATAATGCATCTGATCCAAAATTCGATAAAGAAGAAATTTTAGGAATCATTCCTGCCAATTTGAAAAACCCTTTTGATATGAAAGAGTTTATCAAAAGATTTGTTGACGATTCTGAATTTGTTGAATTTAAAGAGAATTACGGCAGAACTATGCTTTGTTGCTGGACAAAAATTAATGGCTATCCTATCGGAATCATTGCAAATAATGGAGTTATTTTTATTGAATCAGCAAGAAAAGCCACTCACTTTATACAACTAGCAAATAAATCTAATACACCACTATTATTTATTCACAATACCACAGGTTTTATGGTAGGTAAACGATATGAACAAAATGGAATGATTAACAGCGGATCTCAATTAATTCATGCAGTCGCTGGAAGTACAGTTCCTCATATTAGTTTGCAAGTAGGTAATTCATATGGCGCAGGAAATTATGCAATGTGTGGTAGATCCTTTGATCCAAGATTCTTATTTTCATATCCGAATGTAAAATCTGGTGTAATGGGGGCGGATCAATTGTCTGGAGTAATGGAAATAATTAAAAGAAATGCAGCATCTTCATTAAATAAACCAATTGATGAAGAAAAACTTAAAGTGCAAAAGAAAAAATTAGCTGAAGAGGCTGATAAAAAAGCAAGTGTTTGGCATACAACATCCGAAGTATGGGATGATGGAGTTATTGATCCAAGAGATACTAGAAAATATTTATCTCTAGCATTAGCTGCTGTATATAAGAATGAAATTAAAGGCTCTAGTTCTTTTGGAGTATTTAGAATGTAAAATTTGATTATGAATTTTTATAATAAGGAGGATGTTGAAAATATAGAATCATATAAATTCGATTTTATTGAATTAGATGAAAATGATCATGTATTTACTATAACATTAAATCGACCGGAGAAGAAAAATGCTTTACATCCTCAAATGATGAATGAAATAGCTTTTGCTATGCATTATGCCCATTTCAATAACTCTATTTGGGCAGTTGTATTTAAGGCAAACGGTGATGTATTTTGCGCTGGAGGAGATCTTAAAGCAATGATGGGTGATATTGCTCCTCATCAATCTACAGTTCCAATTCCTAAAAAAGAAGTTTTAATGGGAGATTTATTTAATTCTATAAATAAACCCACTATTTCTGTTGTTGAGAAAAATGTATATGCTGGTGGTTTTTTAATTTTAGCTGGATGTCTATATGTTATAGCTGATGAGAATTTAAGATTTAGTCTTCCTGAGGTAAAAAGAGGTCTTTTCCCTATGCAAGTTATGGCAAGTCTAATTCAAGTTATGCCTCCAAGACAAGTTTTAGATTGGTGTGTTAGAGGATACAGTATTTCTGCAATGCAAGCAAGAGAAAGAGGGCTTGTAACACATCTTTCAAATCAAGACGATATAGAAAATGACCTTTCAAATTTAGTAAGAGAAATATTTGAAAACTCTCCAACTGCAATTAGACTTGGATTGGAAGCATTTAGTCATATTACTGTAAAGCCAAATCAACATCAATATCTATTAGATATGTTAAATGAGACAATTAAATCTAACGATGCTAAAGAAGGATTTAAGGCGTTTAAAGAGAAAAGAAAACCTAATTGGACAGGTGATTAAATTTAAAAAATATGAAAAATAAACAAGTAATTTTTACCAAGCGACCTGTTGGTATCCCTGATGAATCAATTTGGGAATATGTAGAATCTGATGTAAGAGATTTAGATAAGGATGAGTTTTTAATTAAAAACCATTATATATCATTAGATCCAGCTATGAGAGGATGGATGAATGATAGTCGATCATATATTGCTCCTGTTCAAATTGGAGAAGTAATGAGAGCTGGATCAGTAGGTGAGGTAATTAAATCAAATAATGACGGATTTAAAGTTGGACAATTTGTATCAGGATGGGGTGGTGCACAAGAATTTTGTATAAGTTCTGGGGAGAATTACAATAAGATATATCCTGGCGATATGCCTTTGCCAACATTTCTCGGATATCTTGGAATGCCCGGAATGACCGCATATTTTGGAATTTTACAAGAAGGCGAAATCAAGGAAGGAGACATGGTTTTGGTCTCTGCTGCTGCTGGAGCAGTAGGTAGCTTAGTAGGTCAAATTGCTAAAATAAAAGGATGTAGAGTTGTTGGAATAGCTGGAGGAAAAGAAAAGTGTGATTTACTTATTAATGAATTAGGATTTGATGATGCAATTGATTACAAGAATGAGAATATATATACTTCATTAAAAGAAAAATGCCCTAACGGAATTGATGTGTATTTTGATAACGTTGGAGGAGAAATCTTGGATGCAGTACTATTGAGAATTAATAGAAATGCAAGAATAGTAATATGTGGGGCCATATCTCAGTATAATAATAAAACAAAAGTCACAGGCCCTTCTAATTATATGTCTCTATTGGTTAACCGAGCCAGTATGAAAGGTATGGTAGTTTTTGACTATAAGGATAACTATCAAAAAGCTTTTGTGGATATAGCAAATTGGTTTAAAGAAGGAAAGTTAAAAAATAATGACACAATTGTTGAAGGAATTGAAAACTTTCACAAAGCATTTCTTAAACTATTTTCAGGTGATAAATTAGGCAAGCTTGTATTAAAAGTTTAACGATATGAAAAATAAAATATCCTTATTTGATGGGTTGTCTATACCTGTTATTGCTGCACCGTTATTTCTAATTTCTGGACCTAAACTTGTAATTGAATGTTGTAAAAATGGAATAGTAGGAACATTCCCAGCGTTAAATCAAAGAACAAGTGAAGGTTTTGAAGAGTGGTTAATTCAAATTAAGTCAGAGCTTGATGAATTTGAAAAGGAGACTGGAATAAAACCTGCACCATTTGGAGTCAATTTAATTGTACATAATACAAATCCAAGAGTTCAAGCAGACTTAAAAATTTGTATAAAACATAAGGTTCCGATAATTATTACTTCTCTTGGAGCTGTCTCAAGATTAGTCGATGCTGTTCATAGCTACGGAGGCATTGTACTTCATGATATTATAAAAAAGCGTCATGCTGAAAAGGCAGCGGAGGCTGGAGTTGATGGATTAATTTTGGTTTCTGCAGGTGCTGGAGGTCATGCAGGAACAATAAATCCTATGGCGTTAATTTCTGAAGTTAAAACTTTTTTTGATAAAACTATTATCCTTTCAGGATGTATAAGTAATGGAAGAGATGTTGCTTCAGCAATGCAAATGGGAGCAGATTTAGCTTATATGGGTACTAGATTTATTAATACAAAAGAAAGTAGGGCGCCAGAGGATTATAAACAGATGATAATAGACTCTAGTGCAATGGATATTGTATACACTGCTGCGGTTTCTGGAGTTCCTGCTAGTTTTTTAAGACCTAGCCTAGAATCTATGGGAATAACTGAAGATATGTGGGCAAGAAAAGCTAAGATTGATTTTGGCAAGGAACTTGATGCGGCACAAGCTGAGGCTAAGGCATGGAGTACTATTTGGTCTGCTGGACAAGGTGTAACTAATATATTAGATGATATTTCTGTACAAGAATTAGTTGAAAGGACTACTCATGAATTCAAAGATGCTATAAAAGATCAATCAAAGCTATTAGATCAATTTTAATTTATAGGAATTAAATCAGATGAAACATCAAAGACAAATGGTAGAATATAGTATACAACCATTGTTATAATAATTATTGATAATATATTCATCCAAACCCCTTTTTTAAACATATCTTCTATTTTTAATAAGCCTGATCCAAATACTACAGCATTTGGAGGTGTAGATATTGGTAGCATAAAGGCACATGATGCAGCTAATGTTGCACTAATCAATAAGAAATAAGGATGAACTTGAATTGCAAGAGCAATAGTTACTAAAACTGGAAGAAGCATTGCAGTAGTTGCCATATTTGAGGTAACCTCAGTAAGCAAATTAATT
>JAZABS010000021.1:0-3800 GCA_036136835.1 Bacteroidota bacterium
TCTATGGAGACCCTGAAATGATTTCAAACAAAGTTCTAGAAAGTAGAGATTTTGCAGGTATTCACTTTACAGGATCAACTATGGTATTTAATAGCTTTTGGAAAAAAATTGGAGCAAATATTTCAAATTACAAAACCTATCCAAAAATAGTTGGAGAAACTGGTGGTAAAGATTTTATTCTTGCTCATAAATCTGCAAACCCAAAAGAAGTCTCTACAGCCATCACAAGAGGAGCCTTTGAATTTCAAGGTCAAAAATGTAGTGCAGCTTCAAGAGGATATATTTCAAAGTCAATATGGAAAAGTGTAAAGGAAAACCTTGTTGATGATTTAAAGTCAATTAGCATGGGGTCACCTGAAGACCTAAGTAATTTTGTTACAGCTGTAATCCATGAAAACTCATTTGATAAAATTGCAAAATATATTGACGATGCTAAAGCAGATTCAAAAGTTGAAGTAATTGCCGGTGGATCATATGATAAATCAAAAGGATATTTTATAGAGCCAACTGTTTTAGTAGTTGATGATCCTAATTATGTAACGATGAAAGAAGAAATTTTTGGACCAGTAATGACAATATATGTTTATGATGACAAAGACTTTGACAAAACATTAAATCTAATTGATACTAGCACCAAATATGCTCTAACTGGAGCTGTTTTAGCTAAAGACAGAAATGTTGTCGAAAAGGCTACAAGAGCATTAAAAAATGCTGCAGGAAATTTCTATGTAAATGATAAGCCTACAGGTGCTGTAGTTGGAAGACAGCCTTTTGGTGGAGCTAGAGCCTCAGGAACAAATGATAAAGCTGGTAGTATGTTAAATTTATTAAGATGGGTTTCTCCTAGATTAATAAAGGAAACATTTGTTACCCCTACAGACTACAGGTATCCTTTTCTTAGCAAAGACTAGTTAATTAAAATCCTGGAAATAATTTATTTTTGAAAACTGCGAATTAATTGCAGTGTTATCTTGATTTACTATCATAACAACTATTCCTAGATTATCAGGATTATGAGCTGAGTTAATATCAAAGGAATAATTAAAAAAAGAATCGGCTAAAGCTGGAGTAGGATTTTCTAAATTATCACCCAAAATATTTGTGAATGAATGCCTTAAAACATCATTATGAACAAAACCAACTATTGGATTTCCCATTCCAAAAAAATAACTATTTTCATCATAATTATAATAGCTTACTTGATCATATATTAGATTATCCTCAACTAAGTAGGCTACTATTTTATGATCCTCCAAATCAACTTCAGAAACAACTCTTAATTGAACTTCTAACTGACTCATATTAACCAAATGGCTATCAACAGAGATTGCAATTGAATTTTCAGAATCAATTAATGTCTCAATCATATTTGATGTATGTGGATACAACCAATCTATTGTTCTATTAATTCTACCTGTTGGAAAACCAAATATGCCAAATTCATTTCTAAGATCTGATTCTTGAGAAATTGCCATAGGATCACCATTATGAATTGCAACAACTGCTATTTTATCTGTAATTAGCCTAAGTTCTTCAATTGCATGACTAATTCTTGGACAATAACCACACCAAGTTCCTGTATAATCTTCTATTGCAACCTTAGTTTCAGGAATAACAATATTAAAGGTCTTAGTATCACTATTGTAAACTATAGATTCAATGCTATATTCAGCATAAACCTGATGGGATCCTATTTCAGGATAACTAATTTGATTTCCAACAATTGAAACTCCATCAACAAAAAAAGTAGACTCGGAAGTAATATCGTTTCCATCTATATCAAAAACGCTAAAACTAATCTGTTGATTTCTTAAATATGATGGATAGACTGAAAGACCCGTTACAATTTCAGGCTCAATAACTTCATAAAAAAAAGATTCTGTCCTACTGCAACTCAATGTTACAGTGATAATCATTAAAATAGAAATATATTTAAAGAAGCTATTCATTAAAATATCATTTAGCAGGAGCTAAAATTACATATTTTTGAAATATTTATAAAACAAAACTATCTTTACAATAAATATAGCATATGAGAAATTTAATATTCTTATCTGTATTTCTAATATCGATCTCAGGTTTTACTCAAAAAACACTACCTGATATTAGCCTGAAAACATTTGAAGGAGAAAAAGTAAATGTTACGGATCTAACATTAAACGATAAAACTGCTATAATATCTCTTTGGGCAACATGGTGCGTTCCTTGTATTAAAGAGTTAGATGCAATAAATGAATTATATGATGAATGGAAAGAAGAAGTAGATTTTAAAGTTTATGCAATTTCTGTCGATGATAGCAGATCTATAAAAAGAGCAAAAGCATTAGTGAATGGAAAGGGATGGGAACATAAAATTCTATTAGATACTAATCAAAATTTGAAAAGAGCATTAGGCGCAGCTGCAATTCCAGAAACTATAATTGTTAAAAACAATAAAATTTTATACCAACATACTGGATATAGAAATGGTGATGAATATGAGCTTTTTGAAATACTCAAAAAAGTTTCCAAAGAATGAAAAAGTTATTCTTTATAATATTAATAGTTCTACCTATTACAATTTTTTCTCAAGAACAACCATACATATATGGTAGTTTTGAAAGTAATTCACAACTACTACAAAACGATGAATCTATAGGATTTATCTCTCCTGAAGATAACTTTAGATCTAATAATTATTTTCAAATAAATTATCAGACAAATAAGATTTTAGCTGGTATTCAATACGAAGGATATTTACCTAGTTCACTTCTAGGTTTTTATCCAGAACTTGACAATCAAAATAAAATAACCAATTACTTTATAAAAATTCAAAATGAGAAAAGTGATATTACTGTAGGGTCTTTTTATGAGCAATTTGGTAATGGATTAATATTTAGATCATGGGAAGATCGTCAGCTTGGAATTAATAACTCAATTAAAGGTGTAAAATTAAAATATTATCCATCTGATAATGTTGAATTAACAGCCCTATATGGTCAACAAAGGGATGGGTTCAACTATACTCCATCAACTATACAAGGTTTAAATACAGATATAAACCTAAATGAAATTCTAAATTTAAATGATATTGATATATCAATTGGTTCTAGCCTTGTAAATAGATATCAAGAAAATGGAACAAATGATTCCATTCCTTCAAATGTGTCAGCGTATGGTGCTAGATTAAATATGTATGCAGGCGACTTTTCCCTAAATATAGAAGGGGCAATAAAAGATCCTGATGTCATTGCTAATGAAAATGCTCTTGTATCCAATAGACTATATGATGGAACAGCTCTTCAGGTTGATCTTGGATATTCAAAAAAAGGAATTGGAATAAATACTACATTTAGAAGATTAGAGAATTTTAATTTCTATAGTGATAGACTAGCAGAAGGAAATATATACAATCAAAAAACAATAAGCTTTACCCCTGCTCTAAGCAAACAACAAGACTATTTATTAACTAACATATACGTTTATAATTCTCAGCCTAGACTTGTTATGAATTCTATAGAAAAAAGATCAGGTGAAGTAGGTTTCCAAAATGATTTTTATTACACTTTTGACAAAAATAATTTCCTTGGAAAATATAAAACAAAAATAGCTTTCAACTTTTCGTATTGG
Organism: Bacteroidota bacterium; assembly: GCA_036136835.1. Lineage (GTDB taxonomy): Bacteria > Bacteroidota > Bacteroidia > Flavobacteriales > Flavobacteriaceae. Next base: position 3,610 of record JAZABS010000021.1, read on the forward strand.
AGCGGCATAGAATCTACATTTAATGAGGACAACTCATATAATGTTAAATTTATTGGTAAGGGACCTAGATATTATAGAGATTTAAATGTAGAAATTAAAAATAGATGGAATTCTAAATTAAGAACAGCTATAACCTTTTTAGATGTAATTATAGATAAAGGAATAACTTTAGGAGGACCTCTTGGAGTTCA
>JAZABS010000022.1:0-6679 GCA_036136835.1 Bacteroidota bacterium
CTAAAAGATTTTATTAAGTCCTTTTAAATATTTTTCTAATTCATTCCTAAAAACCTCAATATTTTCTATATCAACGTCAATAATAAAATCATTTATACGTTGATCAAAGTTTGATATTCCTATCTTAAAGTTTGCTTTAGATTTTGCCGACACAAGATTTAAGTCTGTATTATCTATACGATAAAAACTAATAAGAACATCGTATCTAGTATTTATAAATTCATTTAAGGCAATGTTGGTGATATTGCCATTCCATCCAAAATCTTCAGGGCTAAAATAATCATCCCAGTGGTTTAACTGAAAATCTTTGTGAGAAACATATGTTATAAACTTAATTTGATTCTCATTTACACCAAAATTTGTAAAGATTCCTTTTAATTTATCATAATCTTTATACTCCTCAAGACTCAATATAATCCCTACAGATCTAATTTTTCTGTCACTAATTTTTGATCTCTTAGAATTTAATATTTTGTTAATATATTTTTGGTTAGATCTTTTCCTAAATAACTTTAAAAACATATCTTATTGATGGTCTTATACAAATGTAATTAATTAAACATTACGATTATAACTATGAAAAGAGTTATTCTCATATTATTTATCACATTTTTTTCAATACAAAGCTGCGAAAACAACTATGTTTTACAAGGAAATAGAATTGAAGTAAATAATAATGTAAAAAGTGATAAAGAAATAGTAGAATTTATAACTCCCTATAAGAATAAAGTTGACAGTAAAATGGACAGCATTCTTGCTTATTCGCCAACTAATTATGACAAAAAGAATGGCTTATTAAATACAGCTATTGGAAATATGATGGCAGATGTAGCATTAAAACTCTCTAATCCTGTGTATAAGGCTAGAAAAAACAGAGATATTGATTTTGTCTTATTAAATCATGGTGGAATTCGTGCTTCTATATCTAAAGGGGATATAACAACTCGAACAGCCTATAATGTAATGCCTTTCGAAAACAGCATGGTTGTTTGTGAGTTAGATGGGGAGACTGTAGAAGAATTAATTAACTATCTTAAATTAAGTAAAAAAGCTCATCCTATTTCTGGAATAAATATAGTTTTAGATAATAGCTACAATTTGATAGAAGCCAAGATAAATGACAAAGAAATTAGTAAAAATAAAATCTATTCTGTTGCAACTACTGATTATCTTTTAAATGGTGGTGATAAAATGGATTTTTTTAAAAAAAGTAAAGAAAATACAATTCTTGATTACAAATTAAGAAACATACTTATAGATTATTTTAAACAGATCGATACTTTAAGTTTTCAAACAGATAATAGGTTTATAATTAGAAATTAATGAAAAGAAGAAATTTTATAAAAAATAGCCTTTACTCATCATTGATTCTTTCAGGTGGTCCAATAACTTTCAATAGCTGTATAGACTCCACAGAGAAGAAAATCACAATCTTACATACAAATGATGTTCACAGCCATATTGAACCTTTTAGTAGCTCTCATTCAAAATTTCCTAACAAAGGAGGAGTGGCGAGAAGATCAACAATTATTGAATCTATAAGAAATCAGAATCCTAACACCTTGTTATTTGATGCAGGTGATATATTTCAAGGGACACCTTATTTTAATTTTTATGGAGGAGAGGTTGAGTTTAAACTCATGAGTATGTTAAATTATGATGCAGCTACTATAGGAAATCATGATTTTGACAATGGTATAGACGGATTATTTGCTCAACTTCCAAACGCAAAATTTTCTTTTATTTCATCTAATTATGATTTCAAAAATACAATCATGGATACCCATGCAAAAAAGTATAAAATTTTTAACAAGTCTGACATAAAAATTGGTGTATTTGGATTAGGAATAGAGCTTGAAGGATTAGTAACGCAAAAATTATTTAAAGAGACAAAATATCTCGATCCTATCGAAATTTCACAGGAAATGACTAGAATCTTGAAAGAAAAAGAAAAATGTGACTTAATAATTTGTCTCTCACATTTAGGTCATTTTTATAAAGATGCCCCAAGTAAAATTTGTGATGTATCTCTAGCTAAGTCAACAAAAGATATAGATCTAATTATTGGAGGACACACACATACATTTTTAGAAAAACCTGTAATAGTTGACAATATAAAAGGCGAAAAAGTAATTATCAATCAAGTAGGTTGTTGGGGACTATTTTTAGGACAAATTGATTTTTATTTCGATTCTAAAAAAAATAAAACATCTAATGCTTATGCAATTCAGATATAGCAAATTACTTTATTTAATATCCACTGTTTTAATATTAAATAATTGTTCCAACACAGAACAAACTAAGCCTAACATTATTTATATTCTTGCAGATGATTTAGGCTATGGTGAAGTTGGATATAATGGGCAAAAAATAATTAAAACACCAAATATTGATGAATTAGCCTCTAATGGTATGATTTTCACAGACCATTACACTGGAGCGCCTGTATGTGCTCCTGCAAGGTATTCATTGCTTACTGGCAAACATATGGGTCATTCATACATAAGGGGGAATGATGAGTGGAAAGAACGTGGTGATGTATGGGATTATGAGAAGGTTTTTAATAATCCATTATTAGAAGGTCAAAGACCTATTCCAAAAAGCACTATAACAGTAGGCAAACAACTAAAAAAAGTGGGTTATAAAACAGGAATATTTGGAAAATGGGGCCTTGGAGCACCAGAAACAGAAGGCATACCTACTCTTCAAGGATTTGATTCATTTTATGGATATAATTGCCAAAGACAAGCACATAATCTATACCCATCTCATTTGTGGGAAAACAACACAAAAGTATACCTAGATAATGATCTAATTAGCCCAACTACAAAACTAGATCCTAATGATGATCCTTTAAATGAAAAAAGCTATAAATTATTTAGACAAAATGATTATGCTCCTGATAAAATTCATCAAAAGGCGTTGTCATTTATTGATGAAAATAAAAACGATCCATTCTTTTTATTTTATGCATCCCCTCTGCCCCATTTACCATTGCAAGTACCAAAAGAAAGTGTAGAAAAATATAGGCTATTAATTGGTGAAGAATCCCCTTATCTAGGAGATAAAGCATATTTTCCTAACAGATATCCCAAAGCTACATATGCTGCAATGATTACTTATCTCGATGATCAAATAGGTGAATTAATTGAGAAACTAAAAGAAATTAACCAATATGACAATACTATAATCATATTTTCAAGTGATAATGGTCCTACCTACCTAGGAGGAGTTGATTTTGATTTTTTTAGTAGTTCAGAGCCTTTTAGTAACGGATATGGAAAAACAAAAGGATTTCTATATGAAGGTGGAATAAGAGTTCCGATGATTGTTAGTTGGCCAAATCAAATAAATCCTGGAACTTCATCAAATCATATTTCATCATTTTACGATGTACTTCCTACTCTATGTGATATTACTGGCGCTAATATTCCTGAAGGAGTTGATGGGATTAGTTTTAAAAACACACTTTTAAATTTAAAACAAAAAACTCATGATTTTCTTTATTGGGAATTTCCAAGCTATAATGGACAACAAGCTGTAAGACTTGGCAAATGGAAAGGAATTAGAAAAAATATATTTGACGGAAATATGAAAATTGAATTGTATGATTTAGAAAATGACATAGAAGAAAAAAATGACTTATCTAATAAGTACACAGAAGTTATTAGCAAAATTGAAAAGATTATGATTCAGGAACATGAACCTGCAGAATTAATTAGATTTAAGTTTAAAGAATTAAATGATCACTGACATTAAAATATCTGATAATATCTAACACCCAAAGCAATAAAAAGTCGTATTTTTGCATCGAAATTCTAGAAGATTTATAACTTATTTTGAATTACAATATGAAAAGATTAATTATTTTAATTTATCTGCTTTTTCCGCTCCTATTATTCTCTCAAGATGCAAATAAAATTTTAAAAATATCTGAAGAAAAAATTAGAGGAATAGAATCATCCTATCAAGAAATGATGATAAAAATTATCCGTCCTAAATGGAGTAAAGAAATGACAATGAAGGGCTGGTCAGTAGGTGAAGATTATTTTGCTTCTGTTGTACTTTCTCCTGTTAAAGAAAAGGGAACTGTTTTTTTGAAAAGAGAAAATGAAGTTTGGAATTATATTCCTTCAATAGAACGAACAATAAAACTTCCACCATCAATGATGATGCAAAATTGGATGGGAACTGATTTTACAAATGATGATCTTGTTCAAAGGTCTTCAATTATTGAAGATTATTCTAACTCAATTATAGGTGAAGAAACCATTGACGGCTTAGATTGTTGGATCATTGAACTTATTCCAAATGAAGATGCTACAGTTGTTTGGGGTAAATTGATACTTTCGATAGATAAGCTGAATTATATGCAACTTAAAACTAAATTCTTTGATGAATATGATGAGCTAGTCAGTATTATGTATGGTAAATCAATTAAAAATTTTGACGGAAAAAAACTACCATCTATTATCGAATACATTCCTTTAGATGAAGAGGGAAATAAAACCATTGTAGAAAGGCTAGTATGGAAATTTGATATTGAAATAAATAAACGATTTTTCCTTCCTAACTATATGAAAAATTTAAGATGATATTTAAAATAGCCTGGAGAAATATCTGGAGAAACAAAAAAAGAACACTAATCAGTACTCTTTCCATTTCAGGCGCCTTATTTCTTGTAATACTAATGAGAAGTATGCAATTTGGATTTTATGACAATATTATAGATCAAGTTGTAAATTCCTATTCAGGATATATTCAAGTTCATGCTGATGGATACTGGGAAAAGCAGAGTGTTAATAATTCGATGGAATTAGATGATAGCTTAATAAATGAAATAAGCTCTGTAGAAGGAGTAGATAATGTTTCTAAAAGGCTACAAACCTTTTCTTTAGTTTCAAAAGGAGATAAGTCTAAGGGTGCAATAATTAATGGTATTGAAATTGAAAAGGAACAATTAATAATTGACTGGGATAAAAAAATAATTAAAGGCTCCAAATCCTTGAAAAATGATGATTCAGTGATATTAAGCAAGGGTATTGCAGAATATTTTGATATAAAAGTTGGAGATACGCTAGTTCTTTTTGGTCAAGGATATCATGGAATGATGGCTGCGGGAAAATATGTTGCTACTGGAATAATTGATCTAGCAAATCCAAAATTAAATGAAATGGCAATTTTTATGGATATAAAAGCTGCTCAAAATTATATTTCATCTGAAAATATTGCAACCCATTTAATTATAGATAAAGCAGAATACTATGATGAGAATAAAATTGCAGAAAAAATAACTAATACTATATCATCTGAATATGAAGTAATGACATGGAAAAAAATTCTTCCAGAATTAGATCAAATGATTACAGCAGACAATGCAGGAGGCTTAATTATGGCTTTTATACTATATGTTATTGTATGTTTTGGAATGTTTGGTACTGTTTTAATGATGACAGAAGAAAGAATGTATGAATTTGGAGTATTACTTTCAATTGGAATGGGAAAAATAAAATTATACTTAATATTATTATTGGAAACCATTATACTATCCTCTATAGGAGTAATTATTGGTGTATTAACAACTAGACCTATATCACATTATTTTAATAAAAATCCGATAAACGTTAATAGTTTTGGTGAAGGTTTAGGTGATGCATTAGGTGCATTTGGTTTTGATCCTACACTTCCTTTTTCTATTAATTGGGATATACCCCTTTCGCATGCTGTATTTATTTTTTGTATTTCTATAATTATATCAATTTATCCAGCCATTAGAATATTATCATTAAACCCTATAAAAGCGATGAAAAAATGAATCTAATTACATTAATTAAAATAGGGTGGAGAAATATTTGGAGAAATAAAAAAAGAAGTGTGGTAGTAATTCTTTCTATCATCTTAGGCTTATATGGTGGGCTTATAATTGTATCATTAATGACAACACTTAACCACCAAAGAATGGATACAGCAATAAATACATATTTAGCTGATATTCAAATTCACAATAAAAATTATTCCAATGAGTATTCTATAATTGATACCATTCCAAATGTTCAAGATTTAGAAGAAATATTAAAAAATGATTCTAGAGTTAAAGCATTTTCTAAAAGAGCAGTAATCAATGGGATGCTATCAAACTCTACTGGTTCCTATGGGGTAAATGTTCTGGGAATTCATCCAGATGATGAGATAAAAGTTACTAAAGTATATTCTAAAATGGAAGAAGGTGAGTATTTTGTTTCTAAGAGAGCTAATACAATGATCGTTGGTAAAAAATTAGCGGATAAACTAAATCTTAAAATTAGATCTAAGGTGGTTATAGCATTTCAAGATACAAATGGGGATATAACTTCGTTACTATATAGAATTGAAGGAATATTTAGGTCTGGAAACTCAATGTTTGATGATTACAATGTTTTTGTAAAAAATAACTCTATTTTTTCCAATTTACCTGACTTAAATGGTTATCATGAAATACCTATCTTGACAACTCATAATGACATTACAAAATCATTAAAATTTGATCTTCAGCAAATCAATGATTCTATAGATGTAAAATCTTGGGATGATATTGCAGTTGAACTTGCTTATGCAAATAAAATGATGAGTTCATTTTTATATATTTTTATGTTAATTGTTCTATCAGGATTATCATTTGGAATTATTAATACGATGCTAA
>JAZABS010000023.1:0-15969 GCA_036136835.1 Bacteroidota bacterium
CTGGTTCAGGCTCAGGTTCTGGCTCAGGCTCAGGTTCAGGCTCAGGTTCCGGATCTGGCTCAGGCTCTGGTTCAGGTTCTGGCTCAGGTTCTGGTTCTGGCTCAGGTTCAGGCTCTGGTTCCGGTTCTGGCTCTGGTTCAGGCTCAGGTTCTGGTTCAGGTTCTGGTTCTGGCTCTGGTTCTGGTTCAGGCTCAGGTTCTGGCTCTGGTTCAGGGAGATCTACTATTTCTTCCTTTTTTCCATCATCTTCAATTTCATCTTCTTTGGTCTTTTTTTTCCTTTTAAATACAGATAAAATCTTTTTAAAAAAGCTCATAATTTAGGTGTGTATATTGTTATAGTATGTAAATATATAACAAATGCAGCTTTGATTTAGCCGGCAATAATAAAAGATATGAGAAAAAAATTGTTTATTTCTTACCTAGGAAATCATTAACCTTTTCAGCAGGTAGAATTGATTCAACAAAGGAATATGCACCAGTTTTAGGAGATTTAACCATTTTTATCGCTTTTGTAAGCCTTTTTGATCCGGTTTGTAATGTTGCGACCGCCTTCTTTGCCATAATACAATTTAAATTACTTTATTTCCTTATGTAATGTCATTTTCTTTAGAATAGGATTAAATTTCTTTAATTCAATTCTATCAGGAGAGTTTTTTTTATTTTTAGTTGTAATATATCTAGATGTGCCTGGCATACCACTCTCTTTATGCTCTGTACATTCTAATATTACTTGAACTCTGTTTCCTTTTTTTGCCATGATAGTGATTATTTAATAAATCCTTTAAGTTTAGCGTCTTTTAGAGCTGCCTGAATACCAATCTTATTGATAGTTTTTAAAGCAGAAGTTGAAATCTTTAATGTAACCCACCTATCTTCTTCAGGAATGTAAAAACGCTTTTTTATCAAATTAGCATTAAATTTACGTTTTGTCCTGTTTAAAGAATGTGAAACATTATTGCCAACCATCCCTTTTTTACCAGTAAGTTCACAAATTTTAGACATAATATTAAACTTGTTATAAAAATTAAATTATCAGGCGCGAATTTACAATTTTTTTATAATCCACAAACTATATTTTTCAATTTTTTAAGATATCATTTAAGAGCTCAAATGCTCTTAAAACAGCATTATTTATTATAGTTTTTCTATCTCCATTAAAATTTAACTCATACGTTTTTACATCAACTTCAGAAGCAATTGATATAAAAACTTTTCCTATTTCCGCATCTGAATCACCCTTTTCAGGTCCAGCATTACCAGTTGTTGCAATAGAATAGTCAGAATTGTAAAGTTTTTTTACAGATATAGCCATTGATTCACAAACTTGCTTACTTACAACTGAAAAGTCACTGATTATTTTAGGGTCTACATCAAGAAGTTTCATCTTTGACTCTGTTGAATAGCATATTATCCCTCCTTTAAAAATTATAGATGCACCTTTATTATGAACAATTTTACTACATATTGCTCCTCCAGTACAACTTTCTGCAATAGAGATGCTTTTATTCATATCTTTTAATTTAGATGCTATTATTTTTTCTATAGAAGACATTGTATTTATTTTATATTAACAGATAAAAGCTCATTATCGTTCATATAACCTTTTAATTTATCATTTATTTCAACCCTACCCACTCCAGCAGGTGTGCCAGTAAAAATTATATCTCCAATTTTTAATGTAAAAAATTTAGAGATATGCTCAATTAATTCATCTACTTTCCAGAGCATTAAACTAGTATTTGAATTTTGTACAATTTCATCATTTTTTGTTAATCTAAAGTCAATATTATCAATATTGTCAAAATCTTTTTTGTTTTTCCATTCCCCAATAAGACAAGACCCATCAAAAGCTTTTGCTTTTTCCCAAGGTAAGCCCTTATTTTTCAATTCTAGTTGAACATCTCTAGCTGTAAAATCTATGCCAAGACTGATTTCATTATAATATTTGTGACTAAATTTTCTTTGAATAAATTTTCCTAATCGATTTATCTTTACAATCAATTCCAATTCATAATGAATTTCATTAGAAAAACTTGGAATAAAAAATGGCTGTCTTTTATTTATAATTGCAGTCTGAGGTTTTAGAAACAATACAGGATCATTAGGTTTTTTATTATCTAGTTCCTTTATATGCTCTGCATAATTTCTTCCAACACAGATAATCTTCATTGTTATTAAATTTCTCTATTTACATCCCAAGATTCTAAATAATCTTTTACTCCTTTTATAAATTTGCTACCTAAAGCCCCATTAACAACTCGATGATCATAAGAGTGGGATATAAACATCTTATGTCTAATACCTATAAAATCCCCCTGGTCGGTCTCTATAACAGCTGGAACTTTTCTAATAGCTCCCAATGCAAGTATTCCTACTTGGGGTTGATTAATAATTGGGGTGCCCATTACACTTCCAAAAACACCGACATTAGTTACAGTATATGTTCCTCCATACACGTCATCAGGATTTAAAGAATTATTTCTTGCTCTAAATGACAAATCATTGACAACTTTTGTCATTCCTACCAAATTCAATTGATCTGCCTTTTTTATTACTGGTACAATTAGATTTCCATCTGACAGAGCTGTAGCCATTCCAATATTAATATCCTTCTTTACTATAATCTTCTCACCATCTACAGAAATATTTAACATAGGAAATAGTCTTAAATTAACAGCAACTGCTTCAATAAATATTGGAGTAAAGGTTAATTTCTCTCCTTCTCTTTTTTGAAAGCTATCTTTAACTCTATTTCTCCAATTCCAGATTTTTGTTACATCTACTTCAATAAAAGACTGAACATGAGCAGAAATTCTAATTGATTCTGACATATGTTTTGAGATAATCTTACCCATTTTTGTCATTTCAATTATCTGATCCCCTTCTATTTTATCTAAATTTATTTCTGGACTAATATGAACATCTGATATTGTTGAATCCTCTTTCTTTAATCTTGATTTTAAATAATTTAAAATGTCTGTTTTTGTAATTCTTTCGTTTTTGCCAGTACCTTTTATTGAGTCAAGTTCAGATTCAGAAATATTTTCTTTTTTAATAATATTTTTTACCAATGGGGAGTAAAATCTGTTTTCAGAACTATCATTCTGTGAAATATTACTTTCTTTAGCTTGAACTGGACTTTCTAACTTAACGGATTCTACATTAATCTTTTCATTGCTAATAGCTTTATCTACTTCAATCACTGTCTTTGAAGTTTGAATTTCGGATTCAGTTTCTATTATAGCTATTGTTTCGCCTACCTTAATTAACTCATTGACCTTAAAACATTTTTCAATTAAAACACCTTTATACTCTGAAGGCACTTCAGAATCAACTTTGTCTGTTGCAATTTCTACTACAGCCTCATCCATATCTATTTGGTCTCCAACATCTTTTAACCATGAAGTTAGCGTTGCTTCTGCAACACTTTCTCCCATCTTTGGTAATTTTAATTCAAACTTGCCCACAGTAACTAATTGATTAAAAATGATGAACTAAAATAGTGAAAAAACATGTAACAAATTATTAATTTGAATCAAATAAAATTACTTCTCCTTGTTCATTGGAGTTATTACTTCCAATTATAAAGTTAGATCCTTTTGAAAGGATTTTAAATATTAGATTTTTATTATTTGATAATGTTTGAATTGAGGAAATAATATCATTAAAAGTTATGTAATTAGAATCAAATATAATTTCACAATTCTCTATTTTATTTGAAATACTTTCAATTGACTGAATTCTTTTAGTACCTCTTGACTTTAAGCTAAAATAATCCTTGTTTGAAACTATATATGAGTCTTTAGTATTGTCTATAAAATTAGATTTTGACTTAAACTTAAATAAGTGAGCAAAAACAATTAATTCAATTAAAAAGTATGAGAAAAACTTACTAATAATATTGTTTGCTATAAATTTCCTATAATAAATTCCCATAGCTCCATAAAAATCTCTATAATACTTCATATTTTTAATTGTACTTTCTCCTTTGTAATGTATTATTGATAAATTTCCTAAGTAATAGTTACTTAAGCCCTTCTTTTTCATTTTGTATGAAAGATCAATATCTTCTCCAAACATGAAATATTTTTCATCAAATCCCCCAACATCTTCAAATTCTTTTTTATTCATTAACATAATTGCTCCACATAAAACATCTGCTTGTCCTATTTCATCTTCAGGTAGAATGCTCAAATGATAATTATTTTTTAAACCAACGAATTTATTTAAGACCATTGATAAATTGGGTAAATTTCTTTTACTCTCAGGCAAAAATTTTCCTTGACCATCAATCATCTTGCATCCGATAATTCCTATTTTGTCATTAGATTCTTTAAATTCAAGCATCTTGTTAAATAAGTTTTCAGAAACAATTGTATCTGGATTTAAGAAACAAATAAATTTTCCTTTGGCTTTTGTAACCCCCAAATTATTTGCTGAAGAAAAACCTAAATTAATATTGTTCTCTATTAATAAAACCTCAGGAAATAAAGATTTAATCATATTAATAGAATCATCATTAGAATTGTTATCAACTACGATTATTTCGGATTTTATGTTTTTTGCAGCTTCTTTAAGGCTACTTAAACATAATTCTAAAAAAAATCTTGAATTATAGCTAACTATAATGACTGATAAATCCAAATCTAATTTTTTATTGAGGTTTCAAAAGGAATTCTATTGGTAATGCTTCTAGCTAAAGTAATCTCATCAGTATATTCTAAATCATCTCCTATAGATATTCCTCTAGCAATTGTTGACGTAACAATATCATATTTATTAATAAGCTTATATATGTAAAAATTAGTCGTATCTCCTTCCATAGTTGAACTTAATGCAAATATTATTTCACTTATACCTCCTTTTTCGACTTTTTCTATTAAGGTTGGAATGTTTAAGTCATGTGGACCAATACCGTCTAAAGGAGATATCTTCCCACCAAGAACATGATATAATCCTTTGTATGAACTGGTGTTTTCAATTGCCATAACATCTCTAATATCCTCTACAACACATATTACTGATTTATCCCTATTATTATTAGAGCAAATATCACATAAATCGGCATCACATATGTTATGACAATTATTGCAAAATTTTACATTAACTCGCATTTCAGATATGGCTTTAGCAAGATTACTTGACTGATCACTAGGTTGTCTTAAAAGAAAAAGCACAAGTCTAAGTGCCGTTCTTTTTCCTATACCAGGTAATTTTGATATTTCATTAACAGCATTCTCAATTAATTTTGAAGAAAATTCCATTTAGCAAACTTACAAATTTTACAGATTGAAAATAAAACGTTTCTAACAAAGAATTATTTGGTAAATCCTACAAATAATATGTAATTTGAATAATTATATCATTTTATGAATGCAACTAATATTTTACTGCTTATTCTTGGTTACTTCATGTTATTATTTGCAATCTCATATGTAACAGGAAAAAATGATAGTAATTCTATTTTTTTTAACGCAGGTAAGAATGCTCCATGGTATATAGTTGCCTTTGGAATGGTTGGAGCCTCTTTATCAGGTGTTACATTTATATCAGTACCTGGATGGATAGAAAGTTCTCAATTCAGTTATTTACAAGTTGTTTTTGGATATTTTTTTGGATATATAGTTGTTAGCCAGGTATTATTGCCAGTATATTACAAACTTAATTTAACTTCAATTTATGAATACTTAAATTTTAGGTTTGGGACAGTAGCTCATAAAACTGGAGCTTTTTACTTTTTTATTTCTAGACTTTTAGGAGCATCATTTCGGTTATTCCTAGTAGCTATTGTCTTACAACAATTTGTGTTTGATAAATGGAATATTCCATTTCCTGTAACGGTTACTATTTCAATTATTTTAATTTGGATATATACTTATAGAGGTGGGATAAAGACTATTGTTTGGACGGATACACTACAAACATTTTTTATGATTCTGGCTGTATTTATATCTATATATGGAATCCTAAACAATCTAAACTGGACTTTCATTGATTTTCTAAAATCTGATGAGTTTAGCAACTACAATACAGTTTTTTTTACAGATAATATTTTAGAAAGACATCATTTCTTAAAATCATTTATTGGAGGAATGTTTGTAACAATATGTATGACCGGTTTAGATCAAGATATGATGCAAAAGAATCTAACTTGTAAATCATTAAAAGATGCTCAAAAAAATATGATTGTATTTAGTATTGTACTTGTAGTAGTCACCTACTTTTTTATGATCCTTGGTAGTCTTTTATACATATTTAAAAATAAAAATGACATATTAATGCCATTAATGGATGGTCAGCCAAAAACTGATTTATTATTTCCAGAAATTGCTTTAAATGGAGAATTAGGCATATTATTATCTATAACATTCATTCTTGGTCTTATTGCAGCAGCATACAGTAGTGCAGATAGTGCCTTAACTTCTCTAACCACTTCTTTTTGTATAGATTTTATTGATATTAAAAACAAAAATACTGCTATTCAAAAAAGTATTAGAAAAAGAGTTCACGTACTTATGAGTCTAACACTAATTTTTATTATAATAATTTTTAAATATGTTCTTAGCAGCAATGTAATTGATAGTCTACTTACTGTGGCATCCTATACATATGGTCCTTTACTAGGCCTTTTTGCTTTTGGATTATATACTAAATTCAAATTAAAGGAAAGATATATTTATCTTATAGTAATTCTTGCTCCAATTCTAACCTATTTGCTAAGTATATCTCCAACGATGTTTGCCTATTTTAATGAGGATGCTTTATTAGGATGTAAAACATGGGCATGTGCAGGAACTTACGCAAAAGATAATCTATATATTTTTGGTTATGAATTATTACCTATTAATGGTCTTATAACATTTATAGGTCTTTATTTATCTAGAATTAGGCCCAATTAATAATTACGCTTCCCCAAGTAAACCCACTTCCAAAAGCAGCTAATACAATTGTATCACCATTTTTGATTTTTCCGGAATTTCTAGCTTCAGTTAAAGCTATTGGAATTGAAGCGGCAGTGGTATTACCATACCGCATCACATTATTATATACTTGAGAATCGTCTAAACCAAATCTTTTTTGAACAAATTGGGATATTCTCAAATTAGCTTGGTGAGGTATTAATAAATCAATATCATCTTTAGTCAGATTGTTTTTTTCTAAACACTCATTTATAACTTCTGTAAATCTAACTACAGCGTTTTTAAATACAAATTGTCCATTCATATAAGGTAAAAATGTTTCATCATTAGGATCATTATCATTAATAATATCTGACACCCATCTTGTACCAAATCCAGGTGCTAAACATGATAACTCCTTTGCATGTTTACCTTCTGAATGCAAGTGAGAAGATAATATACCCTTTTTTAAATCTTTTTCTCTAGAAACTATCGCTGCCCCAGCCCCATCACCAAATATAACAGAAATAGCCCTACCTCTTGTAGATTTATCTATTCCATATGATTGATATTCTGACCCAATTACTAATATATTCTTATACATCCCTGTTTTTATATATTGATCAGCAATTGATAAAGCATATACAAATCCTGAACATTGTGCACGAACATCTAATGCTCCAATAGTGTCCAACCCTAATAATTCCTGAACTAAAACTCCTGGTCCAGGAAAATAATAATCAGGGCTTAATGTAGCAAAAATTAAAAAATCTATATCATCCTGTTTTATATTTGCATCTTCAATAGCTATTTTGGCTGCTTTTACACCCATTTCTGATGTAGTATTTCCTGTATTTGGCTTTGCCCATCTTCTTTCTTTCACTCCTGTTCTTTCTTGAATCCATTCATCACTAGTATCCATAATCTTTGAAAGATCATCATTTGTGACCACATTATCAGGTACATAGTGACCTAAACCTGTAATTTTTGAATTATACATTTTTAATATTTTTTTAATGAATATAGTTATTTAAATTTATTTGGTAATTAGTTATGTCAGTTTGTCAGTATATTGTTTTTGGCATCTTTATTGACAATAGATTAACGTTAATTAAAAATAGTAAAAAATGAAAAAAGGTAATATTAATGTTTCTGTTGAAAATATCTTTCCACTAATCAAGAAGTTCTTGTATAGTGATCATGAAATTTTTCTTAGAGAACTTATTAGTAATGCAACTGATGCTACTATAAAGCTAAAACACATAGCAGCTACTGGAAAAGAAAAAATTGAGCTTAATGATCCCAAAATTGAAGTTAAAATTGATAAAAAGGGTAAAAAACTTCACATAATAGATGAAGGGATTGGAATGACTGCAGAAGAAATAGAAAAATATATAAATGAAGTAGCATTTTCAGGTGCAGAAGAGTTTTTAGAAAAATATAAGGACTCAGCAAAGGATGCAGGTATAATTGGACATTTTGGTCTAGGATTTTATTCTGCATTTATGGTATCATCTAAAGTAGAAATTATTTCAAAATCATATAAAAAGAAACCAGCAGCTCATTGGACTTGTGATGGTTCTCCTAATTATACTTTAGATAAATCTGATAAAAAAACTAGAGGAACTGAAATTATATTACATGTAGATAAAGATTCTAAAGAATTTCTTGAAGAAAGCAGGATATCAGAACTCTTAACAAAATATAATAAATTCATGCCTGTTCCAATTAAGTTTGGAACTAAAGAAGAAAGTCTTCCTCTTCCAAAAGATGCAAAAGAAGATGAAAAACCTAAAACAGTAACTGTAGATAATATTATTAATAATCCTGAACCTGCATGGACAAAACAACCTAAAGATTTAAAGGATGATGATTATAAAGATTTTTATAGAGAATTGTATCCTATGCAATTTGAAGAACCTTTATTTAACATCCATTTAAATGTAGATTATCCATTTAATCTAACTGGTATACTGTATTTCCCTAAAATCAATAATGACTTAAACATGCAAAAGGACAAAATTCAACTTTATCAAAACCAAGTTTTTGTTACAGATAATGTTGAAGGTATTGTTCCTGAATTTTTAACCCTTTTAAGAGGTGTTATTGATTCTCCAGATATACCTTTAAATGTCTCAAGGTCATATCTTCAAGCAGATGGTGCTGTCAAAAAAATCTCAGCATATATAACAAGAAAAGTTGCAGATAAATTAGCCTCATTATTTAAAAATAATAGAGAAGATTATGAAAAAAAATGGGATGACATCAAAATTGTAATAGAATATGGGATGTTAAGTGAAGATAAATTCTTTGAAAAATCTGAAAAATTTGCACTTTACCCTTCTGTAGATGAAAAATTCTATACATATGAAGAATTATATAATAAAATTAAAGCAAAACAAACTGATAAAGATGATAAGCTTATTATCCTTTATGCGTCAGACAAAGAAGCTCAACATAGTTACATTGAAAATGCAAAAGCTAAAGGATATGAAGTTTTACTTTTAGATTCGCCAATCGTGAGTCATCTAATTCAGAAGCTTGAAGGTTCAAAGGAAAAAATATCCTTTGCTAGAGTTGATTCTGACCATATTGATAATCTAATCAATAAAGATAATTCTAAAGTTTCAAAATTAAATGAAGATCAAAAGACTAGCCTAGAGAATGTTATAAAAGAAGTAATTTCTGATGAAAAATATACTATAAAATTAGAATCGTTAGATAGTAAAGAAGATCCATTTATAATTACAACACCAGAATTTATGAGAAGAATGAAAGAAATGCAGCAGACAGGTGGTGGTGGAATGTTTGGAGCTGGGAATATGCCAGATATGTATAATTTGGTAGTAAATACTAATTCTGATTTAGTTGTTCAAATATTAAATACTAAAACTAAAAAGAAACAAGAAAGATTAATTAATCAAAGTTTAGATTTAGCAAGATTATCTCATGGATTACTAAAAGGGGAAGAATTAACTAATTTTATCAAAAGAAGTTACGACATAATAAAGTAATTTTATAAATAGAATCAACAAAAAAGCCCTGAGATAGGGCTTTTTTTATTTTCTATAAATAACAAAATGATTATTATTATCTTTATCATCCAATAATTCAATAGGAATAAATGAAAGGATTTAGTGGCTATTTAAGATTAATCCTATTTGTGCTAATATGTTTTGTTTTTCAAAACATAAATGCTCAGTTTAGTAAAACACATTATATTCCGCCGATTGGTACTACAGGATCCGGTGCTGCTAGCCCTCAGATACAATATCTATATATATCTACCCCAAACGAAATCCCATTCAATGTTACAATTAATCCTATTGGTGGAACACCAGAGACAGTGCAGGTTTCGAATGCAAACCCTTATGAATACTACGTTGGCACAGGAGTTGATACAAATTTTATTGCCCAATCAACTCTTTCAGGTCAAAATCTTTCTGATAAAGGATATATAATTGAAGCTGAAGATTTAGTGTATGTTTCTGTTAGACTATTTACAAGTAGCTCCTATTATCAAGCAGGAGGAATTGTTAGCAAAGGATTGGCTGCTCTAGGTGAGGAGTTTAGGGTAGGGACATTTAGAAATTTAGGAACATTAGGCAATCAACAAACTCAATATTTAAATTTTATAAGTGTATTAGCTAGTCAAGATAATACAACAGTAAATTTTTCAAATTTTGGTAATGGTGTTACGCTAGTTAACGATGCAGCAACCAGTAATATTATGTTAAATGCAGGCGAAAGTTATCTTATTTCTGCATCTCCATATACTAATTCAGATAATGCAGAAGGATTAATTGGTGTTCTAGTCGAATCAGATAAACCAATTGCAGTAAATAGTGGTTCATTAACTGGTAGTAATTCTAATTTAGATACATCTCCTGGAGGTCAAGATGGAGGAATTGATCAAATTGCCCCAGTAGAGAGAATTGGAGAGGAATATATTTTTGTAAGAGGTCTTGGGCCAGATGAAATTGAAAGACCTTTAATTATTGCACATGAAGACAACACTGAAGTATATGTAAATGGAGCTTTATATGCTAATCTAGCTAATGCTGGAGATTTTGTTTCAATTGAAGGTTCGTATTACGGAGTAACTTATCCTGCTGCTGGCGGTGAAGGTCCCCCAGTTGGTCAATCAAGTAATATGTATGTTAATACATCCAAACCCACTTTTGCATTCCAAGTTATAGGTGGTATTAGGCCTGGGGAACAAGGAGCATTTGGAGCAGGAACTGGTATTCCTAATCAAGGGCTATTTTTTGTCCCTCCATTAAATTGTCAAACTCCAAAAATAGTTGATAATATCCCATTTATAAATCAAATTGGAACAGAATCATTTGATGGAGTAGTAACATTAGTTACTGAAGCAGAATCAACTATTTTGATAAATGATTTAGATATTTCAAACTATAATACAAATGCCCAATCCGTAATATGGAATAATGACTTTGTTACTTATACAATTGAAGGATTAACAGGAAATGTTTCAATAGAATCTACATCTCAAGTATACGTTGCGTCATTTGGAGCATACACCTATGCAACCTTTGGAGGATACTATTCAGGATTTGCCTTTAAACCAGAAATATTATTACAGTCATTAACCGTAGAAGACGATTCATGCATTCCTAATTTAACCTTAAGTTTAAACAGTATTTCTACTTATGATCAATATCAATGGTATTATAATGGTGATGCAATAGACGGGGCTAATAATATAGACTTTACCCCTTCTGAACCAGGTTATTATCAAATATCTGGAGCAATTGAAGATTGTCCTGGAGCTGTACTATCAGAAAATATTCCTGTTAGCTCATGTCCTAATGATTTTGATAATGATGGTATAAATGATAATATTGATATTGACAATGATAATGATGGTATTTTAGATTGTTTTGAATCTTTAGGTGATAAACTAATAGACTTAACTGGCGATACTGGTGGTAGCATAGAAAATCTATATAGCTACACATTTGGTCTCGAAAGCTCAGATGATGTAACTGCAAATTGGATAGGAGATAGTGCAGGAAATTGGGAAACTTTTTCTCCAACCCCATATTTAGACAGTGACAATATTCAACAGGATGGTTATATATCCAGTTCAATAACATTTGACACTGAAATTAGTTTAGAAATAGGTTATAGCTGCATTACTGATTTAAATACTGGGCTACCTGTAGATTGCAGCACTATGGACAATGAAGAATGGTTTAGCTTAAAAGTACCTTATAACAAAACTATTACTCTTCTTGATCCAGATGATCAAATTTTAATTGACACCAATTTTGATGGAATTTTTGAAGGAGGAATAACAAATTTTTCAAATTTTGAAATTCGTTTTAAAATAAATGGAACCACCCTTGAAAGTGCTGATGCTACATTTAAATTCCATACACATTTAACTGACTTTTTTGAAATGGTTCACTATAATTCATCTAATACTGTTAATAAAGCTGTATTCAATGTTACAGCAACATGTGTTCCAATAGATTCTGATGGTGACTCAATTGTTGATTCGGAAGACAGTGATAGTGATAATGATGGTATTTTAGATATTATTGAAGCATATGGCTCTAATTATCAACCACTTTCAAATGTAGATTCTAACGCTGATGGATACGATGATATATTTAGTTTCGAATCAACTCCAATAGATTCTGATGGAGATGAAGTTTTAGATTATTTGGATTTAGATTCGGACAATGATGGTATTTATGATTCACAAGAATCAGGAGCAACAATAATTGACACAGATCTAGATGGAATTATAGACAGTTCATCTGGAAGTGTTGGAAATAATGGTTTATTCGATAGTATAGAAACTAGCCCAGATTCAGGAACAACTAATTTTACTGTTTCAGATACTGATGGAGATGGACTGTACAACTATATTGATTTAGAATCTGATGAAGATGACTGCAGTGATGTTATTGAAGCTGGTTATTCAGATGGAAATCAAGATGGATTATTAGGAGACAACGATGGAGTAACTGTAGATTCAAATGGTTTAGTAAATAATGCAAGTGATGGATATACCATACCTAGTACTGACTACATAATTGATGGTACAATTATAATTGATGAGCAACCTCAAGAATCAATTCTAGTTTGTGAAAATTCGAGTTTTCAACTATCAATAGTTTCATCTACTATAGACTTTTATCAATGGGAATCATCTAACGATGGAGTAACTTGGAACACATTAGTTGATAATGATTACTATAATGGAGTAAATAGTTCTACATTAGAAATTCTTACTACACCTAATAGTTTTGACAATATTATTTTCAGAGCTCTAGTGGATAGAGAAGGTAATGGATGTATAATATATTCATCTGAATCTACCATAGCAGTAGATCCTGTTCCCGAGACAATAGTTCCGACTCCGTTAGAGGAGTGTGATGATGATTATGATGGTATTACTTCATTTAATTTAACTGATAAAGACATAGAGATATTAAATGGACAAACCGGTATTACTGTTACATATCACGAGTTGGAGGAAGATGCTGAAACAGGAGATAATCCAATAACAGACCCTTATTTAAATACAAATCCAGACAATCAAACGATCTATGTTCGATTGGTAGATGATGCAACAACTTGTCATGCTACCACTACCCTAGAGCTTATTGTAAATCCTATACCAGATGTAATCACACCACCTGTCTATGAAGTGTGTGATGATGACTATGATGGTGTTGGAACATTCGATCTTACTTCATTAGATGATGTTATTCTAAATGGACAAACCGGCATATCGGTTACTTATCACGAAACACAGGAAGATGCTGATGCTGGAAGTAATGTGTTATCTAGTCCTTACAACAATACAACTCTTGATGCGCAAGAACTTATTGTTCGTCTAGAAAATAATACAACAGGATGTTATGCTACAACCACTCAAGGTCTTATTGTTAATCCACTAGCGGTAATAGATGTTACTGACTATGAACTATGTGATTACAATAACTCTGGAGATATGATTGAAGTATTCGACATAACTACTAAGAATCAAGAGATTATAAA
This sequence comes from Bacteroidota bacterium, assembly GCA_036136835.1. Lineage (GTDB taxonomy): Bacteria > Bacteroidota > Bacteroidia > Flavobacteriales > Flavobacteriaceae. Next base: position 13,940 of record JAZABS010000023.1, read on the forward strand.
TGGTCAAAATGTAACCCTATCCTACTTTAGTTCTTTTGCTGACTCACAAAACAATACAAATGCTCTTACTAATGCTCAACTAACTAGCTATTCTAATTCATTTGCTGCTAGTGAAGAGATCTTTATAAGACTAGAACAAAATGCAACAGGATGTTTAACTTTTGGATCCTTTAATGTAACGGTTAATCCGCTTCCTAATGTGATTCTTAACACAGACCTTGTTCAATGTGATATCGATGATGTTCAAGATGGTATATCAATATATAACCTAGAAGAAGCAGCTGAGAATCTTGTTATTGGAGATGACCCTAACAATTATGTTCTTACCTTCCATCTCTCACAAGCAGACTTGGATAACAATGAAAATGCAATACCTAATCCAACAGCTTTTGTAAACTCTACTCCACTACAAAACATCTATTGTAGAGTAGAAAACATTGCTACTACTTGTTATACAACTTCTTACTTCTATTTAGAAACTATATTTAATCCTATTCCTGATGATGCAGGACTAATTGTGTGTGATAATAGTGAGATGAATGGTAATGATTATGATGGATTAGGACTATTTACCCTTAGTGATGCAGATGATTATGTTCTATCACTTATTGTTGCTAATCCTAATAATGATATAGATGATCCTAGTGATTTAAGTGTAGCATATTATCTTAATGAAAATGATGCGCATTTAGAATTAAATCAACTACCAAACAACTATATAAGTGAAGTCCCTGATGCTCAAACAGTATATCTAAGAGTAGAAAATGAAAATGATTGTTTTGGAATCTCTACGATGTTACTAGAGGTTCGTCCCGTTCCAGAGTATAATGAAGTTCCTGATGAGATTCTTTGTACAGATACTCCTGGATTTATTGATGTAGATTTAACGAGTTATGATGCGCAAGTACTTGGAACACAAGTAGCAGGTGAGGTTATTATAACTTACCATAACTCCCAGCTGGATGCAGATTATGGAACAAATGATTTAGCTAGTCCTTATACAGTTAATGATCAAGAAACTATTTATGTGCGTGTAGAAGTGGAAGATAATGATCCTTTTACTACTTCATGTTTTATATCTAATATCAATTTTACCCTTACTGTAGAGCCTAAACCTGTGTTTATAGCTCCTACACCTCTTATAGTATGTGATGATGATACCCCTGATGGGTTGACAACTATGGATATATCAGTTAAAACCGAGGGAATAGCTGCAGGTATTGTAGATAATGTAATAAGCTATCATGAATCACAAGAAGATGCTGATAATGATGTAAATCCTATTGAAAATACTACAGCTTACACTAATACCTCTAATCCACAGACATTATATGTAAGAATTATAGATGATATGACAGCTGTTACAGGATGTTATTCTACCACTACCCTAGATTTAATTGTAGAATCTCCACCAGCAGTAGTTAATCCTTCTAATTTGGAGTATTGTGATGCGGATGCTGATGGTTTTGGAGTCTTTACTCTTACTGATGCTGATGCAGAGATCGCAGGAAACCTTCAGAATCTATTAATTAGCTATCACGAGACTCCTGCAGATGCACAGAACAATCTTAATGCTATTGAAAGCCCTTATTATAATATTGTTGCTTATCAGCAGACAGTATACATCCGCGTAGAAGACACTACCATTACTACCGATTGCTTTAGCTATATTGAAATGCTTCTAGTAGTAAATGATGTTCCACAGATTGCCACGGATCCTGATCCCCTGCAGGTTTGTGATGACGATGATGATGGGTTTGCTCTGTTTGATTTAAGTCTAAGTAATGAGAGTGTTCTTAATGGATTAAATCCTGCTGATTTTAATATTACCTATTATGAGAGTGCAGAGAATGCAGAAGATGGAACCAATCCGATCCTAACTCCTTTTGCTTATACTAATATTACTGAGGATACACAGGAGATCTGGGTAAGAGTAGAAAACATTGCAACTGGATGTTACAATACCGTTAGTCTAACTCTTGTTGTAAATGAACTACCAGTACTTATACAACCACTACCATTAGAGCTAT
>JAZABS010000024.1:0-6369 GCA_036136835.1 Bacteroidota bacterium
AAGACTATTAGCAATGAAACTTTAGTTGTTGATCTTGTAAAAATGCCTCATCTTCTAATGGCAGGAGCAACAGGTCAAGGTAAATCTGTAGGGCTAAATGCTATCCTAACTTCTTTGCTTTATAAAAAGCATCCTGCAGAAGTAAAATTTGTTTTAGTAGACCCTAAAAAAGTAGAACTAACATTATTTAATAAAATTGAAAGACATTATTTGGCAAAATTGCCAGACTCTGAAGAAGCTATAATAACAGATAATAAAAAGGTTATCTATACTTTGAACTCATTATGCATTGAAATGGATAACAGGTATGAATTGTTAAAAAATGCAGCTTGTAGAACTATTGTTGAGTATAATAAAAAATTTAAGGCTAGAAAATTAAATCCAAATGATGGACATCAATTTCTTCCATATATAATTTTAGTGATTGATGAGTTTGCAGATTTAATTATGACTGCTGGAAAAGAAGTTGAAACACCTATTGCCAGATTAGCTCAGTTAGCTAGAGCTATTGGAATTCATCTAATTATTGCTACTCAAAGACCTTCTGTAAACGTAATTACAGGCGTTATAAAAGCTAATTTCCCTGCGAGAATTGCATTTAGAGTAACCTCTAAAATTGATTCTAGAACCATACTGGATAGTTCTGGTGCAGATCAGTTAATTGGTCGAGGTGATATGCTATTTAATCAAGGGAATGAAATTATTAGACTTCAGTGTGCATTTGTTGATACAGATGAAATTGAAGCATTAACAGATTATATTGGATCTCAAAAAGCTTACGTAAGTGCTCATAACCTCCCAGAATATGTAGGAGAAGAAAGTGGCACAAATCTTGATGTAGATCTAGAAGATAGAGATGCTTTATTTAAAGAAGCTGCGGAAGTTATTGTTGTTGCTCAACAAGGATCTGCTTCTCTTTTACAAAGAAAGCTAAAATTAGGGTATAATAGAGCTGGTAGAATTATTGATCAACTTGAGGCTGCCGGCATAGTTGGACCATTTGAAGGAAGTAAAGCAAGACAAGTCTTAATTGCTGATCTTCAATCATTAGAAAAATATTTTGAAAATGAATAAATATTATAAAATTAAAAATATCATATTTCTAATAATTATAATTATTACATCTAATAATTTAATTATAAGTCAAAATTCTGAAGCAGAAGTTTTATTAAACAAAGTTTCTGAAAACATTAAAAGCTATGATAATATATACATAAACTACACATACACCCTTTCAAATTTAGAGGAAGATATTAACCAAACTAACAAGGGAAGTTTTGTTACTGAAGGAGATAATTGGAAATTTGTTATGCTTGGGGTTACAAGAATTTTTGATGGAGAAAAATTATATACAATTAGTCCAGATGATGAGGAGGTCACAATTTCTACTCAAAACCCTGATGATGAGAGCACTATAACACCTAATAAAATGCTATACTTTTATGAAGAAGGATATAATTTTGAAATGGATATAGTTCAGTACGTTGGAAGAAAAAAAATTCAATTTGTAAAGTTAGTTCCTATGGATTCTGATGCTGAAATTAAATATATTCTTCTAGGTATAGATGTAGAGTTTAATCAGATTTACAAAGTAATTGAAACAGGAATAAATGATACTCAAACAACAATTGCAATAGTTGACTTCGAAGTTAATCTACCATTAGAAGAATCATTGTTTGTTTTTGATAGAGAAAAATATTTTGAGGAGTTAAATTATTACGAGAATATAATTGATTAAATTTTCATTGAAATTAATAGATCAATACATATTTAAAGCTTATTTAAAGACATTACTTACAGCCTTTTGTATACTAATGTTAATCTTCTTGCTTCAATCTGTGTGGCTGTATATCACTGAATTAGCTGGAAAAGATCTAGAACTTGATATAATAATTAAGTTTATGTCTTATGTATCACCTAGACTTGTAGTTCTAGTCTTACCGCTTGCTATATTACTATCAAGTATTATGGTATTTGGGCAGCTGTCTGAAAACTATGAATTTGCTGCTATGAAGTCAAGTGGATTATCTCTTCAAAGAATTATGAAGAGCTTAATCTTTTTTACACTATTTCTAGGTATTGTTGTTTTCTTCTTTTCAAATAATGTTGTTCCTGCAGCTGAGTTTAGTTTCTTGAACCTAAGAAAAAATATATCAAAAGTAAAACCCACTATGGCTATTGCAGAAGGGCAATTCAGTGAAATAGGAGATTTTAACATCAAAGTTGAAGATAAATATGGAAATAGAGGCCAGTATCTAACTGATGTTATTATACATCAGAAGAAAAATAGGGTTGGAAACTATACTGTAATAAAATCAAAAACAGGTGAAATTACTAGTGAAACCAACTCAGATATTCTACAATTAAAACTATATGATGGGAATTATTATGATGAGGTTGTAACAAAAAACTATAAGGTAAGCACAACTAAACCATTTGTTAAAAGCTACTTTGAAGAATATACCTTAAATATAGACCTTGCATCAATTAATAATGTAGATTTTGATCAACAAGAAAGCAAAAACAGATATTCAATGTTGAATATCCAAGATCTAACTATAACTATTGATTCTTTAGAAGAAAAGAAAACTAAGGATTATCAAGTGATAGCAACAAAAATGTACAATAGATCAAATGCTAAATCACTAAATAATAATATCAATCCCAACACAAGCGAATCAGAATTTGAAGGTGATAATGTATATGAGCTCTTTGGCAGGCAAAAACAAAAACAGCTTTATGACTTAGGAATAAGCTCGATAAACAGTACAATAAGTATTTTAAAATCAAATGTACTAATACAAGCTAGAAGACAAAAAAACATTAATAAACACTATATGTCAATGCATGATAAGTTTGCTTTAAGCTTTGCATGCATTATTCTGTTTTTTATCGGTGCACCACTAGGAACAATAATAAGAAAAGGCGGGTATGGATTTCCTATTGTTATTTCAATAGTTCTGTTTCTTACCTATCATTTTGTAGGGGTATTCTCTAAAAATCTTGCAGAGGACAGTAGCATAAGTCCTGTACTTGCAAGCTGGCTATCTACAATAATTATGTTCCCTATTAGTGTTTATTTAACAAACAGAGCAACAAAAGACAGAAGCATTCTTAATATTAGTGAAGTAACTTCAAAATTTTTCAGTTATTTTAGAAGATGAATGAGTTTTAATATTGATATTTGACAAAACTTATAGAGTTATATGGCTAACTTAAATACAATTGAATCAGCAATAAATGATATTAGACTTGGCAAAGTTATTATTGTTGTTGATGATCAAAATCGTGAAAATGAAGGTGATTTTGTTGCTGCTGCTGAGGTTATAAGTCCTGAAATAATCAATTTTATGGCAAAACACGGCAGAGGTTTAATTTGTGCTCCTATAACAAATAAGCTATCAAAAAAATTAAAATTAAATTTAATGGTCGGCTCTAGCTCTGATCCTCAAGACACTGCATTTACTGTTTCAGTAGATTATAAAGGTAATGGTGTAAGCACAGGTATTTCTGCAGCTGATAGATCCAAAACAATAAAAGCACTAATTGATTCAAAGACTAAACCTCATCAATTTTCTAAGCCAGGACACGTTTTTCCTTTGATAGCAAAGGATGGTGGTGTTTTAAGACGTACTGGCCATACTGAAGCTGCAATTGATTTTGCAAGACTAGCAGGATTTAAACCTGCAGGTGTTATTGTAGAAATAATGAATGATGATGGAACAATGGCTAGGTTGCCTGAATTAAAAAAAGTTGCTAAAAAATTTGATTTAAAAATCATATCAATTGAAGACTTAGTTGCTTATAGAATGGCTCATGATTCATTAATTGAAAAAAGAGAGGATTTTGAAATAGAAACTAGGTTTGGAAGATTTAGATTAAGAGCTTATGAACAAACAACTAATCATCAGCTACATATAGCACTTACAAAAGGAGTTTGGGAAAAAGATGAGCCTGTTTTAACTAGAATAAATTCTAAAGTAACTAACAATGATATATTAGGCGCCATAACTAATGGACGAGAAGAGAAGCTAGATAATATGTTTAAGGTTATTAATGATAATGGAAAGGGTGCAATCATATTTATAAATCAGGAAAATCAATCTCTAAACACTCTTAAGAGATTAAAAATTTTGAAGACAAAACAGAAAAAAAATACAGTTGTAAAAGCGCCTAAAGTAGAAATGGATATTAAAGATTTTGGTATTGGTGCACAAATCCTTCATGATTTGGATATTCATAAATTAAGGCTAATTTCTAATGGGAAAAAGGAAAAAAGGGTTGGAATGATTGGTTATGGGCTTGAAATAACAGAATATATCAAATACTAATCTTTTTTTCTTTGCCTATAGATCCAAGGTAAAAATCTATTATCCTTAAAAATATTAAGCCAACTATTGTGTTTTACATTATTATAAAAGGTAACTTTTGGACTACCTCCTGATTCTATAACTGAATTTATCATTCTAAGAGAATAATACGGATGAACGACCCTATCATCTGATCCATGAATAATCCACAGAGCAGTATTTTTTGCATAATTATTAACCCAATCAGGGTGACCAGCACCACAAATAAGGGTTGCTGCAGCAAACATATCTGGCCTTTTGTTTAATAGCTCAAATGAACCCATTGCCCCATTAGATAGTCCAGTTAAGTATACTCTATTGCTGTTTATATGAGAGATTTTAACAAGTGAATCCATAAGTCTCATAACCATTGATAATGATTTTGTAGGAATAGAATTTTTCTTAAACCTATAATTTTTATTGTCTGGAGATTTTACAAGTTTTCGACTTGACCATGAATCAGTAATCGGAGCTTGAGGAAATATTACAATTGCAGGAAATCGTTTTCTGTTTCTTTTATCAGAAAATACCTTATTGATATAGGTTAATTGTTTTTTATTATCAGACCCTCTCTCTCCTATTCCATGAAGAAAAAGATGTAATGGATAGGTTTTTGATTCATCAAAATTTTCAGGCAATAAAATCCTATAATTTAAAGTATCATTAGCAACTATATATTTAGCATGTTCTGGAAACCATGTAGGGGTTTTCTTATTCTTTATTTCTTGAGAAAAAATAAAGTTTGATATAAGGAAACAAAAAATAAAAACCTTTGTCTTATACATTTATAGATTTTGTTTGTTGCAACAATTTAATAATAATTTATTAGTTTTTTTTGAACCAATAAAAAAGGGTTCTATATTTGCACGCATATTACTGGAGGAATGGCAGAGTGGTCGAATGCGGCAGTCTTGAAAACTGTTGAGGGTCACACCTCCGGGGGTTCGAATCCCTCTTCCTCCGCTTTTAAAATTAAAACCCTATCTATAAATGCTAGGGTTTTTTTTATTAAATTAATCCTTAAATAATATAAAAAATGGACAATAAAAAAGAAAAATACATAAAAATACCCTTAATTTTAATTGGTTTAACTCTTTGTATATCAGGTATAAGATGGTTGATAAGTGATGAACCTTGGATTCTAGATCAAGTGGCTAATGAAGAAAGATTGCAAATGTCTTTTAGTGATCTATTTTTAATTGATGGAAACTCAACCTTATCAGGATATTTAACCCAGATATATAGATTTCTAGGGCTTTACGTATTTGGTTTAGGGTTTTTTCTACTTTCTTTTTCAACCTCTAAAATGCTTGACATTGTTTTAGTTAGAAAAAGAGTATTAATAGTTCTAGGACTATTGCTTAGTTCGAATATAATACTTGCTTATTTTTGGATACCTTCATCACACTTTATTTATATCATGTGGGTTACCATAGCATTATATTGTATAAGCTTATACAACCATAAAAAATATTAAGAATATATCTATTATTTCTATTGCTCTTCCATAATACGACCAGGCGTATAGGGAGCACCGATAGCTTTTAGCTCATCTTCTAAATTCTTAACATCTATCTTCATTAAATTTTCAATTTCTTCTTTTATCGGCATATATTCCTCTTTAGCAATTTCAAAACTTCTCATATGAGTAAGAGTTGGTGCAGCAGTAGAATATTTTTGCTCATAAGCCATTGATCCTAATCTGCTTGAGGGTGATGTAAGCTGCTGAATATCCAATCTTCTTTTTACAGAATCACCATAAAGTCTAATATTAATATCATTAATTCTTAATTCGATATTTCTTATAGTATTTGATAAAGGCCCTATAGGCTGTTCAACTACTTTTACAGCTTCTTTAATATACTTTAACTTATTTGATATTTCGGAAAGAACACGCCCACTAGCTGACATTTCTCCTTGCAGTTTTGAAACTTCTCTTTGAAAAGCGACTTTAGCAGCCCTATCTTCAGCTGGCATTACTGTATTATCTAAAGCTTTAACATTAAATGACACGGGTGAA
>JAZABS010000025.1:0-8030 GCA_036136835.1 Bacteroidota bacterium
TGCTAATATTGGAGATATGGAAAACAAAGGGGTAGAGCTTACCTTTAATTTCCCATTAGTAAAGAAAGATGATTATGAGCATATTATTGATTTTAATATAGCATTTAATGACAATAAGGTTACTAGATTACCAGATCAACAGTTTGTTGGTGGAATTTCAGGTGGTGTAGGAAATAATATTCAAACTCACGTTGTAGGTGAATCGCCTTATAGCTTCTTAGTTTATCAACAAGTATATGACAGTAATGGAGCACCAATAGAAGGTGTATATGTTGATAGAAATAATGATAATATTATTAATGATGATGATCGTTATATAAAGGAAGACCCATTTGCTGATATTATTATGGGTCTTACAAGTACGATTAAACGCGGAGCATGGGATATGTCAATTACAGCTAGAGCAAGTATTGGAAACTATGCATATAACAATGTAGCTTCTAATGCTGTTCTTAGCCAGGCTTGGAATTCATTTGAAATTCTAAATAATGTTCACAGTGATTATTTATCAACTGGATTTGAATTTATTACAGAAAATGGACTTTTAAGTGATCATTATATTCAGGAAGCTTCATTTGTGAAGATTGATAATATATCAATTGGATACACAATACCTGATTTTATGGGCGATTGTAAATTAAGATTTTATGGATCAATTCAAAATGTTAGAACATTTACAGATTATGATGGTTTAGATCCTGAAATTTATGGTGGAATAGATAATAATTTTTATCCAAGACCTCAAACAGGTGTACTTGGATTTAGTATAGATTTTTAAAAATTAATAAGATGAAAAATATATTTAAAAAACTAATTTTTGTTTTAAGCTTATCAGCCATCATAACTTCTTGTCATGATGATTTAAATCAATCTCCGATTGATCCTGATAGCTTTACTGAAGAAGATGTGTTTGCGAATGTTGATGAAGCTAGAGGAGCTCTTGCAAAGTTATATGCTAGTCTTGCTCTAACAGGTCAACAAGGTCCTGCTGGAAATGCAGATATTGCAGATATAGATGAAGGGTTTTCTCAGTTTTCTAGAATGCTTTTTAATCTAAATGAAATAACTACAGATCATGCTGTTGTTGGATGGGGTGATCCAGGATTGCCAGATCTACATGGTATGTATTGGTCTAGTAGTAATGATTTTACAGAAGCAATGTATTATAGATTAGCTCAGGAAGTAACATTTTGTAATTCATTTATAATGAATGCATCGAATTTAAGTGGAGATGAAGTTCAAACATTTATTGCCGAGGCAAGATTTTTGAGAGCTTATGCATACTATAACCTCTTAGATCTTTATGGAAATGTTCCAATTACTACAGAGATATCTACTGAATTACCAACTCAAAGTAGTAGAACCGAAGTATTTAATTTTATAGAAGAAGAATTACTTGCTATTGAGCCATCTTTAGCAGCAGCTAATGAGTATGGAAGAGTAGATAAAATCGCTGCTCATGCACTTCTTTCAAGATTATATTTAAATGCTGAAGTTTGGACAGGACAGGCTAGATATAATGAATGTGTTACGTATTCAGAAAATGTGATGAATTCTTCATATAGTATTAATATGAATGATGCTAATGGAAATGGTACAGCATATGATGAATTATTCCTAGCAGATAATGGATCTAATGGTGCTCAGAATGAATTCATTTTTGCACTAAATTTTGACGGATTACAATCACAAACTTGGGGAGGAACAACATTTTTAGTTCATGCATCAATTGGTGGTAATATGAATCCTTCAGATTTTGGAGTTAATGGTGGATGGGCAGGATTAAGAACTACTAAGAATTTAGTAAATCAATTTTCTGTGGATATAGATGATTTAAATAACTCTTTAGGTCCTCAGTCAGATTGGGGATTAGTAGGGAATGCTACTCCAAATGGTTGGAATGGGCCAGATCTAGAAATGTATGAGACTGGTTCTAACCAATTTGCTATTTATGCTGATTTGACTGCTGGTGAAATGAAATTTAGATATAATGAAGATTGGGGAGTTAATTATGGTGATAATGGAGCTGATGGAACACTAGAGGGTGGAGGAGCAAATATTGCAATTTCATCTAGTGGTACTTATTATGTAACGATGGATTTAAATAATAATACTTATACCATAAGTCCTTTTACTGCAGACCAAAGAGGAATGTTCCATTCAAGTGGACAAAATTTAGAAATAGAAACTATTCCACCTTTTACAGATGGATATGCTGTTACTAAATTTAAAAATATTGATTCAAATGGAAATCAAGGAAATGATAGTTCTGGTACTTGGTGTGACACTGATATACCTCTAATAAGACTGGCTGAGATTTATTTAAACTATGCTGAGGCTGTTTTAAGAGGTGGAGGTGGAGATTTAAATACTGCCGCTGCTAGAATTAATGAGTTAAGAGAAAGAGCATATGGTAATAGTTCAGGTAATATTACTAGTTCAGATCTTGATTTGCAATTTGTTCTTGATGAGAGATCAAAAGAATTGTACTGGGAAGGACAAAGAAGAACGGATCTAGTTAGATACAATCAATTTACTACTGCTGCTTACTTGTGGCCTTTTAAAGGAAATGAGCAAACAGGTGTGAGTGTTGATTCGTATAGAAATTTATTTCCATTACCTAGTAATGTAATATCTATTAACCCTAACCTATCACAAAATGAAGGTTATTAATATATTCAATATGAAAAAAATAATTTATAAATCAATATTCGTATTAAGCATTTTAATTTTTAACTTTTCATGTGATGATGTTGAAAGGGTATATTTAAATGCTGATGCAGAAACTATTTTAAGTTTATCTGCTGATAATGTTACATTGACAGAGGATACAGCTTTAAATGAGATCTTAACTGCTTCATGGACAGAGCCAGACTTTGGCTTTGATGCAGCTGCATTATATACAGTTTTAATTGATTATCAAGGTGGTGATTTTTCAGAAGCACAAATAGTGCCTGCTGGATCTAACTTAGATATGTCATTTACTGTAGAAGAGTTAAATGCAAAGATGCTTTCTTTAGGACTAACTCCTAATGAAGCTACTTCAGTAAGTTTTATGGTAAGAGTTACTCTTAGTGAATACCAAGAGATGTATTCAAATACTGTTTCACTATCTGTAACTCCTTATTCATCATTATTAGATTTATCAACAAACCTAGGAGTTGTTGGTAGTGCAACTCCGGGAGGATGGGGTAATCCAGATGTTCCTGACCTTCCTTTTTATGCTACTACTACTCCAAACGTATATGTTGCATATGTTACTCTTGGAAATGGTGAAATAAAGTTTAGAGCAGATAATTTGTGGACTGAAAACTGGGGAGATGATGGAGCTGATGGAACATTAGATGCTTATGGTGCTAATATTTCAGTTAGTGCAGGTACTTATAAAATTATGCTAGATATGGGTAATATGACCTATACTATGGAAGAATATTCTTGGGGAATCGTAGGTAGTGCTACCCCTGGAGGATGGGGTGGACCTGACCTGATGTTACACTATAACCCTTATCAAGATGATTGGAAAGCAGTAGTCACACTTATTGATGGTGAAGCCAAATTTAGATTTAATAATGATTGGGCTATTAATTATGGAGATGATGGAGGAGATGGATCTTTTGAAGCTAATGGAGCTAATATAGCAGTAAGTGCAGGTCATTATCTTGTAACAGTAAACTTTAACACTCAGCAATATACAATGGAACAAATTGATGTATGGGGTCTAGTTGGAAGTGCTACACCAAATGGTTGGAATGGTCCTGATCAAAAATTTGTACCTGATTTTGGTATAAATGAAGGTTTCTATTATATGTCAGGCGCACAATTAATTGACGGAGAGATTAAAGTTAGACAAAATGATGCGTGGGGTGTGAATTATGGAGATGATGGAGCTGATGGAACTATGGAGGCTAATGGAGCTAATATTGCTGTAAGTGCTGGAACATATAACATAACATTAGATTTTTCAGTTGATCCACCAACTATCAGTATGGTTCAGTGGTAAACTTTTAAATTAATTATTAACTAAGCCTATGGATAAATATTATCTATAGGTTTAGTTTTTTTTTGCTTTAAAATCATATTTTTGTGCAATTAAATTTCTCATCTAATGAAAAAAATTACTTACTTAATCTTTCTTTTTTATAGCATTTCTTTTTCACAATTATCTACAGATCCTTCTCCATTTGAAGTCAATCAATCTGTAACTATAACAATTGATGCAAATAGTGATCAGACAAATTGTAATGGATTTAATAGTCCTAATAAGGTGTATATGCACTCTGGTATTGGGGATGATAATAATCCTTGGGGTTTTTCAGTTATTGGAAATTGGGGTCAGGATGATGGTGTTGGAGAAATGACAGATAATGGAGATGGCACATGGAGTATTACAATAGTTCCGGAAGACTATTTTTCAATATCCTCTTCTGAAGCTGCATCTGCGACAAAGATGGGGCTTGTTTTTAGAAACGAGGATGGAAGCCAAGAATTAAAGGATGATGGTTGTTCGGACTTTTTTCTAAACATAGGTGCTTTTCAGGTAGAATTGATTAATCCTGATGATAGTGGAGTAATTATATTAGGAAATAATCAAGGAACTCAAATAATAGCTCAAAATACTAATGGAAATGCTACTTATGAGCTTTATGCTAATGGTGCTTTGGTTGATTCAGAAGATGATGTAAGTTTTTATAACGGATATCAATTTAATAATCTAACTGAAAATCAATATTGTGAACTAGTTATTACTCAGGGCAGTAGCTCAATAACTAAATATTTTACAATTTTAGTTGATAATACAACAGTTGAATCTATTCCATCAGGATTAGAAAATGGAATAAATTATAATCAATCAAATACTTCAAAAGCTACTTTAGTTATAGATGCACCATACAAAGACTTTATATATGTTGCAGGAAATTTTAATGATTGGAAACCTACTTCAGAATATGCAATGAGAAAAGATTCTAATTCTGAAAAATTTTGGATTGAATTAGATGGGTTAACTTCAGGGGTAGATTATACTTATCAGTACTGGGTAGCTGATTTATCTCCAATTTCTGAATCTCCTAAATTGGTTAAGACTGCAGATCCTTTCTCAACTATGGTTTTATCTCCTTTTGATGATCCATGGATACCAGAAAGTTCTTATCCAAATCTTCCAGAATATCCAGCTGGTCAAGAAAGAGAAGTTACTGTTCTTAAAACCGGTCAATCTGAATACAATTGGCAGGTAGAAAATTTTGAAAAACCAAAAGAAGAAGATCTTGTTATCTATGAAGTTTTAATAAGAGATTTCGATAGTGATAGAACATTTCAAAATTTAATTGATAGAATAGATTATTTTAAAGATTTAAATATTAATGCAATTGAGCTTATGCCTATTATGGAGTTTGAAGGAAATGAAAGTTGGGGTTATAATACAGCTTTTCATATGGCAGTTGACAAATTTTATGGTCCAGAAGATAAGCTAAAAGAGTTTATTGATCTTTGTCACCAAAATGGAATTGCAGTAATCCTTGATTTTGTTATGAACCATGTAATGGGTAGAAGTCCTATGAATCGAATGTGGATGAATGATCCAGATGAAAATGGTTGGGGAGAGCCAAGCGAGGAGAGTCCTTATTTTAATGAAATAGCTACTCATAGTTATAGTATAGGTAATGATTTTAATCATCAGAGTTCTTATACGCAATATTATACACAAAGGGTTATTAAACATTGGATTGAAAACTTTAAGGTTGATGGGTTTAGATGGGATTTAACAAAAGGGTTTACCCAAAGCTGTAATGCTGGAGATGATAATTGTACAAATAGCTATCAACAAGACAGAGTAGATATACTTAAATCATATGCAGATTATTCTTGGAGTTTAGATGAAGACCATTATGTAATTTTCGAACATTTAGGGACGGACTCTGAAGAGCAACAATGGGCTAATTATAGGTTAGATGAAGGAAAAGGTATAATGATGTGGGGAAGAATGAATAATCCTTATTATCAACTAGCAATGGGATACTCATCAGATAGTAACTTTAATAGAATGGGACATGAAAGTCATGGGTTTAATGGTAAAAGGTTATTGGGTTATTTTGAGAGTCATGATGAAGAGAGGATTATGTATAACAGTACACAATTTGGAAATAGTAGTGGCTCCTATAATATAACTAACTTAAATACATCACTTGATAGAATGTCTGCTATTGGTGCAATAAGTTTAACTATTCCAGGGCCCAAAATGATTTGGCATTTTTCTGATTTAGGAATGAATAACTCATTATATACTTGTCCAGATGGATCTGTTGATGAGCCAGGTTGTAAATTAGATACTAAGCCCCAGCCACAATGGGCTGAAAATTGGCTAGGTAATTCAAATAGAAGACAGATTTATGATGATTGGTCTAGAATAATTGATTTGAAGATAAATGAGGATGTATTTGAGGGTAGTTATAGTATTTCTTCAGGAGGATTAACTCCAATCATTTACATATGGGACGATAATATTTCAATAGATGATTTAAAAAATATTGTTATTCTTTCAAATTTTGATGTAATATCAAAAAATATTACACCAAATTTCCCATATACTGGAATATGGTATGATTTAATGGATCCGGATGGAAATACTTCAATTGATGTTACAAGTACGACTGCCCAAATTAGTTTAGAACCTGGTGAATTTAAGATATATGGAAATCAAATTTCTAGCACACTCTCAAATGAAGTAATTTCATATCAAGATTTTAAAATATTTCCAAACCCAGCTCAAAGTAATTTTATAATTAATAAAGAAATTAATCAACTTGAAATCATTGATATTACTGGAAAATTAATTATGGATTTTAAGGGACAATATCAAAGAGGTCACTTATTTGACATTAGCTATTTAGAAGAAGGATATTACCTTGTTAGGATCCTTAATAATGAAGGAAATACAGAAATTAAAAAATTAGTAAAACACTAATTCTGTCCTCGATAATACAATATCTGCTATTTTCCTATCTAGGAACAATAGAAATTCCAAACCCTCCTGCTTCTACTGTTGGAATTTTTAATTTACTTTTTGAGTTTACGTTTTTTGATTCAATAATATAAGACTGAGGATTATTTCTATAATGCGCATCTTTTCCATCCCTATATATGGTAGCAGTATATTTTTTATTGGGATCAAGAAAACTACAATCAACTATAGCCGTTCTTTTATTATATCCATTAGAATTCCCAACGAACCAATTTTTCCCATCTCTTTCTTTTCTTGCAATAGTTATGTATTCACCAGGTTCAGCTTCAAGATATACTGATTTTTCCCAATCTATTCCAACATCTTTTATAAATTGAAATGCATCTGGAAAACGCATATAATGTTCTGGTAAATCAGCAACCATTTGAAGTGGACTATACATAATTACATATAATCCTAATTGATTAGCAAGCGTAGTATTTACCCAAGAATTATTATAAGGGTTTAATTTGCTAATGTCCATTTCAAATATGCCTGGAGTATAATCCATAGGTCCACCTATTTGTCTTGTAAATGGAAGTATAGTGGTATGATTTGGCTTAGAACCACCAAAAGCTTGATATTCAGTTCCTCTAGCAGATTCATTAGCTAAAAGATTCGGATAAGTCCTTGCCACTCCAGTAGGACGTACCGCTTCATGAGCATTAATCATAACTTTATAGTCAGCAGCTTTTTTTAAGGCATACATATAATGGTCAACCATAAACTGACCGTAATGTTTTTCTCCTCTAGGAATAATATTTCCAACATATCCGCTTTTTACTGCATTATATCCATATTTATTCATCAATTGATAAGCCTTATCCATATGTCTTTCATAGTTAATAACAGATGCTGAAGTTTCATGATGCATTACCAGTTCAACTCCTTTTTCCTTGGCATACCTATTTAGTTCAACAATATCAAAATCAGGATATGTAGTTTGGAAGTCAAAAACATAATCCTTTGAATTATCAAACCAATCTTCCCATCCAATATTCCATCCTTCAACGAGCACAGCATCAATTCCATG
>JAZABS010000026.1:0-3253 GCA_036136835.1 Bacteroidota bacterium
TTTCTACTTTTAAATATACACCTCTAAAAAATTCTTTAAAATTGTTTTCATTGCTTAATTCAGGATTGCCTTCATTTGCAAATATTAAATTTTGCCAATACTCGTTATTTGGGTCATCCAGTCTCACTCTTAATGCAGGAGCTATTTTTTGTGAAACGAAAGGCTCATCAAGTGTGTCCAATTCAGTTAAATTAATTTGACTTGCATTGGGAACAAATTCATCAATTTCAAAAAGTAAATCTCCTTCTAATTGAGATTGATTAATTGATTCAATGTCTGATAAGGATCCATTGGAATAATATTTTTGAGTATCATCAAATTCACCGTATGGATCAAATGATCTTAAGAAAAAATTATTCCTATATATTGATAATTTAATTGGGTCATCACCATAGACTGAATCAAGTTCATAAGTAATATCATCTTCATCACTAGTTTCAACTCCTCTACTAAAATAAGGTATTGTTAGAATCACAGAGTCAAGCACAGGGTTTTCTCCAAATTCTGGTGAATAATTTTCTGGAACCATTTGCCCCACAAAACTTGAAGAAGATTCACCAAAAACAGGATGATTATAATATCCAAGAAGGAATGATGGCAAATTGTTTGATTGTACTGGATCAACTCTTTTAGTATAAGTCAGTATTGGATATTCTATAGATTTAGTTTCAAAATTAACCGCGTTCTCAGAATTTATTACATCGGAATCTATACTTGTAAAATCTTTTTCACATGAATGAATAGAGAAAAGAACTAAACATATTGTTATATATAATGAAATTTTATTTTCTAGTCTTAGCATTATTACTTTCTTATATTTATTTGTCCAAAATTTTATTATAAAATTCTGTATACTCTTCAATGAATGAATCTTCAGGCTGATAATCTAAAACAGGCTTCTTGCATTTTTCTAAATAATCTTCTAATTCTTTTGAAATTTTTTCAGAACCTATAATTAATGCATCCGAAAAATCAATAGCAATTTTCATAAGATTATTATAATTTGGAGTTTTTATATGTTGAATTTTATTTTTTTCTATTTCATCAAAGCTAATTTTATTAAAAAGCTTCTTATCCAATGACCCTGCAAATCCTGTGCCATAAACAGAGCTAATAATTTTACTATTTTCAAAAATTGGCTCATCTTTATACATCTCCTTTAAATATAGGGGGAACAATGCTGATAACCATCCGTGGACATGAATAATATCAGGAGGCCAATTCAGTCTTTTTATAGTTTCAATAACTCCTTTAGCAAAAAATATTGCACGTTCATCATTATCTTTAAATAGTTTACCATTCTCATCTTTAAAAGTTGCTTTCCTTTTAAAATAATCTTCATTATCAATAAAATATACTTGAATTCTTTCTTTTGGAATAGAAGCAACCTTAATGATTAATGGCATATCCAAATCATCAATTACTAAATTTAGCCCAGAAAGCCTTATTACTTCATGTAATTGGTGCCTTCTCTCATTAATACTCCCATATTTAGGCATAAATATTCTAATCTGTCCACCTTGCTTGTTTATCATACGAGGAACTTCGAATGACATTGAAGAAATTTCAGTTTCTGGTAGATAGGGGACTACTTCTGATGATACATATAAAATCTTTTTGTTTTTCATGATCCCTTATATTAGAAACTGGCCTATAAAAGCAAGCAAAATTACAAAAATTATGCAGATTAATTGCAATGTATTAAGTTTACAGGGTGTTAAATTTTTATTAAAATGACCTTATTTAAAGAAAAATCTGATCTAAATAAGAAAATAGGTTATATAAAAGAAAAAAATCTTACGATTGGGTTAGTCCCAACAATGGGGGCATTACATAAAGGTCATCTTTCATTAGTTGAAAGATCATTAGTAGAAAATGATTTTACAATAGTAAGTGTTTTTATTAACCCCACACAATTTAATGATAAAGAGGATCTAGCTAATTATCCAAAAAATTTAACTAAGGACTGTGATTTTTTAGAATCTATATCTGATGATATTATTATTTTTGCCCCTGATATTAGTGATGTTTATGATAAAAATATATCTGTTAAAAAATTTGATTTTCAAGGTTTAGACAGATTTATGGAAGGTAAGTATAGAAAAGGCCATTTTGAAGGTGTAGCTACAGTTGTTAGTCGCCTATTTGAAATAGTCAAACCTAATAAGGCATATTTTGGAGAGAAGGATTATCAACAATTAAAAATAATTCAACAATTAGTCGTTCAATATAGGATTCCTGTCAATATAATTGGTTGTAAAATAATTAGAGAAGATGATGGTTTAGCATTAAGCTCCCGAAATTCTAAATTGGGATCTCATAGCAGAAATATTGCAAGTAAAATTTTTGAATTACTCAATTATTGTAGAGTTCATTTTGATTCAATGAATCTAGATGAAATAATAAATCATGTTAATATTTTCTTTGAAAAAATATCTGAAATTGAATTAGAATATTTTATAATTGCAGACTCTGAAACTTTAATTCCAGCAAAAGAAATAATAAAAGATAAGCAATATAGAGCATTTGTTGCAGTTAGATTAGATGGAGTTAGATTAATAGATAATATAGAATTAAATTAATTGAAAAATAATTTCATGAAATATGTAAAAGCCCTTATTCCAATTTTGATAGGTATAGCATGCATATATTATTCTTTAACTACTCTAAATGAAAATGATATTGATGCCATAATTGGTTCATTTAATAATGCTAAATATAGATGGGTAATATTTGGTGTAATATTAGGGGCATTGAGTCATTTATCTAGATCATATAGATGGCGATATTTGCTAGAACCACTAGGATATAAAATTAGTTTTTTAAACAGTGTTTTAGCAATTTTTTCAGGATATCTAATAAACTATACAATTCCAAGATCTGGAGATATTGCTAGAGGCACTATAGTATATAAGTATGAAAAAATTCCTATAGATAAAGCTATTGGTACTATTGTTGCAGAGAGAGCTATAGATGTGCTTTGTATAGGATTTTTAATAATAATAGGTTTAATAATTAATTATGAATTAATTTCTGAGAAGCTTTATGAGGCAAGTAGTTTTATTAATTTCAAATTAATAATATTAATATTAATTATTGGCGTATTAATTTTCTTTTATTTGATGAGGACTAAAAATCAAACTTATAGTATTATTACAAAAATTCAAGATTTTTTTAAAGGGTTGTATGAAGGATTTATGATAATATTTAAACTTGATAATAAGTGGCTCTTTATTTTTCATAGCATTTTTAT
>JAZABS010000027.1:0-14434 GCA_036136835.1 Bacteroidota bacterium
CCTGTGTCAGTATATCCAACATTGTACCCTCCACCAGCATCAGTAGTTACTTCTGTTTGAAGTCCTTCTTGATAAACAAAATCTTCAGATTGTAGTAGTCCAGGTATTATTATCCTTTCAGTTAAATTATTTTGAATTGGATAATTTTCAAATGACGGCAAATAATCGTCAAAAACTGAAAGAACATAATTTTCTTCATACATAGAAACCGTTATATTATCCTGAAATGACATATACTCTTGCATCTGAATTATTATTGCTTGAGCATTTGAACTATCAATTATAATGTTGTCAATAACTGCAGCTTCTCCATTTAATTTAACCTCAAAGTAGTCTTGATTTAAATCTTGAGATGAAACTATAGGATGGTTTAATGCAAGTAGAATTGATTGCTCATCTTCCATAGTCATACCCATTATTAAATCAAAATTTGGGGTTTCATTTGTAGATTCATCAAATGTTAAGCTAGTAAAATGAAAATACCCATCTCCTACTATCTTTACTTTAAGCTTATGTATTCCAGCTTCTAAATATATATCAGTAGTTAAGTTGTTTATATAATTATTAAATCCACCTGTATTAAATAGCTCAATATTTTGAGCTATTGGTATTTCATCTATAGTTAAGTTTAACAATCCTCCTGATTCTTGTGAAGAATACCTAGTTACAGCATTGTAAAAACCTGATTGTTGAACATCAATTGTGTAAATCATCCATTCATCATCATCAACAAAAGAAATATGATACCCATTACTATCACTGTCATTATTAGACTCAATATCTACTCCATCATTTCTATAACTCCATCCTTGATTCCAGGCTTGAAAATTATCAGTGTCTACATGATATGTAGCAGAATGTTTGTCAGAATACGCGATACCATCATTACCCAAATCATAATCACTGGCATAAATAGTTCCAGGAATAATATTATCTGAAAAAGCAAGAGTTGTATTATCTCCTGGCTGACGAATCATTGCATCAACAACATCTTTTTGGTATAATGCGTTTGAAACTAAAACATCCTCAGCAAGCTGCATTAATCCATCTACAGCCAAGTTAATACTTGGAGGGCTTGCATCTCCTCTTAAATAGTCTACTAGCCACTCATAATTATAATTTGATGAAATAGAGAACGGAGCTGAAATAGATTCTATTTTTTTCCAAGGCCAAAATGCCCAACCAATATCATTTTGCTCAAAAAGACTTATGGCGTCAGTAAACCATGCATTTGAGTTTTCTCCAGATTCTCCCATCCATAATGGATAATTATATTGGTTTTTAATATCTAAAACCCAATCCAAAGAGGTTGGTGAATTATAACTCCAATATTTATGAAAGCTATAAACCATATTATCATCCCAAGGAGGTGTAAGACCAGAAAAGTCATTGGCAAACCAATTTCCTTCAATAAAAATAATATGATCTTGATCATGAGCTCTAATAGCATCTGTGACTTGTATATAAAAATTTCTCAATTCATTTGTACCAAGATTCCAATTTGTTTCATTTAATAAATCATACCCCCCAATCCAAGGCTCATCATTATATCTACTGGCAATTTCACCCCATAAAGCAATTGTTTTGTTTTGATTTTCAACACTTTCCCATAAAGAAGGATAATTTGGATTATAATCTGAAATATCTGAATTGTATCCTTGACCGCCAGGAGCAGCATGAAGATCTAGTATTAGGTACATTTGATTTTGTTCACACCAATCTAATAACTGATCAACAATATTAAATCCAGTATCTAACCAAGTATTTTGCCCTTGAACAGGTTCATTTTGAATTGAATATGTAAATAACTCATAGTGCATTGGAAGTCTAACACTATTAAATCCCCAACTAGCTAGCAAATTAATGTCTTCTTGTGTTACAAAATTTTCAAGCCAAGCTTGAAAAAAAGCATCTGTGTTTTCCTGTCCAATAAATTCTACTAGTTTTTCTTTAAAATCATATTGTGCATCAGCTGCACCTATATAATTAAACATATAAGGCTCTTGAAGCATCCATCCACCCAATCCAATACCTTTGAGAATAACTTCATTATTATTCTCATCAATAATTACACTATTATATCGTTTTATGTTTTGTGAAAAAAGAGAAATTGATAGAAAAAATAAAAATACAAAAAGTGCTTTTCTCATATATTAATCTACATTATCAAGACCATAAAGAGTAATCTCAGATCCATGCACGTATGTATCACTTCCATAGTTTGAAGTAATAGAAAATTTTAAATACTGAAAAGCTTCTGAAACACCATCAAGATCAAAATCATGACCATTAGCCGCTTCCTCAAGATAGCTACTAGGAATATTTCCTTCAGAATCACTTGGATCACCAATATCATATTCCCCAAGCAATGTCCAGTCCTGTAAATTATTACTAGCATATAAATTAAATGATCTCATATTTTCAGGTTGGTAATAATATGGAACTCCTGTTTGACCTTGATACCAATAAGCTCTTTGCCAAACTTTGAATCTATGAATTCTTACATTCTTATTTAAATTAATTACAATATCTAAAGGCCAACTCAAAACACCTCCATTTTGATCTCTCCATATAATAAAATAGCTGTTATCAGCATTAGTTTCAGCAGTATCAATCACATCATCCCAAAAGTTAACTGTTTCTCCTTCCCAAGCATTTCCATTAACTGAAAGCTGACTTACTAATGTCCAAGTACTCTTATCAATTACTTCTTCAAACAAAGGGGTCAAAACTGCTTTTTCTTCTAAGTCTGTAATGTTACCGTCAAAATCCTCAACTTTTGTCAAAAAAGTCATCTCTATAGATTCTAGTCCTCTTACATACAAACTTTCAGTTTCATTATTTGATGATAAAATTCTTATTTCTTCTTCTCCATTATATCTTATATAAAGATGAACATAAACCGTTTTTGATTCTATGTTTTCCCACTCAATTTTAACTCCTCCTAAATCTGGAGCAATTTCAATACTCTCTTGAACCAAATATATATATGACACTAAAGGTGTAAATTCTGTTTCAGTAAAATCTGAAATATTTCCATTTTCATCAACTACATACAATCTAACATTCAATGGAGTCGTCTGATTTAATCCGTCAATTTCAATAGTATTGTTATGAACACTAGAAACTCTATAAACATCAACACCTAAGGTGTTAGTATATTCTGCCCTAACAAAAAGTATATCATCATCTTCTGGAAGAGAATATTCTATTATTCCTCCACCATGAGTTGGAGTAATGCTGTCAATCGTTAATTTTCCAGGAGGAGTTGTATCAGATGAATCATCATCTTGACAACTATAAATAACCATAGTAAAAATCAGCAATAAACTTGAAAATATTTTAAATCTATTCATAATAATATTTTTACCAGCCAGGATTCTGTATTAAATTTGGATTAATAGTTATCTCATTTATACTTATAGGATGAAAATAATCTCTTGGATAATTAAAGGATCTACTACCTACTTCCATAAGTGTATAATACCCATCCTCACTTGTTTCATCTACTGACCATCCATAAACGGGACTATTCATATATTCTTCTGCAACCTTCCATCTTCTTAAATCATTATAACGATGACCTTCAAAAGCAAGTTCAATTAATCTCTCTTGGTGAATAATTTCTCTTAAACCATCCTGGTTCGTGTGTTTATCAACATTTAATGATATTGATGAATCACCCCATGCCTCTTCTACAGTTTTAATTCCTGCTCTATCTCTAATTTCGTTAAGTGCATTGTAAACTTCTTGAGATGGCCCATTTATTTCATTTAAGGCTTCAGCATAATTTAAATATACTTCTGCAAACCTTATCATTGGCCAAGAGTATGTAACAATTTTAGAATACCCATCTCCTTCAGAGTCTGGATGTACAAGTTTTTTAAGTGCATATCCTGTTATTAAATAATCATTTGAATTTGCAATTCTCCCATGAATTTCACCCTTTCTCATTCTTAAGTTCCAAAAACTACCCCAAGTTCTGTTATATCCTCTATCAAAACCTAATGAAGAATAAAATCTAGGCTCTCTATCTAAATTTAAAATTGCCGTTCTATTTCCATACTGAGCCTGAAGATTTTGCATAGATGAAACATTAGCTGTATTATATCTATTTGCATAATCATAAGTAATATCTTGATCAATTGGTAAACCATTTTTAGTATAGAAAAGCTCTGCTGATCTAAGAGTTGGTGCAATCCATTGCCAAGCAGCTTCGACAGAAGATGAATTAGGATCTTTCATCATACAACCTGCCTGCATTTGCCACCAATCATTTCCTGTAACAGGATCTGAATTTCCCCATATTAGTTCAGAATTCCACCTATCAACAATAGAATATTTCACATCATACATCTTTCTAATAAATTCATATTGAAAGTTTTGAGTATCAAATGATGGAGGTGCTGAAATAAACTGATACAAACTAACTCCACTATCTAATGCTGCGTTTATTGCTTCTAGAGATGCATCTCTTGCTAACTCCCATTTAGAAGCATCATAATTCTGGTTAAAAAAGTGATCTCCATTTTCATCAATAAAATCTGAATACATTTCAAAATTGCCATTAAATAAAGGGCTTGCGGCATATAACAATACTCTTGATTTGATTGCTTTTGCTATTACTTGATCAATTCTTCCTAGATCATTTGAGTTTAACACTCTAACAGGAAGATCTATAATAGCTTCATCTATTGTCGATACAATGTATTGAAATACCTCATCAACAGGTTTTCTATTAACTCTAACATCTTGATCAGAAGCAGAAATTGGTAAATTTTCATCTACAATGGGAATAGGCCCATAATAAGTTAGTAATAGAAAATGATAGTAAGCTTTTAAAAACTTTGCTTCTGCAGCCCATGCATTTTTTTCTTCTTCAGTCATATCAACTACATTATGAATATTTTCAATTAAAATATTACAATGCCTTATACCTTGCCAAAGAGATCCTTGCCCATTATATCCTGACCAATAACTTAATTTTGGTGAAGAAGAAGACTGTTGACCTTTCATTATTTTAATTCCATCTGTTTCTTTTGCAATAGGTGTAGTAACATCATCACTCATTGTTACATAAGAAGTATATACTCCATCATTTTCCGGTAAATAAGTATAGCAAGTAGCTAAGGCTGTGTAAGCTGCTTCTTCTCTATCAAATAATAAATCTATTTGCTGTGTTTGATCAGGAACAATATCTAAATAATCATCACAGCTTGTTAGAGCAATTATAAAAATTAAAATTAATGTCAACTTATTTTTCATAAACATAATTTATTAAAAATTTATTTGCATACCAAGGTTATACACTTTTTGAGGTGGATAACCCAATCCATTTCCAGCCATTTCAGGATCCCAAAGATCAAATTTTGAAAAATTTAACAAGTTTAAACCAGTGAAATAAAACCTTGTATTTATACCGTTAAATGTTCCATTATTTATCTCTGGCAAAGTATAACCAAATTCTATACTCTTTAATCTTAAAAAATCTCCATCTCTTAACCACCAAGTTGAATTCTGCTCATTATTAGCAATAGGATATGTTGATAATCTTGGCCAAAATGCATTTGGATCAGGAGTGTTTATCGACCAATGATTATTAGCAATCACACTAAGAGCATTTCTCTCATTTACAAATGGAGATATATCTTGTGGATTTATAAAAAATGAAGTATTTCCAACTCCCTGCATGAACATTGAAAAATCGAACTCTTTATATACAGCAGAAAGTCCAAAACCATAAACAATTTCTGGGACTTGAGGGTTTCCTATCGGAACCATATCTAGCTCATTAACAACACCATCTTGATTTACGTCAGTATATTTTATATCGCCTGGCATATATGCATTAGCAGAAGATGAAAATCCATTAAATTGTTCAGGTGAATTATTTATGTCTGCTTGATCAATAAATAATCTTTCTGCAATTAATCCCCATTGCTGATTAACTGGATGCCCTACTCTACTTAAATAATCATAAATGTATTCTGGCTCACCGTTTACTAAAATCTTATTTGTAGCATAAGTAAAGTTTGCTCTAGCTGATAAGATTAATCCAGAATCAAATGCTTTATTATAATCTAAAGACATATCTACACCTTTAGATTTAACCTCACCAAGATTACTACTAATTGGGGTCGTTAATCCCATTGTTTCTGGAATAAAATCCCTTGGCATATATATTTTTGTTCTATGTTCAGTAAAGTAATCAGCCTGAATAGTTAAATCATTGTATAGTCCAAGTTCTATTCCATAATTTGTTTTTTTAGCTACTTCCCATGTCACATTCGTATTTGAATATCTATCAATTAAATACCCTGCATAAGAATTGCTATAATCTATACCCCATGTATATGAATAATCCCAATTATTTAAATTAACATCTGATAAGTAGAAAAATCTATCATCAGCACTAGAAATCCCATCATTACCAACTAAACCATGAGTGATTTTTAATTTGAATAAATTTACTTCCGGTAATTTTTCATTAAACCATGATTCATTAGACAGAATCCAACCTAACCCTATTGATGGGAAAAATCCAAATCTATGATTTTTAGCAAATTTTTCAGATCCATTATATCCAAAATTAAATTCAGTAAAATATCTTGTATCATAGTTGTATGAAAATCTACCTGAAAGCCCCATATTTCTGGAAGGCAAAGTTGAAAAAGCACTATTTCCACCTATCGTATTTAAGGATTCACTAAAATTAAAAACTAATAAACCTCCTACATCGTGCAATTCATTAAATGTTCTATTGTATTCTGTTACTAATTCATAATAAAAATTACTATTTCCATAATTATTCACTGATGGATTATTAAGATATTCTGTTCCTTCTTGAATTTGATATAGAAAATTAAGAATACCTTCCTCTGTATCAACTTCAGCCATCCCATAATAAAATGGCGTATATTCTCTTGTATTTTGATTCTCAGCATAAGTTCTTACTGATGCCATACCTCTAAATTTTAATCCCTCTGTAATAAAATCGAGATCTTGTTCAATCTGAACTTGGGAAAATATAGTATTAGTAAATCTATCTTTATATCCTTTTACCATATCGGCATATGGATTTGGGAATCCTCCATTACCTTTATTTCCAAATAAAGTATGATTAAATCCTAGATTATCTGGATATCTATAATACTTAGGGAAATTCGCTGGATTAGCCTGCATAACTGAACTAAAAACATCATTTGCGGAAACAGAAGGACCATTATATCTTTCAAATAAAGAATAAAATTTTACAGCAATTTTAGTGCTTTTTGTAAGATCAATGTTAATATTAGCTCTAAGATTTGATCTTTTAATATCAATATTATTATTAAAATTATTTAATGGATCTACTTTTAATAGTCCAGTTTCATTATTATGAGATACAGATAAATAATACTGGGCAATATCTCCTCCACCTGTTACATTCAAATTTGCATTTCTATTTAGAGTAAAATCTTTAAACAGTTCATTATACCAATCAACATTTGGATAAATGTTTGGATCTTCTCCATTAAGTGTTCCATAGATCTTTGAAATTGAATACATTAAAGGAGCAGACTCATCTCTTGTTCTAGTCGCTCTATTAAAAAGCTGCATGTAGTCAACTGCACCTAAAAAATCATTTGTTAGTGAAGGTGCTGAGAATTTATTTTCATATCTAAATGAAACTTTTGCCTTTCCTTTTCTTCCTTCTTTTGTAGTAACTAAAATTACTCCATTTGCTCCTCTAGCTCCATATAAAGCTGTTGCTGTAGCATCTTTCATAATTGAGAAACTAGCTATATTATCTGGCTCTATTCTTGCTAAATCATTAGTTGAAACTTCTAAACCATCAATTAGAATAAGTGGATTATTTGCATATCCAAAGCTTGTAACTCCTCTAATAAAAAACTCTGCATTGTCTTGACCAGGTTCACCTGACCTTTGATATGAAATCATTCCAGCTAGTTTTCCAGCTAGTGCATTAGTTAAATTTGAAGAAGGTATTTTTAATTCTGATGGGCTAATGGTATTAATAGATCCTATTACACTATTTTTTTTCTGTTTTTGAAAAGCAACAACTTGAACTTCCTCTAATGACTCTAAGCTTTCTTTTAGAATTACATCTATAGATGATTGATCACCTATTTTAATCGTCTGGGTTTCAAAACCTATATATGAAAACTTTAAAGACTCTTCTTTATCAGAGGCTTTAATAGCATATGTTCCTTCAAATGTAGTAGAAGCTCCCCTATTTGTTCCTTCTACCAAGACAGTAACTCCAGGTAGAGGAACTCCACCTTCATCTACAACCTTACCACTAACTAAAATTGATTGAGCATTAGTATTTAAAGAGATTATGAAAAACAAAAAGAAAAGCTGAACCCTAAATACCATATTAATTATAAAATTATTTTTTTAATAATTTTTTAACTATTCCATTTATTTCAACAAAATACACTCCTTTAGATATATTATCCAAATTGATCCTATTATTTACAACCTTTTTATTTGAAATAATTCTACCATTAAGATCATAAATATTTACTGCATCAATATTTATATTATTTGAATTAATATAAATAAATTCATCTGCAGGATTTGGATAAAGACTAAAATCAACGATTTGATTATCATTAATTGATGCTGTATTAGTTAATACAGGACCTTTAATATCATCTATATAATATGTTCTATCTTCAGAAGAATCACCTCCAGCTATAAATACAAACAAATGATTAAGAACTACACTATCGTCAAGTTCAGAAAAATCAAAAAATAAGTTCTGCCATGTATTAACAAGCACTATATCATTATCTTTTTCAATAAATGCAGTCATATCCCCATCTTCTTTTGCATCAGCTAGCTTATATCTCATATATGTCTTATGAGGTGAATATACTCTTATTGAATAAATATCATCACCTGTTCCGTCAATAGGTGCTTCTAATTCAATATGAACTCTTTCCCAACCTCCCCAGCTAGTACTTTTATCCCATTGTAAAACAGTATTATTTTCTCCAGTTGGATCAGATGCTAAATCATCATAAACACTAGGAGGATCACCCATAGTTTCTAAAACAGAAACATTATCAGAGTCAGAATCAAAATCATCATAAATAATCATATTAGGCATTGGACTCGAAGTTGTTGTAAATGATGAACCCTGGTGGTTTGCTAGTTCACCTGTTTCTTCAAATTCTATTGAATTATCTAATATTCCATACCAATAGACAGTATTAGAATCCAGAATATTATCAGGAATTAAAGTAATTTTATCCATATCTTCATTTATTGCTGCATTAAATGGAACAATGCTGCCATTCTCATCACCTATTCTCAACTCAACTAGTGAAGTTGGATCAACTATTGGAGAATCATCTATATTTCTCATTTTAAAATTTGTTGATATGCTAGGGTAAATATATTGAACTACATCAGTCTCCCCATCATAAGGCCAATAAGAATATGAAGGATCAGGAGGAATATTACTTTTTTGAATTTCATCAAAATAATACACATCACCTTGCTCCGTATATATCCTTTCACCATCAAAATATATATTTATTTTATTTTGATTTTGGAGTGTCTCTCCATTAAAGTTGAAAACTATTTCAGTCCATTGGCTTGTCTCTTCTTCAGTTAAAGTATATTTAACTGCAGTTTGCTCCCACCAATCTGGATCATTTTCAAATTTAAATTCAACCTCTATTGGATTATCAGCCCATATTTTCATCCTAATGTACGGTGTTTCACCAAAATCAATAAATTCGTCCATAGTTATTCCTAGTGGGCTCCATCCACCTCCATCACCTAAGCCATCGCCAGCAATAAACTGACCAACATTATTTGAGCTATTTTCACTAGTTACATAAGGGTTTGAAACTTTTGAAAAAAGTGAATTGTTATCCCAGCTAACAAAATTTGCATCTGGATTATTTTCATCAAAATCAAACAACATTACTGTTTGAGCTTCACCAGAAACTTCTTTTGATGTAAAAGTTGCACTTAAATTTGTTATAGGTGTATCTATTAACGAGTACTCAATAGATTCATTAATTACTCCATATTCATAATTTGTTAAACTCTCAAGACTAGAATTTGGATCAATAGTAATTGTATTATCATAATCATTAATTGAAGCTGTAAACCCAACCGATTCATTGGTATCTACATTAGTTAAAAACATAAATTCTGTAGGATTGTTTATTTCTGAATCATCTAAATTTCTAAACCCATAATTATTGATTATCTGTAAATTTGAAGTAACTGAAACTTCTGATTCACCATCATACGGATTATACAAAATTCCTGGACCTGTAAAAAAAGGAGGACCTATAATGTCATCAAAAAAATAAACATCTCCTTCAGAAGTAAAATTTCCTGGAGGATCCATATAAATAACAATCTTATTTAATAAAACATCATCAACTCCACTAAAATCAAAAGTCAACTCTGTCCATTGATTAACTTGAGAAGCAGTTAATGAAGTTGTTACCTCATAATTATGATTCCCCCAATCAGGACCATTCTCTAATTTTAATTTAACATCAATAGGGCTGTCTGCCCAAACCTTCATTTTGAAATAGGATAATTCTCCCATATTAAAAAATGAGCTAAAGTCATCACTACCTATACCTATTCCATTATCATAACCTGCCGTGAACTGTCCAACAAATTCTGAATTGTTATTTGAATCTGGATTAGGATTATTAACTTTTTCAAAAGACGATGAGTTATTCCAACTTACAAAATTTATCCCTGCATTGTTCTGATCAAAATCAACATGCATAGTTTCTTGTGTGTAAATAATAAATGGAATTAAAAAGATTAAAGAGGAAATGATTTTTTTCATTAAGATTAAATGATAAAATTAAACTTGGGCAAAAATAGAATTTAATTTTTTATTTTCTAGAGTATTTATTAACAAATTCTTCACTAAATA
This sequence comes from Bacteroidota bacterium, assembly GCA_036136835.1. Taxonomy (GTDB): domain Bacteria; phylum Bacteroidota; class Bacteroidia; order Flavobacteriales; family Flavobacteriaceae. The sequence goes on from JAZABS010000027.1 coordinate 10,928, forward strand.
AAATTCCAATTTTCTTCATACCAAAATAGTTATAATGATTTCCGTTTTTATCCCGATCTTTTGAATATCTAGGTAAATAATTAAAAGAATTAGGGTCTTTACTTTGCGGGATAAATGATACATTATTCATTTCATTTCCCAATCTTCTCATAGCTTGAACAACCTTTCCCCTTCCAACTTGAAGAATCATAAATGGCATATCTTTGTTATTAAAGTGTTTTCTAGATCTTAAAATCAATTTTTTCAAATTGTCATAATATGTTTCCGATGGTAATGGACCCCATTTTTTTCCACTATCACTTTCACCTTGAACCCAAAGCATTCCTTCTATCTTATAATTATTTTTTTCATATCTATGCAATACTTTATCACTATAATCCAATAATTCATAAAACAATTTTGGTTTGTTTAACTCACCAACATATTTAGCTTTTTCCTCTGTCCAATCTGGATTCCAACAACCATATAGAGAGGTGCCTCCTTCAGACCTTTTTATAAGCAAAAATTTTTGATTGGGATATTTTTTTGAAAGCTGAATTCCAAAAAATATTTCTGGCCCAAAACATGAGTCAAGCTTGTATTTTTTTTTCTTCCAATCTGCAGGAACAGTAACATGAAGTGGTTTTGGCTTACTACCATTATATGCTAGTAGAATATTTTTTTTAGCTTTTTGTAAATCTTCTAAGTCTGCAGGTGATAATTCAACTGCATCCGCAGCACCTTCCATATTGGATTGTCCTGCTAGAATAAACACTTTTGTTATTTCGCTTTCTTGAGAAAAAACACAAAATATACTTATTAGAAAAAAAAGAAATATTAAAGATATTCTTTTCATTAATTTATAATATCTATGTTTTCAACTGGCTTTTTTATATAACTAGCAAACTTCCTTCTTTCCATTTTCTTTAACTCATCTATACCAAAATCATCTTTGGATCCTTCAAACAAAACTCTCCATATTTTTCCTTTTTTTGATTCTGATATATATAATGATCCGTCAGGACCTTGAGCTAATCCCATAGGTCTATATTTTGCATCTTTCATTTCTTTTATAACATCCACTCCAGCAAATCCATCAGCAAATACTTCCAATGTTCCAACTGGTTTTCCATTATCAAATGGAATAAAAGCTACTATATATCCGGCTTGTGGATAAGGAGTCCTATTTGTCGAACCGTGAAAAGCTATAAAAGCTCCATCCTTATACCTTTCGGGAAACTGATCTCCTGTATAAAATAACAAATCATTTGGAGCCCAATGCGCAGGTAATCCCATTATTGGGTCTTTGTAACCTTCTGCTGCTTTTTTACCATCACCTCCATATTCAGGAGCCAACATTCTTTGATTTTTAAAATGGTCATAATAAGTATAAGGCCAACCAAAATCATCATCCTGTTCAATTAGCATAAATTCATCAGCAGGAAGAACAGAATTTTGCCATACCGAATAATGCTTTGGAGCATGGTTGTATAAATAATCTCTACCATGATTAACTGCATACAACTTATCATTTTTATTATTCCAAGTTATTCCTACTACACTCCTAATTCCAGTTGCGTATTTAATGCCATCAATTAATCTTTGGTTAGATTTACTTTCATCAAATTTCCATATTGCACCTAAATATTCTAGCTCATCACAAGGGTCTTTTCCAAGTACTGTTGCCATTGGATCATCATAACCTCTAGACATATCTTCACAAGAATTTGTATAACCGCTAAAGGTAACATACATGCCTCCTTTACCATCAAATGCAAGCGATTTAGCATTATGCCATCTTATGGGATAAGGATCTATAACTAACACTTGTGGTTTTCCGTCAGGAACTAGTTTTGAATCATCCAATTTTTGCCTATACACTACAAGCTCAGAACTATAATATAGATATCCATTGTGAATTTTCATTTCAGTTGCAAATCTTCCATCATTTGGATAATCTCCAAATCTTTTTATTATATCTGCTTTTCCATCTCCATCAACATCTCTTAAAGCTACATTTCCATTTTTTCCTGTATCAGTTCTTAATTTAACATAGATATCTCCATTTGAATTTATAGCTATATGTCTACTTTCACCAACACCATCATTTACAACCAAAGCTCCAAACCCATCAGGCAGTAATAATCCACCGTTGTCAGAATCTGAAATTAATTCTGTTTGATTGCAGTTATAAAAAAAAGTTAAAATGATTAGTATTATTATTTTATGCCTCATTTAGAATAATTTGCTACATTGAATGATAATTGCAAATTTAATTAAAAACAAATTAGATATTATGTCAAGGTATTTTATACTATTATTTATTTTACTTATTACAATAAACAATAAAACTTTAGCTCAGGGAATATTTGGTGAAAAAAATGATTTTACTAGACAAGACACTCTTAGAGGAACTATTACGGCTGAAAGAGAATGGTGGGATCTAAATTATTATCATCTAGATATTAGAGTTGATCCTGAAGAAAGATCAATTAAAGGAAGTAATACTGTTGGATATACAGTTTTAAAATCAAATAAATTAATGCAAATAGATCTTCAGGAACCTATGAAGATTACTGCAGTATACCAAAAAAATAAACCACTAAAGTTTACAAGAGAAGGTAATGCGTATTTTATAGAATTAAAACAAAAACAAAAAGCTGGAAAAGTCAATTATATAACTATAGAATATGAGGGAAAGCCTAAGGTTGCTGTAAGAGCACCATGGGATGGAGGCTTATCATGGGAGAAGGATAATAATGGCATTGATTTTATTGCCACATCTTGTCAAGGTTTAGGAGCAAGTGTTTGGTGGCCAAATAAAGATCATATGTATGATGAGGTTGATAGTATGCTTATGAGTGTTAATGTACCTAAACATTTAACTAATGTTTCTAATGGGAGATTAAGAAAAGTAATTGAAAAAGATGACAATACGAAAACATATGAGTGGTTTGTTGCTAACCCTATAAATAATTATGGAGTGAACATTAATATAGGCGACTATGTTAATTTTTCGGAAAAGTATAACGGAGAAAAAGGAATACTTGATTTAGATTATTATGTCCTTAGAGATAATTTAGAAAAGGCAAAAGAGCAATTCAAACAAGTTCCTATGATGCTAGATGCTTTTGAGCATTGGTTTGGCCCTTACCCATTCTATGAAGATAGCTTTAAAGTTGTAGAAGTTCCTTATTTAGGCATGGAGCATCAAAGTTCAATTACTTATGGAAATAAATATATGCAAGGATATTTAGGAAGAGATTTATCTAGAACTGGATGGGGATTAAAGTTTGACTACATTATTATTCATGAGGCTGGTCATGAATGGTTTGCTAATAATATTACATATATAGATATCGCTGATATGTGGGTACACGAAGGTTTTACATGTTATTCAGAAAACCTATATGTAGATTATCATTTTGGAAAGGAAGCCTCAGCAGATTATGTTATTGGAACTAGAAGAGGCATAAGAAACAGAAGACCTATTATAGGTCCTTATAATGTAAATAGAGAAGGTTCTGG
>JAZABS010000028.1:0-11110 GCA_036136835.1 Bacteroidota bacterium
ACAATAGAAGTGAAACTGTAAGTAGAAAGATTAGAGATGCAGAATTAGGTAAAATTCCTTATATGATTATAGTTGGGGAAAAGGAAAATGAAAATGAAATGATATCACTTAGAAGTCATGGAGGCAAAGATTATGGAATGATTAAATTGAATGATTTTTTTGACATAATCCAAGAAGAAATAAATAATGTATAATTAAAAACTAAAAATATAGCTTTAAGAAGAAAAGTTTACAGACCCAGAAGGAGAAGAGAAAATCCTCACAAAATCAATTCAGCAATTGATGCACCAGATGTTAGATTAGTTGGTGATAATGTAGAAATAGGAATATATCCGACAAGCAAAGCATTAATGATTGCCGAAGAACAAGGATTTGATTTAGTAGAGATATCTCCAAAAGCAGTTCCTCCTGTTTGTAAAGTCATGGATTATAAAAAATTTCTTTTTGAACAGAAAAAAAGAGAGAAATATTTAAAATCAAAGACATCTAAAGTTGTAATTAAAGAAATTAGATTTGGACCAAATACAGATGATCATGATTATGAGTTTAAAAAGAAACATGCAATTAAATTTCTAAGTGATGGTGCAAAACTTAAAGCATTTGTATTTTTTAGAGGAAGATCAATTATATACAAAGATAAAGGTGAAATTTTATTATTAAGATTAGCTCAAGATTTAGAAGAATATGGAACAGTTGAACAACTTCCAAAACTTGAGAGTAAAAAAATGATAATGATTGTAACACCAAAAAAAAAATAAATAAATTAATAGAAATGCCAAAAATGAAAACAAAATCCAGTGCAAAAAAGCGATTTAAGTTAACTGGATCAGGTAAGATAAAAAGAAAACATGCTTTCAAAAGTCATATTCTAACAAAAAAATCAAAAAAAAGAAAGTTAGCATTGACTCACTCAACTTTAGTTCATGAAAGTGATGTTGATAATATAAAGAAACAGCTAAGATTAAAATAATATCATAGCAGGTAAGTATTAACCATAAATTTAGGTTTTAAAAGAGTTGAAAAACCACCTAATTTAAAAAAATGAAAAAATGCCAAGATCAGTAAATTCTGTAGCTAAAAGAGCTAGAAGAAAAAAGATAATAAAACAAGCAAAAGGATATTTCGGTAGAAGAAAAAATGTTTGGACTGTAGCTAAAAATGCTGTAGAAAAAGCAATGCTATATGCATATAGAGATAGACGAAACAAAAAAAGAAATTTTAGATCACTTTGGATTATGAGAATTAATGCCGCAGCTAGATTAAATGGTTTGACATATTCACAATTAATAAGCAAACTAAAAGCAAATAATATTGATATAAATAGAAAAGTATTAGCTGACCTAGCAGTTAATAATCCAGATGCATTTAAAGAATTAGTGAAAAAACTGAAATAATCTTCATGGACTCAAGATATGTTCATGTTTTTAGTGGATCAATGATTGAGGCTAATAAATTGGTCTACGATCTATCAGAAAAAAATATATATTCAATTTTAGAAGATGAATCTAAATCTGCAGTGTTAGCAGGTTTTGGAGTTCCTAATTTTTTATATTCATACAAAGTCTTAGTTAAAAAAAAAGATATTGAAAAAACTAGAAAAATAATCAATACTTATTTATCTAGCGAATGATAAACTAAATCTTCAAATTCACGATAAAGCTCATATGCTTCTCCATCATTAAATGGAAATAATTGCATAAAAGCAACTACCACTACACCCCTATCATTATCTACAGTATAGTAAGTGTTAAAAATGCCTGACCAAGCACCAACACCTTGAGGTCTATTTCCGCGTTCATTAGGATTAGCCTCTATTGTCCATGCAAGTGAGTGTGTGTCCTTGTCATCAAAAACAGTTCTTTGTGGTGAATTAGCAGGCCTATCAATAAATTCAGTAAGAGGGTGTTTAAGTGTCATATCTTCTGGTAATTGATTAGAGAAAAATAGCTCTACTGAATTATTGGAAAGAATTCTGACACCATCAATCTCACCTCCATTTACAAGACATTGAAGAAACCTAGTATAATCTTTTGGTGTACTTAAAAGATCACCTCCTCCATAGAAACTATTCATTGGAACTGGGCGTATACTTGGCATAGGTGCAAAATCTCCTGAAATCGGATCTCTCATTGACATAGGCAATAAACTAGACATTATATCTTCTGGCAAATTATAACCTGAACGATTCATTCCAAGAGGAATGAAAATATGTTCTTTAAAATAAGTGTCAAGATCAAGTCCAGAAACCCTTTCAATTACACGACCTGCAATTCCAAGATTTCTACCATAATGCCAACGTTCACCAGCTTCAAAAATCTGTCGAGGCTGAGGACCATTAAAAGCCCAATCATATATCCCCTCAGCAACTATTTCTGGTTGCGGCCAATCGCCTAAAGAAATTCCTAAATCTTCCATAATACGCATAGAATTAAAACTATAAGCAAATCCAGAAGTATGAGTTAATAAATGACGCATAGTGATTGGATTAACTCTAGGTTGTGTAGTTAGGTCTTTATTAAGAATTTCTATTTGGTTAATTTCAGGTAGATATTTTTCAATAGGTGTATCTAAATCAATTTTTCCTTGCTCGACTAGCTGCATTACTGCAGTAGATGTTATAGCTTTTGTCATCGAAGCTATTTCAAAAAGAGCATCTGGATCAGCCTCTCCATAAGAATAAAAAACTGGAGAATTTTCATCTATACTTACCCCTAAAACAGAAAAAGGAAGACTTGTTTTATTAAATGCTTTATCTACATCCTCTTTATTAATTTTTAAACGATCTGAACATGCATTTAGAGATAGAATGCATAACAATAGAATATATTCCTTCATTTTTTCTTTTTATTTAAATGTGTTAATTAGAATGGTAGATCAGATCCCTCGTCAGATGGAGTTTGTAAAGATTGATCACTCTCAGGTTTAAATGTATCATCATTAGCTGCTGCATTCATCTTTGAATGAAATTCGTAAGGAGAATCATAATTCTCAATATCTTCAAATTTTCCTAAAGAAGGCACAAATCTTAATCTTATGGTATCAAGGCCTCCGTTTCTATGTTTAGAAACTATAAATTCCGCCTCACCATCAGTAGATGATCTTTCATCATCATCCCAAGTATCTATTTTATAATACTCTGGTCTATATATAAATGAAACAATATCTGAATCCTGTTCTATAGCTCCAGACTCCCTTAAATCAGATAAAATAGGTCTTTTAGATTGTCTACCTTCAACAAGTCTTGAAAGCTGAGATAATGCAATTACAGGTATTTTTAATTCTTTTGCAAGTGCCTTTAAATTTCTTGAAATAGTTGAAATTTCTTGCTCTCTATTACCTGTTTTAAATGCCCCACCAGTTGTCATTAACTGAAGATAATCTACAATTATTAATTTAACATCTCTTTGAGATACTAATCTCCTTGCTTTAGCTCTTAAATCAAAAATAGATAGTGATGCTGAATCATCAATAAAAAGTGGGGCTTTTTCAAGATTTTTTACCCTTACATTTAGTTGTTCCCATTCATGCTTTTCTAATTTTCCAGTTCTTAATTTTTCTGAATTAAGACCAGTTTCAGAAGAAATTAATCTAGTAATAAGCTGTAGAGAAGACATTTCTAAGGAGAAAAATGCTACAGGGATATTCTGACCAATAGAAATATTACTTGCCATAGATAAAGCTAATGCAGTTTTACCCATACCTGGTCTAGCAGCAATTATTATTAAGTCACTTTCTTGCCAACCAGATGTTAATTTATCTATTTTACTAAAACCTGATGGAACACCACTTAACCCTTTTTTATTAGAAATTGCCTCAATTTTATCTTTTGCTTGAATAACAAGATTTTGAGCAGTTTCTGAAGATTTTTTTATATTTCCTTGAGTAACATCATATAGTTTCGATTCTGCATTGTCTAATAAATCAAAAACATCCTTTGTTTCATCATAAGAATCCATTATTATTTCATTTGATATCTTAATTAGACTTCTTTGAATAAATTTTTGAAGAATAATCCTAGCATGAAATTCAATATGAGCAGAAGACGAAACTTTTTGGGTTAATGATATCAAATAAAAGTCTCCACCACATAATTCTAACTTAGAATCCTTTTTTAATTGCTCTGAAACAGTTAGTAGGTCAATAGGTTCACTTTTTTGAAATAATTTATGAATAGCTTCAAAAATAAACTGATGAGATTCCTTATAAAATGCATCAGAAGTTAATATATCTATCACCTCATCTACTCCTTTTTTATCTATCATCATTGCCCCAAGAACAACTTCCTCCAAATCTATTGCTTGAGGAGGAATTTTTCCTTTTTCTAAATTAATGATTGAATTATGATCAATTCTTAAACCTTGAAAAGAAGCTGATTGTTTCATAGGGTCTAATTTAGAAAATTAAAACAACTAGCTATGATAATAAATATGATAATTTTTAACTTATCATAAACATTCAAGTTGTTAATAAAAACTATAAATTGTTAATAATAGCAGAAAATCTAAGATTTATAAACTCCCATGCTTGAATATTTCTTCATTCTCTTCTTAACTAGCTGAGAAGAATTCATCCCTTTAAATTCGCTATAGGCATTAAGAATTGCGTTTTTTACAACAGTAAATGTTTTCTCTTTGTTTCTATGAGCTCCTCCGAAAGGTTCTTTTATGATTGTATCAACCAGTTTCATCTTTTTCATATCACTTGCTGTTAGCTTAAGAGCAGATGCAGCAACCTCTTTATACTCCCAGCTTCTCCAAAGAATAGAAGAACATGACTCTGGAGAAATTACAGAATACCATGTGTTTTCAAGCATCATAACCTTATCTCCAACACCAATTCCTAAAGCACCTCCAGAAGCACCTTCGCCAATAATTAAAACTATAATAGGAACTTCAAGTTTAGTCATTTCAAAAATATTCCTAGCTATTGCCTCCCCCTGCCCTCTTTCTTCAGCCTCCATTCCAGGATAAGCTCCAGGAGTATCAATTAATGTAACAACAGGAATATTAAATTTTTCGGCTTTTTTCATCAACCTAAGAGCTTTTCTGTATCCTTCTGGATTAGACATTCCAAAATTTCTATATTGTCTAGTTTTTGTATTATTACCCTTTTGTTGACCAATAAACATAAATGTTTGATTTTCAATTTTACCAAGACCACCTATCATTGCTTTATCATCTCTAAAATTTCTATCTCCATGTAGTTCTATGAAACTATCACCAAAAATTGCATTTATGTAATCTAGCGTATAAGGCCTATCAGGATGTCTTGATATTTGCACTTTTTGCCAAGGAGTTAAATTGCTGTAAATTTCCTTAATTGTTGAATTTAATTTTTTCTCAATTTTTTTACATGTTTCAGTAACATCAACATCACTCTTATCACCTAGATCTCTACATTCAATTAATTGATCTTCTAATTCCTTTATAGGTTGTTCAAAATCTAAATAATTCATAAACTCAACTTTTGAATAAAGTAATATATCTAAAATTATAAAATCTTAGAATAATAGCATCAATGATTATGTTATTTTTAACTGTATTTATTCTTAAATACGGAATTAATAACAATTGTAATTAAGATAAGAGAAGCGCCTAAATAAAACATTGTACTCATATTTTCCTTATCTGGAAATAGTATTAATGCAAGTATTATTCCATAAACTGGCTCAAGATTATATGTTAAAACTACAGTGAATGGAGATAAAAATTTCATTAATCCCACTGCAGCTATAAATGCATACGCAGTACAAATTGATCCAAGAATAAATAAATACAAGTAATCTAAACTAATCAGAGAGTTAAGAAATACCGAATCAAATGAATTAAACATTATTAAATATATTGTTATAAATATTAGACCTGTTAGAAACTCATAAAAAGATATAATTATTGGACTATATTTTTTAACTAACTTTCCATTAAAAACTGAAAATAAAGAAGAAAAAAGTGCTGAGAGTATTCCTAAAATTATACCATTTAAATAAGAAATTTCAGCCATTGTAATCATATAAACTCCTATAATCACTAGTAAACCCATAATAATTTCATAAAAAATTATTTTTCTTTTAAAAAAAAACGGTTCAATGAATGATGTGAAAAATGCAGCAGTAGAAAACATAGCTAATGTTATTGATATATTAGATCGTTCTATAGCTTCAAAAAAAGTAATCCAATGTAAAGCAATAATTAGACCTGGTAAAGAAAATTTTAATAGCGTTTTAAGATCTATTTTAATATTATTTTTTTTTATGATTAAATAAATAAATGTAAGTACACTTGCAATTAACATTCTATGCCATACTAATGGAATTGATGAGATTTTAATTAATTCGCCTAAAATTGCAGTAAATCCTGCTATAAAAACTAAAAAATGAAGATGTAGATAATGTTTAAAGTTGTTTGTTTGCATTCTTATATAATAAATATATCGCTAAAGATCCAAAAACAAAATTTGGAAACCAAACTGCAATTATAGGAGAAAAATCAGATTGTTGAGCCAATACTCCAAAAACTTTATCAAAGAAAACATATGTCATAGCTACAGATATACCAAATGCCAGGTTAACTCCAGCACCACCTCTTCTTTTAACCGATGACACAGAAAAAGCAATTATTGTTAAAATAAATATAGAAAAGGGAATACTCCATTTTTTATATTTCACAACTTGATATCTTCCAATATTAGAAGATCCTCTTAATTTTTCTTGATTAATAAATTCTACTAGATCAAAATAGTTTAATGTTTCTGCTATATAATTTAATGGAGTTAAATCACTTAATTTAAATTTAAACAAAGTATCTAAACTTCTTTTTGACTCAATAATATCAATACTATCTGTAATAGTTCTCTTAACATAATTAGTTAACCTATATACACTATCCTTTTTTAGAAATCTAATATTGCTTGCACTAATTTTAAATTTAAGCTTATTTTCTTGAAAATGTTCTAAAGTAAAATTAGTTCCAATATTATTCTTTACATTAAACTGAGTTAAATAAATATATTCGTTGTCATTTATCTTTCTAAAAATATTTTTATCATCAATACTTTTTCTTGAACCTTTTAGGTATTTATATGAAAATTCATTAAAATCTTTACTTGCATCTGGAACTATAAAAATTCCTAATACTAAGGCAACAAATGCTATCATTAAAGATCCTATTAGATATGGTTTAATAAGTTTCTTTAATGAAAACCCTGAACTATACATAGCTATAATTTCAGAATTCGATGCTAATTTTGAAGTAAACCAAATAACTGAAAGGAATAGAAATAAAGGTAAAAGTGAGTTTGAAAAATATATCGTAAAGTTATAATAGTATTCTAAAACCTCATTAAAAGGAACATTATTAGATAATATTTTATCTATATTATCAGCTAAGTTTACAACTATAGCTATGGGGACAAATAGAATTTGAATTGAAATATAAGTGATTAAATATTTCTTTAATATGTACCAATCTACTATTTTCAATTTGTTATAATCTTTTGTTTAAAATTTTTACCATCTTATTTTTCCAATTTAAAAAATCTCCATCTATTATATGCATTCTAGCTTCAGAAATTAACCAAGAATAAAAACCTAAATTATGAATTGATGCTATTTGTTTAGCCAAAATTTCATTTACTGAAAATAGGTGCCTTAAGTATGCTTTTGAATATTCTTTATCTACATAGGTGATTTCATCATCATCTATTAATGAAAAATCATCCTTCCATTTACTATTTTTTATATTAATTATACCTTTTGATGTAAATAACATTCCGTTTCTAGCATTTCTTGTCGGCATAACACAGTCAAACATATCTATTCCTAAAGCTATGTTTTCAAGAAGATTTACTGGAGTTCCAACCCCCATTAGATATCTAGGCTTATCTTTTGGAAGTATATTACATACAACCTCATTCATCAAATACATTTCTTCAGAAGGTTCCCCAACTGAAAGTCCTCCTATTGCATTTCCAAATAAATTTTTACTAGCAATATATTCTGCTGATTTAATTCTAAGATCTTTATATGTACTTCCTTGAACTATTGGAAATAAAAATTGATCATAACCATATTTATTTTTAGAAGATTTAAACCTATCTATACATCTATCCAACCACTTATGAGTTAAATTCATTGAGTTACTTGCATAATCATATTCACATGGATACGCAGGACATTCATCAAATGCCATAATTATATCTGCTCCAATAGATCTTTGAATATCAATAACACTTTCAGGTGTAAATAAATGTGTACTACCATCAATATGGCTTTTAAATCTTACTCCTTCATCAGTAATTTTTCTGTTTGATGCTAAAGAATAAACCTGATATCCACCTGAATCAGTTAAAATATTTCTATCCCAACTCATAAATTTATGTATTCCGCCAGATTTTTCTATAAGATCAGCTCCAGGTCTTAAATACAAATGATATGTATTAGCTAATATTATTTCTGCATTTACCTCATCCCTTAATTCTCTATGATGAACTGCCTTTACTGCCCCTTGAGTTCCTACAGGCATAAAAACTGGAGTCTGAATTAGACCATGAGATGCTTCTATGCATCCAACTCTAGCATTACTCTCACTGTCTGTATTACTTATATTAAATTTCATAGATATGAGAAACAAATATAAATAACATTAATTCAATTAATTCTTAATAAAAGTCTAATATTATAAATTTTAAGTTTTTGTTAATAAATGGTTTTAAAATAATTTCATATTAGTAAAACAAAATTCTAATTTAACGCAATCAAAATTCTACGATAAAGAATGATAAATATTAATCATTTACAGGCATTAACTACTCAGGTTCGTAGAGATATTCTAAGAATGGTTCATAAAGTAAATTCTGGTCATCCTGGTGGCTCTTTAGGATGTGCAGAATTTTTTGTTACTCTATACAATGTTATAATGGATAGAAATGATGGTTTTGAAATGGATGGTAGCGGAGAAGATATATTTTTTCTTAGTAATGGTCATATTTCTCCAGTATTTTATAGTGTATTAGCTAGGTCAAATTATTTTGATATTTCTGAGCTTAATACTTTTCGTTTAATTGACTCAAGGTTACAAGGACATCCTACTACTCATGAGGGTCTTCCTGGTGTAAGAGTTGCATCTGGTTCATTAGGTCAAGGTCTTTCTGTAGCTATTGGAGCTGCTCATTCCAAAAAGTTAAATAATGATAATAAATTAATTTATAGCCTTCATGGTGATGGTGAACTTCAAGAAGGTCAAAATTGGGAAGCAATTATGTATGCTTCAGCGAAAAATGTAGACAATATTATTGCAACTATAGATGTTAATGGACAACAAATTGATGGAAGTACATCTGATGTTATTGATATGGGTAATATAAAATCTAAATTTGAAGCATTTGGATGGATTGTATGTGAAATTATTAAAGGAAACGATATCCAATCAATAATTGATGGAATGAGCGATGCTAAATCTAAAACTGGTAATAAAAAACCTGTTTGTGTTCTATTAAATACTGTTATGGGGAATGGTGTAGACTTTATGATGCATACACATGAATGGCATGGTAAGGCACCAAATGATGAACAATTAGAAATAGCTTTAAATCAAAACCCTGAAACCATAGGAGATTACTAATGAAAATATACGACTATACAGAAAAAAAAGATACCAGAAGTGGTTTTGGAGATGGTTTAACAGAACTTGGAAGAACAAATCAAAATGTAGTTGCTTTATGTGCTGATTTAACTGGATCATTAAAAATGAATGAATTCAAAAAAAATCATCCTGAAAGATTTTTCCAAGTTGGAATTGCTGAAGCTAATATGATGGGAATTGCTGCAGGACTCACAATTGGAGGGAAAATTCCATTTACTGGAACTTTTGCTAATTTTTCTACTGGAAGAGTCTATGATCAAATACGCCAATCAATTGCCTATTCAGGAAAGAATGTAAAAATATGTGCATCTCATGCTGGCATAACACTTGGAGAAGATGGTGCAACACACCAAATATTAGAAGATATTGGCATGATGAAAATGCTCCCTGGAATGACAGTCATAAATACTTGTGACTATAATCAAACCAAAGCTGCCACGATAGCTATTGCTAAACATAAAGGACCTGTCTATCTTAGATTTGGAAGACCAAAAGTCCCTGTTTTTACTCCAGAAAATCAAATTTTTGAAATAGGTAAGGCAATACAACTTCAAGAAGGAAATGATGTTACAATTGTGGCTACTGGACATTTAGTATGGGAAGCATTAGAAGCAGCGAAAATATTACATGATAAAGGAATTAGCGCAGATGTTATCAATATACATACAATAAAACCAATAGATAAGGAAGCAATATTAAAATCAGTAAACAAAACAAGGTGTATAGTAACTGCTGAAGAACACAATTATCTAGGAGGTTTAGGAGAAAGTGTTTCTCGTGTATTGGCTTCAAATACTCCTACTCCACAAGAATTTGTTGCAACTAATGATACTTTTGGTGAGTCTGGGACTCCTGCTAAACTAATGGAAAAATATGGACTGAGTGCTATTTCAATTGTAGAAAAAGCAGAAAAAGCAATAAATAGAAAATAAAAAATTAGTCGTCTCTTGATTCAGAATTATCTGGATCTAAATAATTAGGAATTCCATCACCGTCAGTATCGTCATTTGTAGGGTCCCCATCACCTATATCATTTTCTGGATCTCCATCTCCATCTCTATCAACAGTTAAATCTGTATCAGGTTCAAGGTCCTCATCTATAGTTAAGGTACCATCATTATCATCATCACTATCAACAAAATTTGCATATGGATCTTCATCAGTATTATCATCTGTTAAATCTAAATCTTGATCCAAATCTTCAAGATGCGATGGAACATTATCAAAATCATGATCATTTTCTTCAGATTCTAACAACTCAAATTTAAAAATCAAATTTGAATAAACCGGCACTGAACCAGCTGCACTTGAAAAGTATCCTAATCCTGAAGGTAAAAACATAACACCTACCCCGGGATTAGTATAATCAACTGTACCATCATTATTTACAACAAATTCAGTAGCATTATTAAATTCTGGCAGCACCCTACCCCAACCTGCTATTGTACTTGTTAGATCAAAATCAACTGGAG
>JAZABS010000029.1:0-2975 GCA_036136835.1 Bacteroidota bacterium
ATTTAACTAAGATCAATTCTGCTTCATTTGATGACATAAAAAATGCTGTTATTTATGCAACTGCAACTGCTTCTTTTTCAGTTGAAGGCTTCGGAGTTAGTGGTATTGAAGATATTAGTTATAGTGATATTTTAAATAGAGTTGATTTTATAAATAAACTTTTATAGTTAAATAATAATTTTGTTTTTTTGTAAACCTACATTGATACAGAAAAAATGAGTGATGAGTTAAAACATGAATGTGGCATTGCTCACATTAGATTACTTAAGCCTCTAGATTTTTATAAAAAAAAATACGGAACAGCATTTTATGGAATAAATAAAATGTATCTATTAATGGAGAAGCAGCATAATAGAGGACAAGATGGGGCTGGATTTGCAAGTATTAAATTAAATGTATCTCCAGGTAAAAAATTTATCAGTAGAATTCGATCAATAGAAAAACAGCCTATTCAAGATGTATTTTCCAAAATAAATAATAGGATTAACTCTGAACTTAAAAATAATCCTAAACTCAGTTCAGATATTGAAAAATTAAAACATTCAGTTCCGTACGTTGCTGAATCATTATTGGGTCATGTTAGATACGGCACTTTTGGAGGAAATAGTGTTGAAAATGTTCAACCATTACTAAGGCAAAACAATTGGAAACATAGAAACTTAATTCTTGCTGGGAATTTTAATATGACTAATGTAGAAGAGCTTTTTAACAATCTTATAGAGCTAGGACAACATCCTAAAGAGTATTCTGATACAATAACAATTATGGAAAAAATTGGACATTATTTAGATGATTCCGTTAGAAAAATGTATAAGGAATTAAAAAAAGAAGGATATTCAAAAATGGAGTGTTCCGATTTAATATCCGATAGAATAGATATTTCTAGAATATTGAAAAAGTCATCAAAAAATTGGGATGGAGGATATGTAATGGGAGGGCTATTAGGCCATGGAGATTCATTTGTGATGAGAGATCCAGCAGGCATTAGACCAGCATTTTATTATACAGACACTGAAGTAGTAGTGGTTGCTTCTGAACGACCTGCTATTCAAAATGCATTCAATATTAGTACAAATAAAATTAAAGAACTAGATCCAGGCTCTGCTATCATTATAAAGAATAAAGGGGAGATTACTATAAAAAAAATAAATAAAAAAACTGAACATCAAGCGTGCTCTTTTGAAAGAATTTATTTTTCAAGAGGAAATGATGCTGATATATATTTTGAAAGGAAACAATTAGGCAGGCTAATTATGCCAAAAGTATTGTCTGAAATAAATAATGATATTAAAAACACTGTATTTTCTTATATTCCTAATACAGCTGAGACCTCATTTTTTGGAATGGCAGATTACTTAGAAGAATTTCTTAATAAACAAAAAACTGAGGCAATAATAAAAAACAAAAATCTTTCTGAAGATAAAATTATTGATATTTTATCTGAAAGGCCAAGAATTGAAAAAATTGCAGTTAAAGATGTTAAGCTAAGGACATTTATTACTGAAGATAATAGCAGAGATGATTTAGTAGAGCATGTGTATGATGTAACTTACGGCGTAATAAAGCCTACCGATTCATTAGTTATTATTGATGATAGCATAGTAAGAGGGACAACACTTAAAAAAAGTATTTTGAAAATGCTGGATAGATTAAGCCCAAAGAAAATAGTAGTTGTATCATCTGCTCCTCAAGTAAGATATCCAGATTGCTATGGCATAGATATGGCAAATCTTGATAGTTTGATCGCATTCAAAGCTACTCTAGAGCTACTTAAAGATAAAGACCAATATTCTATGGTTAAAGAAGTATATGATAAATGCAAAAAACAAGTAGAGAATGCAGATATAGAAATTAAAAATTATGTAAAGGATATCTATAACATATTTACAGCAGATGAAATTTCCGAAAAGATTGCTGAAATTTTAAGTGTAAATGTACAGAATGCTAAAGTTAAAATTATATACCAATCAATTGAAAATTTACATCAAGCTTGTCCGAATCATACTGGTGATTGGTATTTTACAGGTAAGTATCCAACCCCAGGGGGAAATAGAGTGGTTAATAATGCTTTTATAAACTTCTATGAAGGCAATAAAAAAAGAGCCTATTAGGCATTTTTATATTTTTCGCTTACAACCCTCCAGTTAACAACATTGAAAAATGCTGCAATATAATCTGCTCTTCTATTTTGATAATTTAGATAGTATGCATGTTCCCATACATCAATCCCTACTATTGGAGTTCCTCCACAGCCAATTCCAGGCATAAGTGGATTATCTTGATTTGCAGAAGAACATATTTCTAGTGCTCCGTCTTTAACACAAAGCCAAGCCCATCCAGATCCAAATCTAGTTGCTGCAGCTTTTGAAAACTGCTCTATAAAATTATCAAAAGATCCGAAAGTAGAATTTATTGCAACTTCAAGGTCACCTGCTAGTTCTTGTTTATCATTAGGATTTAATATCTCCCAAAACAAGCAATGGTTGTAATATCCTCCAGCATTGTTTCTAAGAGCCATATTATCCATGTCTAAGTTCATTAAAATTTCTTCTATATTTTTATCAGAAATGTCTGTGTGCTCCAAAGCATTATTCAAATTATTTGTATAACCATTATGATGTTTTGAATGATGAATCTCCATTGTTCTTGCATCAATATGTGGTTCTAAAGCAGTATAATCAAATCCTAAATCAGGTAATAAAAAACTCATAATATATATTTATAATTAAAACATTAAATGTCTTCACAAATTTACAATAAAGCTATTCAATAATCAACAAGTATTAATTAACTTGTAATTTAAGACAATGCAACCATCAAACACTTTTATAATATATAATGCTTCTGCAGGAAGTGGGAAAACCTTCAACTTAGTAAAAGAATACTTGATACTTCTTTTGAATGCAAAAAATGATGATACCTATAAAAATATATTGGCCATCACTTTTACTAATAAAGCTGTAAATGAAATGAAA
>JAZABS010000030.1:0-7483 GCA_036136835.1 Bacteroidota bacterium
TGTCCTTTTCTAATAATTTCAAATAAAGGAGAGTTTTTAAACCAGCTAAGAGTTAAATCTCTGTATCCTTTGTCATTTGATGCTAATTCCTTTATTATTTCCATTTCGGTTTTAGAATGGGATAGCATATCTACAAAATTGTATACAATCACTGTTAAGTTATTTTTTATTTTGTCTTTAATGTTTTCTGAAATTTTCTGCCCATTTTTTAGATTAGTGATTTTGTTATATTCAAAGGAGATATTTCCATATCCTAATTTTCTTAAGTTTTCTTTTAACAATTCTTTTTCATGAAGATTCTTCCCACCTTCATCTGAATCATTTTTCCAATATTCTGGATACTTTTTTTGAATTTCTAAAGGCATTAAACCAGAAAAAAGTGAATTTCTTGCATATTGTGTAGTTGTAGGTAGAATACTTAGGTATGCTTCTTCAGAAATTTTGTTATAATGATTATAAATTAAAGGTTCAATAACTCTCCATTGATCATATCTTAAATTGTCAATAACAATAAAAAGTGTTGGAGTTGAATCAGATAATTCATTTACTAATTTATCTTTAATTATGTTGTTTGAAAACAAAGGCATTATATCATTATTGTTAAGCCAGTCTTCATAATTGTTTTCTATAAACTTTGAAAATAACCTATTTGCTTCATTTTTTTGAGATATTAATATCTCCATCATCGTATCATTACTGTTTTCTTCTAATTTAATCTCCCATGAAATTAATTTCAAATAAATTTCTTTCCATTGTTCAATAGTGTTTATACTAGATAATTCTAAGGAGATATTCCTAAATTCTTGTTGGTATCCAGAAATAGTTTTATCGGATATAATATCTATGTTGTCTAAATTCTTTTTTAGACTTAGAAATATTTGATTAGGGTTTACAGGTTTAATTAGGTAGTCAGAAATTTTGTTACCAATAGCTTCATCCATAATATTTTCTTCTTCACTTTTTGTTATCATTATTATTGGGATATTGGCATCGATATTCTTCATAATAGTCAATGTTTCTATTCCATTTAATCCTGGCATATTTTCATCAAGAAGAATAGCATCAAAGTTGTTGTTTCTCATTACTTCTATAGCATCAGACCCATTATTACATGTTGTAATTGTAAAGTTTTTATCTTCTAAGAAAATAATATGAGGTTTTAACAGCTCAACCTCGTCATCAACCCATAAAATTTTTGTTTTAACCATTTAAAGAAATAAATTTTTTTAAAGGCATAAATTTACATAATTATTATCATTAAACTTTTGTGATTACATTAACAATGAATTTCTCGGAATTTGCTAATTTTGCAACCTATGAAATTTACTGCATTAGAAATAGAAAAAATATTAAATGCAACAATTGATGGCGATCCTTCTGTAGAAGTAACTTCTTTAGATAAAATAGAAGAATCAACAAACAATTCTATTACTTTCTTAGGAAATAAAAAGTATATTCCTTGGGTATATAAAACAAAAGCTTCTATTATAATTGTAAACAAAGATTTTGAGCCTTCACAAAGTATTTCTGCTACATTAATGAGGGTAGATGACCCATACATAGCATTTGTTAAACTCCTTCATAAATTTGATAATAATTCTCTCAATAGTTTTGGAATTAAAGAGACTGCGATAATTTCAAAATCATCTAAGATTTCAAACAATGTATCTATTGGAGATTATTGTTGTATAGGAGATAATGTAGTTATAGGAGAAAACGTAATTATATTAAATAATGTTAATATAAGTAATGATGTAGTAATAGGTGAAAATTCTGTGATACATTCTGGTGTTGTAATCTATAATAATTCTGAAATCGGAAAAAACTGCATTATACACGCTAATTCCGTAATTGGATCAGATGGATTTGGATTTGCTCCGGATAGTTCAGGAAGATTTCAAAAAATACCTCAGATTGGAAATGTAGTTGTTATGGATGATGTTGAAATAGGTGCTTCGACTACTATTGATAGAGCAACTTTAGGATCTACATTAATTAATAGAGGGGTTAAACTTGATAATTTAGTGCAAATAGCACATAATGTTGTAATAGGAGAGGATACTGTAATAGCAGCTCAATGTGGTATAGCTGGATCTACTAAGATTGGAAAAAATTGTCAAATAGGAGGTCAAGTAGGTATCATTGGGCATTTGACAATTGGAGACAATGTTAAGATTCAAGGTAAGGCTTCAATTTATAAAAGCGTAAAAGACAATCTAGTTATAAAAGGTAGTCCCGGATTTGAGGAAAGAGATTTTAATAGATCATATGTTCATTTTAAGAATCTAGATAGATATGTTAAAGACATAGAAAATTTAAAAAAGAATAATGATAGTTCTAACTGACGAGAATCAAACTACAATTAAGAAGGGCATCTCCTTAAAAGGTGTCGGACTGCATACAGGAAGGGAAGTTAATCTTACTTTTAAGCCTGCAAAGGCAAATACTGGTTATATTTTTAAAAGAATTGATCTTAAAGAAAAGCCTGAAATTGAAGCAAATATTAATTACGTGTTTAATACAGATAGAGGAACTTGCTTAAATAAAGATGATATTAGAATTCAAACAACTGAACATGTTTTAGCAGCTCTTGTAGGTTTAGAGATAGATAATGTAAGTATAGAGCTTGATGCGTCAGAACCTCCTATAATGGACGGTTCTTCAAAGTTTTTTGTAGAAGCACTTGAATCAGTTGGAAAAAAAGATCTTGAAGAAAAAAGAAAAGAATTTGTAGTAAGAGATATTATTAGTTATAAAGAGCCAAAATCTGGAAGTGAAATAACAGTGATTCCCTCTAGTGAATATCAGATTACTACAATGGTAGATTTTGGAACAAAAATTCTTGGCACCCAGAATGCCACAATGAATTCTATAAAAAACTTTAAAGATGATATTTCTAATTCTAGAACATTTAGTTTTTTACATGAAATAGAAATGTTGCTTAATAAAGGATTAATTAAGGGAGGTGATCTTAATAATGCTATTGTTTATGTGGATAAGCCTTTATCTGATTCCACTATGAAAAAATTAAAAAAAGCTTTTAATAAAGATGATATTAAAGTTAATCCTAATGGAATTTTAGACAACTTAACTCTTCATCATCCCAATGAGGCAGCACGCCACAAATTATTAGATGTAGTTGGTGATCTTGCACTTATAGGAACTAAGATAAGGGGTAGAGTAATTGCTACTAAACCAGGCCATCATGTAAATACTGAATTTGCTAGAAAAATGAATACTATAATTGAAGAAGCTAAGGAAGAAAGAAAATTAGGTATAAAAATTAGTAAAATCCCAAATATTGAAGGAAAGAAGCCAATTATGGATTCTGAAAAAATAAAAGAAATTCTTCCACATAGGGACCCATTTTTGTTTATAGATGAGATATATGAACTTAATGAAAATGATATTCTTGGATTAAAGCACGTCAAAGCAGATGAATATTATTTTGACGGACATTTCCCTGACTACCCCATTTTACCAGGAGTAATTATAGTTGAAGCAATGGCTCAAATAGGAGGAATATTAGTTTTAACCAAAGTTCCAGATCCAGAAAATTATTTAACATTTTTTGCAAAAATTGACAAAGTTAAATTTAAAAACAAAGTTTTTCCTGGGGATACTATAATATTTAAGTGTAACTTGCTTAATCCTGTTAGAAGAGGTATATGTCATATGAAAGGATTAGCATTTGTAAATGATAGATTATGTGCAGAGGCAGAATTAATAGCTCAAATAACAAAAGTTAAATAAAATGAAACAGCCATTATCTTATATACATCCAGATGCAAAAATTGCAAAGAATGTTGTTATTGAACCTTTTTCATCAATAGATGGAGATGTAGTGATAGGTGAGGGAACATGGATTGGGTCAAATGTATCAATAATGGATGGAGCAAGAATTGGGAAAAACTGTAATGTTTTTCCAGGAGCAGTAATATCTGCGATTCCTCAAGACCTAAAATATAACAATGAAAAAACATATGTTGAAATAGGTGATAACGTCACAATAAGAGAATGCACGACAATTAACAAAGGAACTAATGATAGAACTAAAACAGTTATTGGTAATAACTGTCTAATAATGGCATATTCTCACGTAGCTCATGATTGTATTGTTGGTGATAATTGTATTTTTTCGAATAATACAACTCTTGCAGGACATGTTACCGTTGGGGACCATGTTATTATATCAGGACTAACGGCTGTTCATCAATTTTGTTCTGTAGGCAACCATTCATTTGTTACTGGTGGTTCATTAGTAAGAAAAGATGTTCCGCCTTACGTTAAAGCTGCAAGAGAGCCTCTATCATATGTAGGCATTAATTCTGTTGGACTAAGAAGAAGAGGTTTTAAGCCTGAAAAAATTAGAGAAATTCAAAATATTTACAGATTATTATATCAAAAAAATTACAATAATACTCAAGCGTGTGAAATTATAGAGGCTGAAATGGAGGCATCTGATGAAAGAGATGAGATTCTTCAATTTATTAGGAAATCTCATAGAGGAATTATGAAAGGATACATTAAATCAGGTTAAGAAATATTTAATATGGGTAATACAGCTGATATTAGAAATGGATTGTGTATTAAACACAATAATGATATATATAAGATTATAGAATTTTTACACGTTAAGCCTGGTAAGGGGCCTGCTTTTGTTAGAACAAAACTAAAAAGTCTGACATCTGGAAAAGTAGTTGATAATACATTTTCTGCAGGACATAAGATAGATATTGTAAGAGTTGAGACTAATAAATTTCAGTATTTATATAATGATGGAGATATGTACCATTTTATGAATACTGATGACTATAATCAGATTTCAATTGAGGAAAAATTATTAGATAACCCGCAATTAATGAAAGAAGGTGAGGTTGTTACAGTAATTACAAACTCTGAGAATTCATTACCTCTATCAGTTGAGATGCCTGCTAATGTAGTTCTTGAAGTTATCTCAACAGAGCCTGGTGTAAAAGGAAATACTGCAACAAATGCGACAAAACCAGCTACATTAGAAACGGGTGCTATTGTTAATGTTCCTCTTTTTATTAATGAAGGGGATAAGATTAAAGTTGATTCAATTAAAGGAAATTACAAAGAAAGAGCTAAAGAATAAAATAATGAGTGTATTAGTAGATAAAAATTCTAGAATAATTGTGCAAGGTTTTACAGGGAAGGAAGGTACATTTCATGCAACACAAATGATTGAATATGGAACTAATATTATTGCTGGAGTTACCCCCGGAAAAGGAGGTCAAACTCATCTGGATAGGCCAGTCTATAATACTGTAAAAGAAACAGTAGATGAGCTTCAAGCTGATACAAGCATAATTTTTGTGCCTCCTGCATTTGCTGCTAAAGCTATTATTGAAGCTGCAGAAGCAGGAATTAAAGTTGTAATTACTATAACAGAAGGTATTCCAATTTCAGATATGATAAAAGTAAAAAACCATTTAAATAAATTTTCTTGTATAATGGTTGGCCCGAATTGTCCTGGAGTAATAACTCCTGATGAAGCTAAAGTTGGTATTATGCCAGGTTTTATATTTAAAAAGGGAAATGTTGGTATAATTTCTAAATCAGGTACCTTAACATACGAAGCAGCTGATCAAGTTGTTAAAGAAGGGTTTGGTATTAGTACAGCTATAGGAATTGGAGGAGATCCAATTATTGGAACTACTGTAAAAGATGCTATTGAGATGTTTGTAAATGATGATGAAACTGAATGCATAGTAATGATTGGGGAAATAGGAGGACAGTTAGAAGCTGAAGCTGCAAAATGGTACAAAGAAAGCAAGAGTAAAAAGCCAATAGTTGGATTTATTGCAGGAGAAACTGCTCCTGCTGGTAGAACAATGGGTCATGCTGGAGCTATTGTTGGCGGTTCTGATGACACAGCTAAAGCAAAAAAGAAAATTTTAGAGGAGTATGGCATACATGTTGTACATTCTCCAGCAGAGATTGGAAAAAAAGTTAATAGTATTTTAACTTAGTAAGCCCATAATTTTATTAATTTTAAAGTAGAATTTATATGAAATTATTAAAAGGAAAAACAGCGATAATAACTGGTGCCTCAAGAGGTATAGGGAAGGGTATAGCTAAGGAGTTTGCATTAAATGGAGCTAATGTGGCATTTACATTTAGTAAGTCTATTGAGCTTGCTAAAGATATTGAGAAAGATTTAAAAGATTTAGGAGTAAAAGCTATTGGATATCAATCTGATGCAGCTAATTACGAAGATTCATTAAATCTTGTAGAAAAAATATCTAATGATTTTGATTCAATTGACATTTTGGTCAACAATGCAGGTATTACAAGAGATAATTTATTAATGAGAATGCAGGAAGAGGATTTTAATCAAGTGATAAAGGTAAACTTAAATTCAGTTTTTAATATGACAAAAGCTGTTCAAAAAACAATGCTAAAGCAGAGAAGTGGCTCAATAATTAATATGAGCTCTGTTGTTGGTATAAAAGGAAATGCAGGCCAGTCAAATTATTCAGCTTCTAAGGCAGGAATTATTGGGTTTTCAAAATCTATTGCATTAGAGTTAGGCTCAAGAAATATTAGATGTAATGTTATCGCTCCTGGTTTTATAGAAACTGAAATGACTGAAAAATTAGACGAAAAAATTATAGAGAATTGGAGAAATTCAATTCCATTAAAAAGAGGAGGTACTCCTGAAGATGTAGCAAAAGCTTGTGTATGGCTTGGCAGTGATATGTCAACATATGTTACAGGTCAAGTGCTAAATATTGATGGAGGGCTATTAACATAAATTATAATAATTAAAAACAAAAGATATGAATAATGTACCAAGAATAGGAATACCATTGTTATTAGGAATAACATTTGGGATGCTAATTTTAGCAAAATCAATTGTAACAATTGGCTCTGGTGAAGCAGGAGTCTTATATAAAATATTTGATGGGGGTGTAGTTACCGATAAACCACCTATGGGTGAAGGATTTCATCTTGTTTTCCCATGGAATAAAGTATTTATATATGAAGTAAGACAACAAGAAGTTTTTGAAAAAATGGATGTTTTATCATCTAATGGATTAGATATAAAGCTTGAAGCATCTGCATGGTTCCAGCCAAAATATGATGATTTAGGCAAGCTTCATCAAGAAAAGAGTGAAGCATATAAACAAAGAATTCTTCTGCCAGCGATAAGATCAGCAGCAAGAAGTGTTGTTGGTAGATATACTCCTGAACAATTATACTCAACAAAAAGAGATGCAATCCAGGAGGAGATTTATGTTGAAACTAGAAAAATAGTTGATGATCAATATATTCAGCTTAATGAAGTTTTAGTAAGAGATGTTACTCTGCCACCTACAATTAGAGAGGCAATTGAAAGAAAGCTACAACAAGAGCAACAATCTTTAGAGTATGAATTTAGGCTAGTTACTGCAGCTAAAGAAGCTGAAAAACAAAGAATTGAAGCTAAAGGTAAGGCTGATGCTAATAGAATTTT